>JAPUUO010000107.1 GCA_026967815.1 Candidatus Bathyarchaeota archaeon | reverse complement strand
ATCCTGAAGGCGGTGGCGATGTTGATGGCGTTGGTTGGGTGATCGCTGGCTTGATCCTGAAGAAGGCGACAGCAAGCAGTATTAGCGCGATCCAGATAATGATGACCCCTATCAAGATTATCGTCAAAACAGCGCCGATCAGCAATACTAGCCCCGCAGTAGAAAACATCCCTACCCCAGACTTTGAAGAAAGCGTGTTTAGCGATTTCCTGTAGAAAATGGCTGCGACAACAACGAATATGAAGAGTACAATCAAAATTCCTACCATCGTTCCTGCATAAGCAATAAGGTTTTCAGTGACTACTTCTGTCCAATCAATTCTTGAGAAAGCTGTGGGGTCGCTAATAGCTGTAGAAAGTTCGATACCCAAGACATCCTTGATAAGACTTAAGGCTGTCACAATAAGTGCTGCCACAGAAACTACTCCGCCTACAATCAATAGGATGACACCGTAGAGCGAGTTGTTGAATATGCTGGCTTCCCCGTAATGGTCAGACAAGCCTTTCATCGCTATCAACACCAGTATTAACCCGACTAGGCTGAGTATGCCTGAAAAGGCTGACCCAATGAACCCCAGAAATCCTATGACAAGCAATATTGCTCCTATTCCACCTAGGTTCTTGCTTGTTTCTAGCTCCATTCTATGATTCCTCGCCCAATGGTTCGAATCCAATGAAATAAAAGCTTTGTGCCCGCATTCATAGACTAGGCCGAACTATGATAAGGCTAACATTGACATGCTACGCTAAGCGGGACCATCTTCTCATATTCCCATGTGCAGGTACAGGTCTACCGGAGACGTCAAAGTTACACGGGTGGGCATAAGCATTTTAACTGAATGTTTCATTAATGAATTCTGGTGGTAAAATGAAATGCATCTTTGCTCCAGAGATGGAATGCTCTGTTTATGATGTTATGAAAGAGTTGGAAACCGATCTGACGCCAACTTACATTCTGGAGAAAGCATGTCCCCTGTGCCCAAAACGACCTATGCCTGAACGCCCTGAGCGACTAGAAAGATAGCATTCCGCTTGTAAGTTAGCTGCACCTTTCTTTTCTTTTGGCTACGTACTGTGGGCTTGAAGGTCGAACCTCATTACTGGAAACTCAGGGTCAGTTTCATCTTTTATGTGAAATCCTCTTTTCAAATAAATTTCAACTGGTCCCGAAGGATTCTCTGATGAGCCCGTTCGAGCATAGGTTTCTATAGTCTTGAAACCTCGTCTTTTCAAGTCAGCAATAATGCGTTCTAGAAGTTCTTCGCCTAAGCCTTTTCTTCTGAGAGTTTGGTCGGCAATGTAGAGGCAAGCGAGGAAAACGACACCATCTTCTATTTCGCCTATAGGTTGAGACTTGTACTCTCTGATTTGTGGAAAGCGGTTTGGTGGCCCATATTCAGCGTATCCCACTGGCAGGTTATTGTGGTAAAGAATTTTGCCACAGCTTCCAAACTTCTTTAGAGCTTGAAGTATCCACTGTCTTTTCTTCGCTATCAGCTCTTGCTTCCTTCTGGGAAGCTCTGCCTGTGATTTTTCGAATTCTTCTGGAAAGCTCCAGTAAATGCAGCGGTTACACGTCTCTGGAATATCATTCAAATTTAATTTGGTGATGTCTCTAGTTGTAGTTTCCACACGCAGTCCTCTTCCAAAATACTCTGTTAACTACCTTATTCTTATGGCAATTTCGCTGACCTTGCTATTGGTCATCTGATAGGCGGCGAGGTGCCCGCTAGTTGAAGACAATATCAGCCAAATGGCGTCGCCCCAAAGTTTCATGTATTTGAGGTCGGTTATCGACGGCTTCTCAGGTGCTGGGTGGGAATGAAACATCCCGATAAAGTCTAGCCCTTCTTGGTCTGCTTCAGTGAAAGCTTTGGCAAACGCTTCAGGGTCTATTTCAAATCTTGTAGTGGACTGCAACTTGTTCGGAGTCGTCACGATCTTTTTCACTACAGCCTCTTCTGGGCCGAGTTTGCCGAAAAGCATGGCACAGGCTTCAACGGGATCCACCTTTCGAGCTTCTTCTCTCAAGAAATCTACATGTTGCCGTCTCAATCGGAGAATCAATCAATTGACCTCACTAGATGTTACTTGGACCGTTTTATAGGAAGTCATTCTCGCCTCCAAACAGACTGTATTCTTCTTAACTTCAGGATTGATTCTTTCTGGACTTTTCCAGCTCTCTCGAGCAGCAGTTTTCTCACAGCCTCAGAAGGATTGCCACCTGCCTAGGGTACAGAAGTAAGGCTGGGTGTAGCGGTTACATTTGTTGTCGTTGCGGGGACGACAGAAACAACGATTGTTCCCGCAATGCGGTCAGTGTATTTCTGGGTTGGTTCTCCAGGTGTTGCTAGACCGATTATTACATCGAGAAGGTACAACGGCAGGAAAATTTTGCTGATGTTTCGGATAAACGCTACGTCTATTGTTGGGATTCTACCTTCAACAGTTCTTACCTTGAGGGTGACTATCTGTTTGCCTATTGTCCATCCCATTGAGGATTCAGAAAACGAAGCGTAAAGAAACCAGATAACTCCTCCGATTATAAATGATGCGAATCCCCATCCCCACGGCACTCCGATTATCGAAAATGGCAAAGACAGAATCAACGTGAGAATCCAACCGGCAATTCCACCTATTATGGCGTCGATAATCATCGCAATGAATCTTCTGATCCAGTGGTTCTGAAGTTGAGTGTCGGTCCTCAGTTTCTCGAAACCTGTTGACATTTGATCATCTCTTCATGTTTGCCCTTTTGGTTTATGTCTTGCCATATTTATTCTTGTTGCATCACGTAGTTCACCGTGAGTCTCGTTCTGCGAAACCCGTGGTTACAATCTCGAAAACAACTTCGATTTTCTCTGCACAAACAAAAACCGGTGTGGTGAACACACATTTTTTGCTTATTGGATAATTTGAGATATTAGGAATTGTCAAAATCAAAAGCTTCAGATAAGGCTTTTAACACGTTCATTGTGAAGATGCGCGCGCGCTCTTCAGTATGCGTGCGTACGTGCACAACAATCTTGGAATTGCAATAAACTATTTTTTCACTGCGAGCTTCGAATGAAGAAGCGAAAGAGGGGAAGAAATCGGACTGAAGGAAAAAGGAATGAATTTAAGGAGAGAAGGACCCTATGTTTGATTGTTTGATATGTCCCGACGAAGATATCGTTTGGATGTATGTCCGGTATGTAAGGTTAGTGAGGAAGTTTCTTCAAAGAAGAAAGTATACCCGTGCAGTTATTGTGAAAGATGGTTTTGCAAGAAGCATTTAGAGCCAAAAGTGTCTGTATTCAGTCCTACTCAGGTAACAATCAAGGATTTGGCATGGAAAGATTTCATTAGGAGAAACTGGAAAAATAAGGATGGACACCCTGACTATGTGTATACAAAGGAAAAAATGGAAGAGCTCGGAGAGGGAGAGTGGAGTCGAGATACATCAAGTCTAACAGGAACATCAGCCGACTGCCCACAGTGTGGTTCAGAAAGATTGAGGACTACGGCTTCTCGGGATCAATATGATGCCTTTGAATGTCTGGACTGTGGATATGGGTGGAAACGCTTTCACCGAGTGTCTACAAAGAGGCTAAAGCGGAAGAAGAGAATATCTATCATGAGGATAGCATTTCTTGTGACATTCGTGATCATTTTAGTTGTCATTATTTTGAATGGATCAATTATATTTTCAGCGTTACAAAATTTCATGCAGCGATCAGAATATACAAAAGTGGTTGTTGTCAGAGGGCAGGTTCCGAAAGTAGAATTTGACGGCAATGAATATTCATTTGTGTACACGCGCAATCAAGTCACGGTCTTAACACCACTCGGTGAGTTTAGATATTATGGGGCGGTAGAAGGCGCCATCTACAGTGACCTTGGTATAGAAATTGTGGTTTCAGAGGTGTATTCAGATTACATCGTTCTATTGGTGAAACCCAGATACTGAAAATCTTGGTATGCGTACAGGCAATCTCCTTGAAAGGATTTTCTTTCTCAAATTAAAGTCTTAAAATCGCTCTATTTCAGTAGTATTGCTGTCACGCACGCGCGTGATCACATGGGCATCGCTAAAAAGATATTTCTGTCTGAAGCGGTTTTCAAAAGCCATTCCACGCGTTTTGGGGTTCTTAAATGCGCACGTTGTGGAGAGCTTCTGAGAGTTGGCGATCAAATAATTTCCAAGCGCGTCATGAGTGTCTATCCAAAGATGTTTCGCAGAAAAAAAGTCGCAGTTTCTATCATGAAGCGTGCTGGGAGAGCATGTTCGTTGAATGTTGATCTGAGCGCGCGCTTCAATATTGCAATGAAGCTTGAAAGCTTTTACTGGGAAAAAACCGTTGAAGATATTGAGCTATATCTCTTTTTTATCATGGAGTGTCTTCGTTACACAGTGGGGAGTCTCGGTTCACGATAGCCTTGGGTATGATATTATGAATTAACATGTATAGATGAGAGAGCTGGTAGCACTCTACGCGTTAGAATCTGGACCGAGGAAAAACTTGTGGAAGAATATTTGCAGTTGCTTCTGGATTCTGGCTTAGACAGGAAGGGTCATGTAGGGAGTGGACGTAAGATGTTTTTGACAGAGGCTGAATTTCAGAGAGCGTGTGCAGAAGGTTGGAAAGAAGATGGAGAGTAGGCTGCAAGCTAAGAAGTTGGGATACATTATTAGGTATGTACGTCACGAGGTCATAGCCGACTATATTGCTACGTACAATGTGGAAAGCAGTGGGAAACACATCGTCACCAACGCAGCGAAAAACCTCAAAATACCATTCAACGAGATCTGGATCTCTGAAATGTGGAGACCATATGAAGAGTACATCCTCTTCCATGAGCTTCGAGAAATCCACTACCGAGGAAAGGGATTGGATCCTAAAAATGCTCATGAAAAAACTATTGAAGACCAGTTAAAAAGATGGAAAGACGAAGCCGAGTTCAGAAGAATGGTCGCAGAGATCAAGGAAATGGATGAAAAGACAGCGAAAAAGAAAAGGGAAGACTGAGGGGTTGAATCGGCGCGAATTTATTGTTTATTCCCGTAAGGGCAAGACAGCCTCAAGATTTTCAAATCTAAGAGACGCAGGCAGATTAGACATAGTTCACGAATGCATCGAAGCCAGCTTATTCTTATCGCATGGAATCCGTCGCGATGTTGTTTTCCACGCTATTCTTAGTGG
>JAPUUO010000106.1 GCA_026967815.1 Candidatus Bathyarchaeota archaeon | reverse complement strand
TGTGTTCGTTAGGGGTGTGGTCTAGACGAGAGTCACCGGGTCCATATGTAACCACTGGTATTTTCAAGGCATTGCCAAGAACATTCATGTCTCCGGTTCCCGTCTTCCTCGAGAAAGAAGCGTAGTTAAGCGTTGTTTTCCTAATAGCCCAAGCTAGAGCTCGGACAAGGACTGACCTTCGATCCGCTTCAAAGGCGTTGGCTACATCTTTCATTTCCACTTTCACAGAAACTTTTGGATTAGTAGCCTGATATCGCTCAATTTTCTTTTTGACCTCGTTGAAAACCTGTTCAGGAGTGAATTGTGGCGGAATTCGAAGTTGAACATAAATGGCGCATTTTGAAGGGATCATGGAAGAAGAGTTGCCTCCATTTATTTTGGTCAGACAGGAGGTGATGGAGTAGAAGCGGCTTCTCAACTTCTCTTCACGCAGATGGAGCTTTCGAATTTGCCTCCAAAGTTCCATAGCCTTATCAATGGCGTTGTCGAAAAGCCAAGGAGCAGCAGAGTGCCCTGAGGGAGTCTCACACGTTATTTTAATGTTTAGAATTCCCTTATACCCAAAGACTATTTTTCCGATGCCGCTTGGCTCTCCAAATATGGCGTAATCTGGTTGAATTTCTTCTTTGATGAAATGTTTTATTCCTCTACCTGAACCTTCTTCATCAACCACGCCTACGACAAGTATTTTGCCTGGAAAGTTTTCCTTAGCGAAAATTGACGCGGCTACGATCATTGCAGCGAGAGGTGCCTTTGCATCGACAGCTCCTCTGCCATACAAGTTATTATCTTCGACCCGCACCGGGATGTAGCCCTCAACAGTATCCATATGTCCGCACAACAGAATAACCGGTTTTCCCTGCCCGATTTCGCCGATTACATTTCCAGCCTCATCCTTACGAACACGAAAACCTAGATTCTCCATTTCCTTGGCGAGGAAGTTGGAGATTTCTTCTTCCTTACCAGACGGGCTGTAAATCTCCAACATTCTAGTTAGAAGACTAACCGAATAGGCGCTCATTCTTTCTCCTCTTCCATGACCGTGTCAAGGACGGCAATCACTCTGTTAATGTGTTCTCTTTTAATGACTAAAGGCGGTAAGAATCGCAGAATATTTCTACCCGCGTCAAGGACGAGGACCCCCCGCTCCATAGATTTGAGAATTATGTTCAAAACGTCGAATCGAAATTCCATTCCAATCATAAGACCCAGTCCACGAACCTCTCTAACAACTCTATGTCTAGCCTGCAGATCCTCTAGCTTTTCCTTAAAGTATCTTCCCAGCGTGGCTGCCCTTTCTGGAAGCTTCTCCTCAACCAAAACATCAATAGCAGCGCAAGCAGCCGCGCAGACCAATGGGTTTCCGCCGAAGGTGGTTGAGTGTTCCCCAACCTTGAAGGAAGACATGACATCTTCCTTCGCAATTGTCATGCCTATGGGAAGCCCCCCTGCAACCGATTTTGCAAGGCATAGAATATCCGGAACAACATTCCAATGTTCAAACGCAAAGAACTTTCCGGTACGGCCAAACCCTGTTTGAACCTCATCGAAGATCAGAAGAACACCTGTCTCGTCACAAATTTCTCTTAGACCTGAAAGAAAATCTTTCGGAGGGATTCTAATTCCACCTTCTCCTCGAATTGGTTCCACGAGTATGGCAGCGGTTTTCTCTGTAATAGCCTCCCTCACCTTTTCGGGATTATTTGGAGGGACATGTTTAAACTCAGGAACCAGGGGTTTGAAGGGCTCACGATATTTCTTATCCCAAGTTGCGGATAAGGCGCCCATGGTTTTCCCGTGAAAAGCTCCCATCATAGCAATTATCTCAGGCTTTCCGGAGAATTTACGGGCTACTTTGATGGCGCATTCAACTGCCTCAGCGCCACTGTTGGCGAGAAAAACTTTGCTAAGAACTTTTGGGGTTATTTGGGTAATCTTTAGCAAGAGCTCTGATCTGACGTCGTTGTAGAAGGATGAGTGACAAGAAATGAGGGTCTCCGCCTGCCTCCTTACCGCATCTACAACTTTCGGGTGGGAGTGGCCAACTACGCAGACTCCGTAGCTGCCGGTGCAGTCTACGTATTCTTTGCCGTTGATGTCCCAGACTAGGGCTCCTTTGCCTCTGGTAAGGACCAATGATCTTTTGGCGTATACGTTTGCCATCAGTTTTTCTTCAAGGTTTATGATGTCTTTTTCATTCACGGCTTATCACGGTACCACATTCATTTTTCAACGAAGAGGAGATTGGCAACTTTTCGAGTCCGGGGGAGATTAAGACTTTGCCGACGCCTTGGTTGAGGGCTTCCATGGCTGCGTAGACTTTGGTGATCATGCCTCGTCCAATCTTAGGAAGGACCTCCTTTACCTCAGAAACACTCAGCTTTGAAACTAGCTTGCCGTCAAGTATCAAGCCCTCAACATCTGTTAGCAGGATAAGTCGATCTGCCTTTAGAGCTCCAGCAACGTAAGCCGCTGTTCGGTCTCCATCCACGTTAAGGGGTTCAAATTCTTCGCCCATGGCAACCGGCGCCATGACTGGAACATAACCATTGTCTATTAGAAGCCGCAACAAAGGAGCGTTGACTTCAGTTATCTTCCCAGTGTATCCCCCATCGATAACTCTTTTTCTTCCCCGTTCATCAACAATGACCAGCCGTTTTTTCCGTTTCGCCCGCATGAGGAGACCATCTAAGCCGGAGAGACCCACACCCGATATGCCTTGCCTCTGAAGGATTAAAACGATTTGCTTGTTGATCCTTCCCGCCATGACCATCGTAAATATTTCAATGGTTTCCTTGTCGGTATATCGACTGCTGAAACCATCTGGCGAAACCACAAACTCCTGTTTCTTGCCCAGTTTAGACGCTATTTCAGTGACTTCTTTTCCTCCACCGTGAACAAGAACGATTTGGTTATTGGAAAGAACATTTTTTATGTCGGAAACAAGTTCGGAAGAAACTCCTTTTAGTATGCTTCCGCCCACCTTCACCACGATTAACATCGTTATCACATCGGATGAAAACCCATGCTTTCTAACCCGGTTTTTTCGTCAACGCCGAGAAGAACGTTTAAGCATTGAACTCCTTGACCAGCTGCTCCCTTCATAATGTTGTCGATTGCCGACAATATGATTAGCCGGTTAGCGCGGGGGTCTAGTTCAAAGCCGATGTCACAGAAGTTCGTGCCCATCACAACTTTAGGGTCGGGCAACCGATATGGTCCCTTCTTGTATCTCACGAAACGTATGAACGGTTCTCCTTGGTAGTGTGAACGATAAATCTTCCAAACCTCTTTGATTGTTAAGGGTTTCGTGAGGAAAACGTGAATTGTTGAGAGAATGCCTCGAACTATGTTAACGGCGTGAGGAGAAAAAGAAATTGTTACGGGCTCATTTGTGAGAAGGCTAAGTTCCTGCTCCATTTCCGCGATATGCCTGTGACCCACCGTTTTGTAGGGTCTTACCCCTCCAAACCTTTCCGGGTGATGAGATGAAAGGGAAGGATTCCTGCCTGCGCCTGAAGAACCGATTTTCGCGTCGACCACAATTCTGTCTTTTTCTATAATGTTAGCCTTCACTATTGGAGCTAATCCGAGGATTGTTGCAATTGCCATGCATCCTGGACACGCTATGAGGCGGGCTTTCTTTATTTCTTGACGATGAAGCTCGGTTGAACCATAAACTGCTTCTTTCAATAGCTCTGGATGAGCATGTTCCCACCCGTACCATTTAACATAATCAGAAGGATTTTTCAAGCGAAAATCTGCGCTCATGTCAATAACCTGTAGCCCCATTTCCAGCAGTTTGGGAACAAGATTTACTGAACTGCCATGGGGCGTCGCCATGAACACTAGGTCACAATTTTTTGCGATGCCAGAAAAATCTAAGGGAAGGAACTTCAGCTTCGTAGCTCCTCTGAGGTTTGGATGAACATTGAAAACATATTCACCAGCGTTTTTTCGGGAAACAACTGTTGTGACTTCTACTTGTGGATGGGGAAGTAGTAGACGTAGAAGTTCTCCGCCAACGTATCCTGAGCCGCCGATGATCCCTACTCTCACGTTCTCTTCATCCTCCATGATCAGATTCGATAATGCTCTGGGCGCCTTTGAGTAACGGCACTGCCAAATTGATTCCGGCAGCCAGTCTAGTTTGTTCCCAGAATTCAGGACAGGCGTTTGCTTCATGGAACATTATTTTATTCTTATTTCTCTCGACGCTTTCTTCAATTATTTTCTTAATGTTCTCATACGCTTCTTGGCTTTTGTAATTCTGAAAAGTCTCTTCCAGTTTCTTGTTCCAACTCGAAAAGTCCCTCTTTTTGTTTTTATCACGCTTAATCGTTTTTACCGCATCAAAGGACGGCCCAAGTTTTTCGAACTCTGCCTTGACGTACTCATCGTCACAAATTTTCTCTTCACCCACGTCAATCATCGCGTCGAAGGCTAAAAGCCAAGCCTTACCGTTTTTTCCAATGGCTTTGCCACACTTAACCGCGACATCCCTAATGTGGGGCGGCAAGTTGACGCCAAATACCATATTGCCTAGGAAGGTGTTTGTCCTGAAGTCTTTGAACCCAGCCCTTGCTAACGCCATTGGATGACAGTCTGGTGCTTTCTCACTTTCTTTGGTGACTATTATTCTCAAGTCGTAGAACCATTTTTGAACAAGTTTTTGAGCGAGAATACCTACTGGATTTGTTATTGATGGTTCGGTTTCTCTCAGAATTGTTAAAAGATCGTTTCGTTCTCTGGCGAGTCTAACATTTTTTCCGTGAGTGCCAGCGTCCGGTTTAATCACGATGCTTCCATTGCCGAGTTCCTGTTGCATTAGATCAGCGATTTCGTCCTCGTTACGGATCTCGCCTCCACCAGCCATAGGTTCATGGGAATCACATGGAACGTAGACCGTTCGAGGAGTTTTGATTCCAGCCTTCCAGAAATGAAGTAGAGTCCTCAATTTGCTGAAGCAAACGTATTCGACAGACAAAGGATTTATCACACTTTTACCGAAGGCTTCTAACACGTTTACTGCGAAGAACCTGCGATTTTTGCTCTGTGCCCTGTTTAATATCACCGTTACATCTTCGATGACTTTGGAATAGTTTTCTCCCTTGCTCCTGACGCTATATCCGTCTTCATCTAGGCGAATGGCAACCTTACGGAAGGGAATGTACACAAGGTTTATTCCTAACTCTTCTGCGGTTAGT
>JAPUUO010000105.1 GCA_026967815.1 Candidatus Bathyarchaeota archaeon | reverse complement strand
CAAGAGGTGGCGTGTCACAAGTCGGTGGCATAATTTTGATAATGACATACATTCTTTTTCAAGCCATCATATAAGCAAAAGCGCGAGCATTCATCTTGGAAGAGCTATCTGGAAAAAAGAATCAATTACTGACCGAATTCTTGTCCAGTTCTCAGTAAACTTCTATTCACGTCTTGAAAAGTTTTGTATACGTCTTCTATATGTAGGGTTGAGTTTTTCCTTTTATTCTGAATTATCCCCAAAGATAAAACGAAGACGCCTAAAGTTTCGCTTATTGGGGTAGGCTCTGGACAAGCTATTAGGGCCAAGCCGATTTTAACGAGCCTTGACTTATCGCCATCCCTCCATAAGCTTCTGGTAGAGCGCAAATCTTTGGCTACCCCTTTCATGGCTTCGAGGGTATCCTCATAACTTAGTCCTAACTCTTGTAGCGCAGTTGTTATCGCTTTTAGCTCTCTTGTTTTCACGATGGATCCCTGTGTTCCCTTTAACGCTTCGTTCTGATTTTTAGGTCATATCTAACACAAAAGCTTTAGCCGTCCAAACAATGGGCAAAATGTTCCCACTTGGGTTCTGGTAAGGGAAAAACTTTCAACAACATGGCAAACAGGTTCACACAATCTTCCAATTTTTAAAAGAAGGACAAAAAGCTGTCGTGCCCAAATCTGCGCGCGCAACTTTGTTTAGTATTTCCACCAATTTCGGGCATATGTTCAGTTCGTAAAGTTAGCCTGGAAATGGGCAAGTTTTGGTTGGGCATCCACCTGCATATTCTGATTCTGCAGTCACAAATTTCCGCTCCTTGGTTTTTACTTCTCCTATGTATAGAACTTGCTCTGGCTTACTTCCATACCTGAATACGGTGACTCCTTTACATTTCAGCCTCCAAGCAAGTTTGAAAACCTTTCTGACATCTTCAATCCTTGCCTTATTTGGCAAGTTAACCGTTTTTGAAACGGCGTTGTCCGTGTACTTTTGAAATGCTGCTTGCATTCTAACATGCCATTCAGGCTCGATATCGAGGGCTGTAACAAAAAGCCTCTTAATATTTTCTGGTACGCCGTCAATTTTCTGAACCGAACCTGTTTTTGCTATTTCTTCGAGAAGTTTGGCACTGTAGAACCCTCTTTTCTTCGCTATTATTTCGAACAAGGGGTTAGTTTCAAAAAGCCTTGTTCCATCTAAAACGTTTCTTATAAAGGAAATTGCAAATATCGGTTCAATTCCGGAAGAGCATCCAGCTATTATGCTTATGCTTCCTGTTGGCGCTATCGTTGTTACTGTGGCGTTTCTCATAGCGCTGTACCTGTCTTTCCAAACGCTTTTTTCAAAGTTTGGAAAAGAACCTCTTTCTTCACCAATCTCCACAGATTTCTTACGGGCTTCTTCTTCAATGAATTTCATTAGATTTTCAGCGAGTTGCAAAGCTTCTTCAGAATTGTAAGGAACGCCGACTTTGATAAGCATGTCTGCAAATCCCATGACGCCCAAGCCTATTTTTCTGTTGGCTTTTGTTACCGCCTCTATTTCCTTCAAAGGATACTTGTTTGCGTCTATAACATTGTCAAGAAAGTGAACAGCGTTTCCAACAGTTTCTCTAAGTTTTTTCCAGTCTATTTTTCCGTCCTCAACCATCCCCGAAAGATTGATTGAACCTAAATTGCAGGATTCGTAGGGAAGGAGAGGCTGCTCGCCGCAAGGGTTTGTCGACTCAATTCTTCCAATCTGAGGAGTTGGATTATATCTGTTAATTTCATCAATAAAAAGAACCCCTGGGTCTCCACTAGCCCAAGCTGATTTTGTCATCAAATCCCAAACGTCTTCAGCTTTAAGCTTTCTTACCCTTTCCTCATTTCTAGCGTTGACTAGCCAATATTCTTCGTCTACTTCAAGAGCTTTCATAAAATCGTCGGTAACAGCAACTGAAATATTGAAGTTTGAAAGAAAACTCGGCTTTTGTTTGGAAGTCATAAACTCAATGATGTCTGGGTGATCAACTCTCAGAACTCCCATCATGGCGCCTCTTCTTCTTCCACCAGCTTTAATGACTTCCGTGGCGGTATCAAAAACCCGCATGAAACTCACAGGGCCTGATGCTACTCCCTTAGTTGATCTGACGATGTCTCCGTTGGGTCTTAGCCTAGAAAAATCGAAGCCAACCCCTCCGCCAGTCTGTTCGATTAGAGCCATATTTTTTACTGCGGTGAAAATGCTTTTCAAGGAATCCTCAACAGGTAAGACGAAACATGCAGATAACTGGGCGATCTCTGTTCCCGAATTGAAAAGGGTTGGAGAGTTGGGGATAGCTTTTAGCTTCGTCATCATACTATAGAAAATCTTTTCGCTTTCATTCGATTCTGCTCCATATTTCTCGTCGACTCTCGCCACTGTTTTGGCAACTCTCTTAAACATTTGAGTCGGAGTTTCTACAATTCTTTCCGTCTCGTCTCTCAAAAGGTATCTTTTTCTCAAAACCTCTAGAGCGTTAACTGTAAATTTCGGTTCTATTATTCCCAATTTCCCTTTTAGTTTTCTTATCTCTTCCTTCTTCTTCCGGTAATCTTGATATTCCTCTGCAACTTTTGCATAGTGGCTTCTCTTTAGAACTTCTATAACAATATCTTGCGCATCTTCAACCGACGGAATCCTCTCCCTAAATCTTTCCTCCAAAAGCTCAACAACCTCTCTAGTTACGCTTTCAGCCCTTTCTCCATCCTCAAGTTCAACGGCAACTAGAGCCCTGTGAATAGCATCTCTGATTCTGCTGGAGTCGAAGTCGACAACTCTTCCGTCTCTTTTCCTTATTTTTGCGATGGCCATAGGCAATCACGCGCGCGCGTGCTCATCTCTTTTTGTAATTCCAGAAACTTCAGCCAACCTTGTCCACTCACAATCTTAAAAGTACACTGTTGCTTTTTAATTTATAACCTTAGACTTTTGAAAGCTAAATCGACTTTTCGACGATTTGGAGCTGAGTCGACATGTTTAAATCAGTTGGAGTCCCTTTCCATAGGTTCTCATGGTATGGGTGATTAACATGTCTTCGACTTCGCAAAGAACAAGCGATATTTCTTTCTTTTTCGAACCCAGAAGCGTGGCTGTGGTAGGTGCCACAAACAATCCCCTTAAGTTTGGTCATTATGTAGTGTTGAATCTCATAGATTTGGGGTATAAGGGTAAGGTCTACCCAGTGAACCTGAAGGCAGATGAGGTGTTGGGACTAAAGGCCTATCCTCGCGTAGATCTCATTCCAGACGAAGTTGAAGTGGTTGCAATAATTGTTCCAGCACCTTCCGTGCCCCAAGTTGTGCGAGATTGTGCAAAGAAAGGTGTCAAGGGTGTTGTGATATTGTCTTCAGGATTTCGTGAGGCTGGGGGCGAAAGAGTCAGGTTTGAGCGGGAAATCGTTGAGACGGCAAGGAAGGCTGGAATCAGAATCGTTGGACCGAACACCACCGGCGTTCTTAATACTTCCAACGGTTTCACAACGTCTTTTGCGCCTCTTCCGAATTTGAGGAAAGGCAACGTAGCTTTCATCGCCCAAACCGGTTTGTTTGCTGCAGCCGCTTTTTGGTGGATATTATCCGCGGAGCCTTTTGGTTTGAGTAAGGTTATTGGCCTCGGCAACAAGTCTGACGTGGATGATTCTGACGCGTTGGAATATTTGGCTCATGACGAAGATACGGAGGTTATAGTCATATACCTAGAAGGAGTTAAAGACGGGCGAAAGTTTCTGAAGGCGGTTCGGAAGGCAGCGAAGAAAAAGCCGGTTCTAATTCTGAAATCCGGAATAACAGAGGCTGGCGTGAAGGCTGCCATGTCCCACACTGCTTCTTTAGTGGTGAAAGATGAAATATTTGACGCTGTATGCAAGAAGGTAGGAGCAATTCGTGTGAAGGATTTTGAAGAGTTGATGGATTTAGCGAAAGCCTTTGCCCTACAGCCCTTGTCGAAGGGCAACAGAATTGGAATAGTAAGTATGACCGGGGCAGGGTGTGTGATGGCGGCTGATTATTCTGCAGAATATGGTTTAGATGTAGCTAAATTGTCTGATGAAACGGTGAAGCATATCGAATCTTACTTACCGTCGTGGATTAGAGTTAAGAATCCCTTCGACAGTGAGATGCTCTTCGAGTCTGTGGGTCCTGAAGATTGTCTACGAATATCGTTGGGAGGAGTGTTAGGGGACGAAAATGTTGATTGCGCCGTATGCGTTTTACCCTCGTCCCCGATGTTTGCCTTTGATGTTGAAGGACCCGTGAAAGAGATCAAAGAAAAGTATCCTGACAAACCCTTCGCAATGAATTTTATAGGCTCCAAAGACCTGGTGGACTTATGGACTAAACAACTGGAAGATATGAGCGTTCCTGTTTACCCATCCATCGAACGATGCGTGAGAGCCTTAGGAGCGCTGAGCAAATATCCCAATATCACACGTGCCCCTATTTCAGACTCCCAATAGGACATCAAGTTTGAAGCTCCTTATGCTGGCGCGCCCTGACTGTTAGAGAAGACTTATTGTCATGAGATAGACTATATTGGACGCAGAAAATCATGGAAGGAGTCAACATCGATGACTGACAAAGTTGTAGACGTCCATCTTCATCCATTTGCGCTCATGACAGACGATCATCTGCTGACGGAAATGGATAAAGCAGGCGTAGACGTCGCCGTCCTATTAGCGTTAGACGTGGATCCCACGGGTCTTGACAGACTTGACATAAAAGAAATGATTCATAACCGCCTCTTAGACATGTATTTTTTCGATGTAAAGAAAGTTATAGAAGAGCTAAAAGTTTTTCTTGAATTGGCGAGAATTGATAATGAGCAAGTTGCTGGCTTTGTGAAAAGGCACCCTGACAGATTTGTTTGCTTCGGATCCATTGATCTATCCAAGAGCCAAGCCTATGTGGAGGAAAAGATAAAGGAGATAGACCGTCTCAACTTGAAGGGAATAAAACTCATCCCTACGCTTCAGTTCTTCAACCCCGTCATGGGTAAGAAAAATATCGAGAAATTGTTTGAATATTGCGAGAAGAAGAGAAAAATCATTACGTGTCACACAGGTTGCGATCCTTACATCTGGGAGCAACCGCATTTTTCTCAAGACGCAAACCCGAAGTATCTGAAATCGACAGTTCAGGATTTTGAAAATGTGAGGGTAATCGTAGCGCATATGGGTTGCTACAGTGCTAAAGTTCCGGGAGTCTGGATGGACGAAG
>JAPUUO010000104.1 GCA_026967815.1 Candidatus Bathyarchaeota archaeon | reverse complement strand
AATTGTCTGCGTTCTTTCACACATGCTAATTACTTTCCTTCACGGTATTACGAGATTGCACTTGCCATCGGCGTCCAACTTTACATGTAACGGCAAGTGTTTTCATCGAATATTCGTGTATGGCACTTGTATTATTGCTTATGAATTGAAAATATGTATCGAGACATAGGGCTTAAACACGTGTATGGCTCAAGCCGGAAAAGCAAGGAAAATGATGTTCCACTCTTGGATGCGCGGTTCTATCAAAACCAAAAAAATTGAAATGCGATTAAATTGAAAACATTCCAGCACAAAGACAAGTGGCGCGTGCAAACGAAGTTACTTATCAAGAGAAGGACAAGAATCCGAAAAATTTCCGCAGAACCAAAATAATCAGTGTCTTCAAGATAACCGAGCATATAATAAGCTAGCAATTAGGAGACTTTCTGTGACACTTACACATATTATCTTCTATGGAAAATTCCAATTCTATAAGCATATCCCCAACCTCTTCCAGAATCTCACTATCCCCAGTCCGCTTAGCCTCATCTAAAACCAACTTAGCCTCATTTCTAACTGTCAACGCATCTTCCTTGCCTTGCTTAAAGCCTTCATGCTTTTTCCGCAGGTTGCGAACCTTGTCTTCCATGTCCATCAGCCTTCTTAGAACCAAACAATGCGAATAGATAACCCTACTTATTCTCTTCCTATTTGAGGAAGAAATTTTCCTAGTCATTAATTCAACATCGAATCAAATGATAGAGAATAGTGAGCATTCTGCGAGCGAATTGAGACGCGCGCATATTCTGTTGAAGAGATTTTGCAACGCGCAAGCTTTAAACGTGTGTTTTGTAGATTAAGTTGATTCTCTTCAAATAGCCAATAACGGGGAATTTGAATGGAAAAGCTAACTCATGACGTAGTTATCGTTGGATCTGGCTTGGCTGGTCTAAGGGCGGCTGTTGCTGCTGCAGAGTCTAGCAGTAAAATCGATGTGGCAGTGATATCGAAGGTCTACCCAGTTCGTTCGCATTCTGTCTGCGCACAAGGCGGGACGGCTGCTGTATTAAGAGATGGTGATTCATATGATTTACACGCGTGGGACACCGTCAAAGGCTCCGATTTCCTTGCAGATCAAGATGTTGTGGAGTTTTTTGTCGAACAAGCCCCTAAGGAGATAATCACTCAAGACCACTGGGGATGCCCGTGGAGCAGAACCGATGACGGGAAGATAAATCAACGCCCCTTCGGCGGGCACAGCTTCCCAAGGGCATGTTTCGCAGCCGACATGACAGGGTTTCACGAAATGCATACATTGTACGGAAAAGCCACAGCATATGATAACATAACATTCTATGATGAATGGTTTGTTACTTCCCTCATTGTTGAGGACAACGTAGTAATAGGCTTGACAGCCATAAATTTGAAGACGGGTGAAATACACGTCTTCCGCTCGAAAGCCATCATAATGGCCACCGGCGGTTACGCACGCATATACGAGTTTACAACATTCTCACACACAGCAACTGGCGATGGGATGACCATGGCCTATCGAGCTGGCGTGCCTCTAAAAGACATGGAATTCATTCAGTTTCATCCCACAGGTCTTGTTCCGTCGGGAATCCTGATAACTGGAGGAGCCCGTGGCGAAGGAGGATACTTAGTCAACGCTAAAGGTGAGCGTTTTATGAAACGCTACGCGCCTGAAAAGATGGAGCTAGCTCCACGGGATATAGTAGCCAGAGCAGAGACGACAGAGATTCAGGAAGGACGTGGACTGGATGGTCCATACGGGTCTTACATAGCCTTGGACCTTAGACACCTAGGCGAGGAGAAGATAAATGAAAGGTTGCCGCTCATACGCGACGTAGCAACAAAACTGAGCGGAGTGGACCCCGTCAAGGAGCCTGTACCTATCAGGCCAGCTGCTCACTACTCCATGGGAGGCATTCACGCCAACATAAGAACGGAAACGTCGGTCTCGGGATTCTATGCCACCGGCGAATGTTCTTGTTTGAATGTGCATGGAGCAAACAGGCTCGGCACCAACTCGACGACTGGTTGCCTAGTTTTTGGAGCGGTTGCCGGCGAAGAAGCCGCCAAATACGCCATGTCAAACAGCTTCCGAGAAGTTCCACGTGAGAAAGTCTCGGCAGAGGAAAAAAGAGTCTTTGACGAAATCCTAGGTGGCGAAGGTGATGAAAGGGTTCCCGTAATTAGAGACGAAATGAGATGTATCATGAGCGAGAAGGTGTGGATTTACAGAAAAAGCGACGAACTCGAGAGTGCCTTGAAGGAACTGAGGAAGCTCAGGGAGCGATTCAACGACATAAGAGTTGAGGACCAAAGTAGGGCATTCAACACTGGGCTTGCAGCCGCCTTGCAGCTTGATTTCACGTTGGATCTGGCTGAAGTTACGATCGCTGGTGCCCTTGCCAGAACAGAGTCGAGGGGGGCTCATTCTAGGCCGGATTATCCGAAGCGTGACGATGAAAACTGGTTGAAGCATACTTTAGCGTACTACACGAGAGAGGGACCTAGGCTTGAGTACATTCCGGTTACGATTACTAAGTGGCCGCCAACCAAGAGAGCCTACTAGGAGGTGTTTGAATGAGTTCTCAAGTTGAGAAAACTGTTGAATTCAAGATACATCGCTTTGATCCCAAACAAAAAAAGCATTACGTGTCCACGTATAAGATGCCTGTTCGCAAGGGAACAACCCTACTTGACGCTTTAATGTACATCAAAGACAACTTTGACGAGACGCTTGCGTTTAGACACTCATGTAGAATGGGAGTGTGTGGAAGCTGCGGAATCATGGTCAACGGCAAACCGATGTTAGCCTGCTACACTCAAGTGCTTCATCTCGAATCTAACTTACTAGTTATCGAGCCACTGCAAAACATGGCTATCATAAAAGACCTCGTTGTTGACATCCAACCCTTCTTCGACAGGTATGATAGAATCAAGAATGTTTTGATAAAGCCTGAAGATGAACTCAAAAAGCCCACTGAATTCATTCAAGCGCCCAAGGAGCTCAAAAAGTACTGGGACTTGACATTATGCATAAAGTGCTCTATCTGCTATTCCGCCTGCCCCGCTGCGATAGATGAAAGATTCCTTGGACCTTCTACCTATGCCACTAATTATCGGTTTATCTCCGATTCAAGAGATGAAGGCATAGATGAGCGATTGAAGCCGATGGCCGAAAACGTCTGGCTGTGCACCTCCTGCAACTCTTGCACACTGTTTTGTCCTAAAGAAGTGGATTCTTCATCCTCGATAGTTGATGAACACAGCCTCATGGTCGAAACAGGAGCTATTCCAAGAACGGTCAAAGATGTACTCACAAGCGTGATTAGATATCACAACCCCATGGGAACGCATCCAAGCAAGAGAATGGAATGGGCTAAGGACTTAAAAGTTAAGACATTTCCAACGGCCACGAAGGCCGACGTCTTATACTTTGTAGGGTGTTCTCCAGCTTATGACCCGAGAAATCAAGAAGTCGCTAGATCTATGGCTTCAATATTCGGTGGCTTAGGCGTTGACTTCGCAACACTGGGCGCCGAAGAATGGTGCTGTGGAGATCACATACTCAGACTCGGCGAAAAGGGATTGTTCGAAATGCTTGCTGAGCACAATGTGTCCATGTTCGAGAAGCTCGATGCTGATAGAATCGTGACTTTGTCACCCCACTGCTACAACACCTTCAAGAATGATAAACCCTATAGCGATGCTGGGCTTCACGTTCAACACTATACGCAATTTGTCGCCGAAGCCATCGAACACGGCAAATTCAAACTTCCCAAAGCCATAAAGAAGAGGGTTACTTACCACGATCCCTGCTTCTTAGGTAAGCGCAACGAGATATTTGATGCTCCTAGGCAGATTCTTGGATCACTAAAGGGTCTAGAACTCGATGAGATGAAGCGAACAAAGGAGAACAGCTTTTGCTGCGGCGGGGGAGCTGGGAGAGTCTGGACAGAGGAAGCGACTCCTGAGAAGAGACCTTCCGTAAATCGAGTTAAAGAAGCGCTGGAACTCGGTGCCGAGGTTATAGTCACAGCCTGTCCGTTCTGTGTAACAACCTTAGAAGATGCAGTGAAAGTGTTAGACGTAGAGGATAAGATTGCGGTTGAGGACATTCTTGGACTCTTAAAGGATGCAGTGTAAGTACATTCAAGTTAGAGATTGTAGACCCAGCACTACAGCTTTTTCCTCGCTTTCATGAGGTGTATCACATATCCAACAGGATTCCACAAGAGTCAGCGATACCATACGAAGCCAATTCGTAGCCCTTCAGAGTCTTATCAACAATTAACTGATTTCAACGCGCGCGCGCAATTTTCATGGTGGTGGAGGAATAACTACCGTATCCTCTAGTATCTTCTCGCCATCAACTTCTATCTGAAAATTCATGGTCATTCCATAGTCACTTGTCAATGTTACATCCATTGAACCGCCTTCAATTACTGTTACATCTATAGCAAACCACAACCCCGATTGTGGCTTAAATTGAGCAATAACTGTTTGTGAATTAGGAGATAAGTTATCATAGTGGAACAAGAATGACTGTGTGTGATGGTCTCCTTTTACCTTGATAAAGCAAACATCCTTCACTCTTTCTACCTTAACAGGTGTTATTGAAGCCATACTAGTGCTCATCAAACTGAAAAACAACAATGGCAGAACAAAGGCAATAACCATCTTCATGGAATCTCTTCCTCTCTAACCTATTATATCATTTCAGGTTGTACTAAAGATTTCGGAAGAAGGTTCTAGTGAATTGTATTCTAATATGTTCTTTGATTGTCTGTTTAAGAGATAGGCTGATGGGAGAAAGAGAGAAAATTGTGTCTAACCTTCCCATTCGTGTTGACACTTACGACAGCGATACTTGTATTGCATATTCCTAAAAGTTACGGGAATACCGAAGATGGTCCATTGCTTGGGAGTTTTCTCAAGCCATGTTGCTCCACACACTGGACAGCGTTCTTTCTTCCTAAGAGACAGGATGACAACTAGTATACCGAAGAAAATAATGAAAACTACTAAAGTTAAGAAGATTGCTTCAAGTGAAATGCTTGGCATGCATTCATTACTTCTGCTTCGGAAGAAATTAATGTAACTGTTGGGTGTTCCAAATAATTTAAGAAGAAACGTTCTAACTGTGATGGAGAGACTTTCCTCTTTATTAATATAGGATTTTTCCGCCTGGAGAAACCTCTCGCTAGACATAGCGCAGATGGGAATCCA
>JAPUUO010000103.1 GCA_026967815.1 Candidatus Bathyarchaeota archaeon | reverse complement strand
CAACATTCGAGGTTAATGGTAATTCAACCTCGTAGGTGGCTCCATCCACATCCTCATATAGAATCGCTTTATCAGGCATAACTCAAGTCTCCTTTAACTCATTTAAATGGTTGGTCCAGCAACACGCTCTTGAATCTTTTTGGAGAATATTTCCTAGGTCTCCCATCTATAGCGTCATACGCCACTATTTAAGTTTCACCGAAATATAAACGTCATTCCCGACCTCGAAAGCTGCAAAAGAGTCGTCTAAAAGTTAAAGAATTGTGGACCTATATATTCGCAAAAAGCTACTTCTATATGTCCCTTAGGCCCTTTACTTTCAGAAGTTGCTTCATGATATGGCGGGAGAGACCAAGTGAAAAAGACCGGCGTGATTGAAAATGGTACGGTGATAACCCCCTCAAAAACAATAGAAAAAGGTGTAGTTGTTTTTGAAGATGGAAAAATAACAGCAGTTGGTCAGAAAAACCGCATAAAAGTGGCGAGAACTGCCGAAGTGATAGATGCCTCGGGCAAAATTGTGGCACCTGGCTTTATTGACATTCATATCCACGGTGGCAAAGGGAGAGACTTAATGGATGCGTCTCACGAGGCGGTTAAGGAAATAGCGAAATTCTTGGCAAGTCACGGAACAACCTCCTTCGTTCCCACAACCATTTCCGCAACTCACTCCAAACTATTGAGGGCCATTAAAGCGGTGAAGACAGCAATGAAAAAGGGGACAGATGGTGCAGAGGTATTAGGAGCCCATTTAGAGGGCCCATACATCAATCTTGACAAACGCGGAGCTCACGATGCCAATTACGTTAGGCTTCCCTCCATGGATGAATTTGAGGAGATATGGGAGGCTTCTGACTGTGCCGTAAAGCTTGTGACATTAGCCCCTGAGCTTGAAGGATCCGAAATGTTGATACAGAGACTGAGAGAATTAGGAATAGTGGCTTCAATCGGCCACTCAAACGCCACCTACACCCAAGCGGTGGATGCCATAAAACATGGCGCTAGGCATGCAACCCACATGTTTAATCGAATGAGCGTTTTTGATCCTAGAGAACCTGGCGTAGTAGGGGCGGTTCTTATTCATGATGAACTGACAGCAGAACTAATCTGCGATAGCATCCACGTTCATCCCGCCGCGATGAGCCTTCTCACTCGAGTCAAAGGATCGGAAAAGGTAGTGTTAGTAACTGATGCTATCCGAGCGGCAGGTATGCCCGATGGCGAATATACGCTGGGTAAACAACCGATCATTGTGAAGGACGGGATCTCTAGATTAGAATCTGGTGACCTTGCTGGAAGCACGCTGACAATGGACAAGGCAGTAAGAAATATTATTAGATTGGTTGGAACGCCTCTGCAAACAGCGGTGAAAATGTCGACAATAAACCCTGCGGTAGTTGTTAACGTTGACGGAAACAAGGGAAGCTTAGAACCCGGTAAAGATGCTGACATTGTGATAATTGATGACGAAATAAACGTTCACCTGACTATAGTAAAAGGAAAAATTGTGTATAGAAGCTAATCTTTGATCGTCGACAATTGTTTGGAGCAAAAATAAACTAGCTTAGACAAGGTGGGATGCTCTCCTTCTGGGCTGGAAATATAATATGCAGCGACCGCGTTTGCCAACGTCAATCTGAGATTATCTGGAAGGCCTAGAGCGTCTCCAAAGAGGTTTCCGGCATTCCAAGCGTCTCCAGCACCAGTAGCCCTCAAAACAGAAATTTTGAAGGCCGGCACCGTGACTTCCAAGTTGCCAGTGAACGATCCCGCGAAGGTTGTTGTGTGTAGGTCCACCCGAGCTGAAAGGTTTTTAGCCAAGATTCTTGCGCATTCCTTGGCCAACTCGTCGGGCTTCATCTTTTCTTTAAGGTTGCTTGCGCTTTCATCGAGTTGAGAGGCGTAGCAAAAGGCTTCGTTTTCGTTGACGCTGAAGATGTCCACAAGTTTTCCCAAGAGAACTTTTTTGACAAGCCTAGAAACTTCTTCTTTTTTGGGGTTTGGATCTGAGGTGTCGTAGTACGTTTTAGCCTTCCCCTTTTTCCTGACGTAGTCGAAAACCCCTTCAACCAGTTGGGTTCCCCAACGCCGAGTTGCAGCCCAGTGAAATATACATACGTAGTCAGATTCTCGCAAGACTTGGAAATCTTCTGGGGTGAGGTGGTCTAAACCGAATTCTGAAAGGGACCCGAGATCGCTCATCATGACGTTAACTCTTTCGCCTTGATGGGTTAGCTCAATAGCGGTGGTAAGCGACATCTTGCCACCCGTTTTCACATGAGAAAGATCCACCTCAAAGGGGTCTAGATAGAACTTGAGCAGATGAAGACCCAGCAAGCTCGTACTAATAATAGGGTATACCTTGGCGCCTAAAGTGGCTAGGGCTGCGGCGGTGTTAGCTGCGTTTCCGCCTCTTAACTCTAGTTGTTTGATACCGTGAATGCTCCCTCCCTTACGTTCGGCAACTTCCGCCATTGCTTTAGAGAAGTGGTTGAGGTTTCCCTCATACGTTACTAAGCGATCCAAGAAAAAGTCGGGCATGACCACTGCGCTGAATTTTTTGGCTGGCTCTGACCGTTCTAAGAAACGGAGTAACTCCTCCACGTTTTGGGTGAGCGGCATTTCTAGATCCATCAACATCTAAACCACTTAACAGTAACAGCTTTAATGCTTTAATTTCTTCCGCGCGCAAAAAGAATGTCTGTTCCTCTTCAGACTAACAAAATGAAGCGAACGGATGTGGATGTGATGTTTGACAGGCAAGAACTGGCCTCTTTCCTCAGAGAGAAGTGGTTATGGAAAAAGAATCTTAGCCAGGACGCTTGAAAATTTCCGGAGCGCCCAAAGGAATTTGAAAGAAAACGACGGGTGCTCCCTTGAAGACTTTGAAATTTCCTTCGTATATCGAAAATCCGCTTGTTGCATAGCTGGAGATAGGATGATCGCCCTGCATCTTTGGCATCTAACAAAGGTTTAAGTGTCTTCATAATCTAACTGATACTCTTCACGGTGTTTAGAAATGGTGGAAAAATACCCTTGGTGGAACGAGAAACAGAAGAAACTTGCTGACGAGGCTAAGCGATTTGCGAACGAGAACACACCGCGGGGAGAAGAAATAGCATGGACAAAAAAGTTTCCATATGACCTCATCAAACAAATTGGAAAAAGGGGCTGGTACGGAGCTATAATTCCGGAGGAACTTGGAGGAATAGACGTAGGCGTAACCGGCTGCTGCATCATAGCCGAAGAACTCGCTCGTGTATGCTCTGCCCTAACAGACGCTTACGCCGTAACCATGTTTGGGGGTACAGAACAGCTGCTTGCGTTCGGCAGCGATGAACAGAAGAAAAGGTGGCTACCTAAAGTTGCCAAGGGCGAATTGTTGGGAGCAGTTTGCATCACCGAGCCTAACGTAGGTTCTGACGCAGCTGGCATAGAAACAACAGCGACGCGTAAGGGTGACGAGTACATTGTCAACGGTAAGAAAAGGTTCATAAGCAACGCAGGTCCAGCCGGAATCTATCTGGTGTATGCAAAGACAAGTGATCGTCCTGAGGATAGAGCTAGATATAAGCATCTCAGCGCTTTGCTCATTGAGAAAGACACTCCTGGTTTCTCGGTTGAGAGGATAAACGAGCTTTCTGGATGGTTAGGCTTTCCAAATGGGTATCTAGACTTTGACGATGTAACTGTGCCTGTGGAAAATCGGCTGGCAGACGAGGGAGACGGCTGGAAGATACTTATGGACGGATTGAACTTCGAGAGAACCGTTTACAGCGCTCACATTTTGGGTGTCATGCGAGAAGCCCTAAGATACGCTGTTGCCCATTCGCAGAGGCGAGTTCAATTTGGCACACCAACCATCGACTTTCAAGTTAATCAGTTCAAAATCGCCGACATGATAGCGAGACTGAAAACAGCCCGTCTGCTTGTTTATCACGCAGCCCACCTGATGGACATGAAGGAGGAGGCGATTCTGGAGGCAACAAACGCCAAGCTCTACGCGTCAGAGGCTTTCGAAGAACTTGTAAGCGACGCTGTTCAGGTGATGGGCGGAGACGGGTGGACAAAGTTCTATCCTGTTGAAAGCATGTCGAGGGATGCGAAGGTTAACACGATAGCTGCCGGAAGCAACGAGGTCATGAGGATAGTTCTCTACAGACAGGGACTGCGAGCCATGAGGGAAGAATTGAAGATGCCGCTACGACGCATACATGAAAAGTTGGGAGTTCCAATTTCAACCACCAAACCGTCGACCACACCAGAAGTGAACGAGAAAACAGTGCTCAACCTTCTGGCAGAAGACTACCGAGCTAATCCAGGGATATACATGAGCCGCGAGGATATGAAAGCTTGGCTGGCAGGTGTAAGCGATGACCAGCTTGACAAAGTGTTAACATCTCTCGAAGCTGAAGAACTCATAAAGTTGTATAAGGATAGACGAGGCGCCATCGTGCTGGCGAAGGCGACATATAAGGGACTGAAGGAAGCGAAGCCGCTGGAACATTACAAGTGGTTCCCCGACTGGATAGATAAGGAACTGCTGTTCTAAAAATTCTTCAATGCCCTTCTATTTTTCTATTTTCTCTTCTAAAGAATTTTGTAAGCTTTCCAGTTTTCATGTTGATCGTCTTTTTCCACAATTTCTTGCCCAATTCTCGACAGAGGCCCTTCGGTCGCTTTTGAAGAAACAAAACTGAATGTGTGCACGTTTCTGAAAAAGGCAAGGTGTGGTGGCGAGAAACATGAGAGTTTCGTTTTTCTGGAAAGTAAGAGACTTTTGCGCGAACATCTTCACAAAAGAACTTATTTCTAAGCCCAAAGATATTCTTGTCACAGAAATACGGGTGGGGAAACTTTGGATTTTGATTTAAGTGTTGAACAAAAAATGATAGTTGAAACCGCTTCTGAAATAGCTCAAGATTTTGGTCCAGAATATTGGAGGGAAAAAGACAAGAAGCATGAATTTCCTGAGGATTTCTGGAAAGTTTTGGTTGAGAACGGGTTTTCGGGTATAGTTATTCCTGAAAAATACGGCGGAAGCGAGATGGGAATGTTTGAGATGATTCTGGCCATGGAAGCTTTAGCCTCTGAAGGTTGCGGATTGGCTGGAACATGGTTTCTATGTCTAACTTCTGTTTTTGGGGCTCTGTCAATCGTAAAACATGGGAATAAGAGTCAGAAAGAAGAATACCTGCCAAGGATTGCCAAAGGCATCGAGTTCTGTTTGGGTTTAACCGAGCCTGACGCTGGAACAAAC
>JAPUUO010000102.1 GCA_026967815.1 Candidatus Bathyarchaeota archaeon | reverse complement strand
GCATGCATGCATATGCAAAAGCTTAGTGTGCGCGCATCGCTGTGGCTGTCGTTTCGAGATAGAAGTGAATTGTCTGGGGTTCCCCTTGTTTTTATATTGTATTGAATGCCTAGAAAGAGTAGGGGCAGTCCATGGATTGGACGAGATTATTGTGTAAACTTGGATTTCACGATTGGAGTAAGCCCAGAGTCACCTACCTGAGCGGTTCTAACGTAAAAGACTTCACCAAATATTGCAAGAGGTGTGGGATACAAAAGAGATGGATCGAAACTATCTGATTATGCCTGGGGGTGGGATTTACGCACGATTTTACCAGTAAAAATATGCCTAAGATGTGCTTGGCAAGACGCGCGCGCCAGCGCGCATTTGATCTAATAAGGCCCTTAGACATCTAAGAGACAAAAAACACCACTTTACCTAGTTCATGGGAAAATTTTAGGGCTGTTAGACCCTTCCTGGTGATTAAGTATTTACCTTGGGGTTTTTCTTGAGTAACATAGCCTGCTTGGATCAGATTGTTTAGGTGGAATTGCAGGTGGCCGCCCTTTACACCGATTTTGCGTTCCAATCGAGCATAGTTCTCTCCACCTTTTCCAAGTTTTTTCAAAATCTTCAACCGTGTCACATGGGATAGTGGTGCTAGTAAACTGCATATTTCTTCTTCTCTAATCCCCTCAAAACCAGGCCACCTCTTAGGCGTGTAAAGATCTTTGGTAAACTTCGCAGACATTTCTGTTGCGGCTTCCATTAGCTGTTCTAGGGTTTTGAATGTAGTGATAGAATTTTTGAAGCATTTCTCGTCAGGGCATTTTATCTCCTTAACGTGTCTTGTTGCGGCTTCAACATGATATTTTACTTGTTCCATTGCGGATCTGGTTCCCTGTTCCATAAAAGCGCGAAGTATCATGGAGGTTGCTCTTTCTACTCGTCTAGTGCACCAATCCATAATGGTACACTTCAATAGTCTCTCTTTCAGGAACTTACTCATGTTTTCATTTGTTTTCAACGTTAACTGGGCCAAACACTCTTTTTCAACTTCTTTCTTTGTCACTGTTTCGAGCGTTGTTTTCATGCTTAAAATGGAATCTTGTAGAGTTGTGATGTTTTTGTTTATTTCTTCTAATCTTTCATCGATTTTCGAAACTCGTTTCTTCGAATCGTTCATATTCTTCACCATATCGTTCAGGTTCTAGATTCTATCCACTATATTTAACTATGAAACTATATAAAAGTATAGCAAACACAAAAGTCTTATATATTGTAAGCGCGTGCGCTTACTTCTCGGCCAAGATGGTGGGAGATTGGTATGTGCCAGTGGTGTCAAGAGCATGGTGATGGGAAGAAGTGGTACCTAAACGTCAAGAACTACTCTAAAAAATTTTTGAATGACAAAGCGGCAGTCGAAAGCGCAAATACCTTGTTTCAAAACGCTGAATATTTTATGGGTATGGTGCCGCCCGTGTTTGTGAACCTGTTAAACCTGAACAATGATGAGGAGTTTTCCCAGGCGGTTGCGGTTATGAAACAAACGATTAGTACCTATACACCTCATAGAGGACAGGTCGTCCCACTGGAGGACGTGAGAAAAATCGTCAAACTGGCAGGACCTGTGGCTAAGACGTCTTGTGTTTGTCGGAGAATGTTTAGGGCGAGTTTCGAGGAGAAAACGTGCATACTAGTGGGCCCAGTTGTCTTAGAATATGCCAAAGAGTGGCCTGACTGTACGAGAGGCGGTATCAACTACATCTCCAAAGAGGAGACTATAGAACTGATGGAAGGCTTCGATAAGAAAGGATATGTGCATATTTTTTGGATGGATACGAGGTCTCCCGTGGTCATGGAATTATGCAACTGCGAATTCCCAACCTGTAGCGCTCTGCGCTTTAGGAGAAATTTGGGTGACTGGACCAACTTTTTGCTCAGGAAGGCGGAGTACGTAGCAAGGCATAACTATGATAAGTGTAATGGATGCAGCAACTGTGTACAGCGTTGCCAGTTCGGTGCCATAACCTATTCACCATATTTGGAAAAGGTCATCTTCAACATGAAGAAATGCACTGGATGCGGACTATGCCGCAACGTCTGCGAGCAAGGTGCGATAAAGCTAGTGCCCCGCTCCGAAGTACCAGCAGTAAGGGAGTTGTGGTAAGCATGGAACGCCTAAGAAAACTCGAAATCCCAGAGCGAACCGTAAGTGTTCAGATAGATAAAGCAAAGTGCGTCGGACCCTTCGACTGCGGAGAATGCCTGAAAAACTGCCCCGCCACGGTCTTCATCACCTATCCCAAGAATAGAGTTAGAGGCGAGATCTGTAACGACTGGGATATTGTGGCAAACGATGTCCTTTGCTGGGGATGCGACGTGTGCATCAAAGTCTGCCCAAAAAATGCTATAACAATCAGCGAACTGCATGCATACATGCCGCATGCATATATGTTCAAAATTGAGAAGTATGCAAATGATGAAATCGTTCGATGGGCTTGGGCACCCGCGCAATCGGCTTGGACATCCGCGTATCTGGTCGATGGCCTTCTCATAGATTCTGGACCTCCAGCGAGTACAGGTGATTTGAAACAATTCATTAAATCGCTTGCCCCTGAACAAGCCATTGAGAAAGTTATAATCACGCATTGGCATGAAGATCATGCAGGCGGTGCTCGATTTCTTAGTGAAGAACTAGGACTTCCGGTCTATATACATAAGAATGGAATCGACAAAGTAAGAAATGGGTATTCCTATCCAGATTACAGAGTGTTCGCCTGGGGTGGTCCATTCGAACCTGCACCTAACGTTCGTCCACTGGATATTAGCGCTATTGCCACAAAAACCGGGAAATATACATTTGAGCTGCTACACCTACCAGGTCATTGTGATGATCTCATTGTGTTGATTGAACCTACCCAAGAATGGGGCTTCGTGTCTGATTCCATTGTGCCTGAATATCAAATGATTTTTGGCGAACCAAGTGAAGATATTCATGAGGATATACAACAAATTCACGCCTCTCTGAAACAACTGCAACA
Source organism: Candidatus Bathyarchaeota archaeon (assembly GCA_026967815.1). Taxonomy (GTDB): domain Archaea; phylum Thermoproteota; class Bathyarchaeia; order Bathyarchaeales; family Bathyarchaeaceae. The sequence goes on along the minus strand of JAPUUO010000102.1, from coordinate 2,251 downwards.
ATATACGGCTGGAATGGATCGCTTGACTATTTTCACCGCAGGCTTTGGAATGTTTCCTGGACAAGAAATACTCGCAAAAAACATCTCAGATATAGAAAGTCTTCATGAAAAAGTCCACGAATTGAAAAGCATGGGATTTCGAGAACGAAAAATTGTTGAAAAAATATTTGGGGAAGAACATTTAATGGGGCATATAACGAACTACGCACTGTCACGATTGAATCTTGTAAAAGCTTTACTAAAATGGCCAACAACCCAAAAAAACAAATAACTTTTTTCTATCCAACTTCACCAAAATGCGCGCGCAGTTGAGTCCAATGCGTGCATTGCCAGGTCTTATGATGAAAATGCTTTAAGGATCCCTTTTACCTTTTCAGTCACATCTCTGAGGTCTGTTTCGCTTGGTCTTCCTCGTATGTCACCTAATCGTCCACCAATCGAACGATCTCGAAATCCTTCCGTCTTATACTCCCCTACGATATACCACTCCCCGACTATGGTATAACCCAGATGATCAAATAATTGCCCCATATATTTAACCGCTGGAACGGCCTCATTAATGCCGGTATGAACCCCTCCATAAGTACAGTAGACTACTACGTTTGCCGAAGATCTTCTTGGGGAAGCAGGTTTTACTTCGACTTCCGCAACATACTTTCGTAGGAGTTTTCTATGGAGTTCCATTAAGGGAATACCTGGGAGCTGCCAATACACACCAGATCCAACAAATACAAAATCATATTTCAGAACATCTACTTCCATATCCCCACTGATTATCTTTATCGTTTCTACATTACGTCCCAATTCTCGAATAGTTTCTTGTATTTTCAAGGCTACCTTCTCAGTATTTCCAGTAAAAGAAAAATATAGATTGAGAATGTTCATCCTCTACCCATCCAACTATTATTTGTGAGTAACGCAAAAAAGGGTTTCCATACACTTCGCAATTCTTGGGCATTTAGACGCGCGCGACAAGTTAGACGCGAAATAATGGGAAAGAACGGAGGAATGGAAGGGTCTCGATTTAAAGGAGTTTTATTGCTTCTTTCCGTGGAACGGCTACCATCGTTTCCGTATCAACTAAGTTTTGAAAACTGAGGAGTGCTTTCATGGCGTCCTTTTCGGTTGGGGCTTCCGTAAATGCGACTACGTCATAGCGTCCCAGAGTCCAGTGGACACGCATCTTGATGCCTTGCTTCTCGAGTTCTTCTAACCTTTTGGTGGCTTGATCAATCATTTCCTTTTTGGGCGCTTGCTTCCATTTGCCTAGAGTTATGAAAATCAAACAAATCACCTTCTTTTCTATTTTACATGCATGCAGGGATCTGAATGCTATTTGGAAGGTCTGAGCTTTTAAGTGTGTGTGACTGTGACACAACAGCAACATAATTTTAAATATCCAATACTTCCAAAGAGAATTCTTGGTGAGGGGCACAGTGAAACTCGCTTCTCTCTTTCAGCAAACAAACAGTTTTTTGACTATAGTCGCATGTGCTCCCCACCGTCAATATGCTGCTGAATCTCGCTATGCGCGCGCTTTTATTTCTTACAGATGTAGACGTCCATTATCTCACCAGGAAATACCTGGATGTCCAAACCTGCTCTTCTGAAGATAGCTGAAGGATCAACTACGTCATAGGCATGCCCTTCAAGGAATTCAGATGCTATTTCCATTCCTCTTTCGTTCAGCTCTACTATTACGACCTTTCCACCCTTCTTACAGCTAGCTATCATCACGTTAACAACTTTTTCTACACCTTGGATGTGATGTAAGCTATCATAAGCGACAACGCCATCGAAATAGTTCCTCTCAAAGTATAATCTGGTAATATCTCCAACTTTGAATTCGATTCTGTCTTCAAGACCAAGTCTGGCGGCTAGACCCTTACCGATATCTTGAAACTCCTCTTTTTCCTCTATAGTTGTCACAACATACCCGCTTTTTGCCAGAGAAGCTGCCATCCAACCCATACCTGTTCCGATATCTAGAACTCTTCCACCTTCGGCTATTTCCGCTTTTTCCAATACCTCTATTATATCTTTTTCTACATTCTCAAATTTGAGCGCCGTCTTTATTACTCTCCTTTTACTCGATAAATGGAATCTCGTAGAGTTGTGATGTTTTTGTTTATTTCTTCTAATCTTTCATCGATTTTCGAAACTCGTTTCTTCGAATCGTTCATATTCTTCACCATATCGTTCAGGTTCTAGATTCTATCCACTATATTTGGCTATAGAACTATATAAAAGT
>JAPUUO010000101.1 GCA_026967815.1 Candidatus Bathyarchaeota archaeon | reverse complement strand
CACAACGTAACCGACCGAAGAAAAGCCCTAGAGAAGGCCTTTGAATGGGGAGACCGGATACCCATCGGAATCTTCTACCAAGAAAAAAGACCTACGTATCATGATAATCTTCCGCACTTAAAGGACTACCCACTGACCAAACTATCAACTGAGGATATAGACATTACCTCCCTACTAAGGAGAATGAAATGACCCCAGATTTCAGGCAACCCTTACGGGTCCTGTGGAAATTCCAAAGGCTTCCCTTTTTCCTCAATCTACACAGTCTTTTTTATCAAAGCATATCACATTTCTTTTGCATAAGATTGGAGCATCCATGAATACATCCGCAAGAATTGATTATCTGCGTGTTGAACTCAGCGTGGTGACTGTGAATGGTTAAGTACAAAATTGAGATTGATCGCGAAGGATGTATTGCCTGCGGCGCATGCTATGCACTAGACCCGTCCCACTACGAATCTGATGAAGAAGGAAAATCAAAGGTGGTTGGAAGTAAAACGGATGCCTCGAAATCATCCGGCGTCTTTGATGATGAAGAGATAAATGTGGCTAGAGAGGCGGAATCTTCTTGTCCTGTATTTGTCATAGTTGTAACCGAATTGTAAAATATCTACTATTGCATCCAAGCTGGCTATTTCATCTCAATTCATTGACGCAACCCATACAGTCGTGGTTTATGATGATTAGATATCATCTTCCAAAAGGCATGCGCTACTCTACTCTCAGTGAAAAGGAGAGGTTCTATAGAGATGCCCGTGCGTCCACTCAGGTTCGAATCTGCAACGCTTTGGAGTCAAACTTATACAATAGAAAAGTGGTGTGTAGATTGGTGTGAAAAATGACTCAAGATAAAAGGCCTTTGCTTAAGGATTTGAACCTTAACTTCGGCAAAAGGACTAGGCTTCATCGAATTCTATATGAGCATGGACCCGGAAATGGGATGGCGCTTATTCTGCCAATTGATCATGGGTTGGAGCATGGCCCCAGAGACTTCTTTGCAAATCCAGAAAGCCTTGATCCTGCTTATCAGCTTAGATTGGCGAAGGAGGGCGGTTTTTCAGCCATAGTTTTCCACATCGGCCTAGCTGAAAAATATATGAGGGAATTCGCGGGCGAGGTTCCTTTAGTTCTTAAACTGAATGGTAAAACGTCAATCCCTCCAGAGACTCATGCCTTCTCACCTCAGACCGCCTCCGTAGAAGATGCAGTTCGTTTAGGCGCTGATGCCGTTGGATACACCTTGTATGTGGGCTCGCCGGCCCAAGACAAAGACTTCATTCAATTCGCCAAAATAAGAGAAGATGCCCAAAGGTTCGGTATGCCCCTTATCGTTTGGGCCTATCCAAGGGGTGAGGCGATCGAAGCTAAAGGCGGTAGGGACAGCCTCTACGCTGTCGACTATGCGGCACGAGTGGCTAACGAACTAGGCGCTGACATGGTGAAAATCAACATACCAGAATATGACAAAGCAAAAAGTCAACTGTATCCAGAGCCCTACAAGTCGCTCCAGCTTAGTACAAGGGAAGCCCTTGAGAAAGCCATAAAGTCCGCAGGGAGAACGATGGTGTTAATATCTGGAGGAGAAAAGATGGGAGACGAGGAACTCTTGGAAAAGGTCAGAATCTCTTTTGAAGCAGGAGCAGCTGGTTTGGTATTTGGAAGAAACCTATGGCAACGAGCTTTCAAGAACTCTTTAGAAATAGCCGAACGGATCAAAAGATTGATGATGGAATTTTAGAATTCTTCACTCCTCTATTATGCCCAGACGATCAAGCAGCACTCATGTAATTGTGAAATCCATGAGCTCTCTAATGTTATGTATCTCGATATGGTTACTCGCGTGCTTCATAACTGTCCTAAAGGCTGCGGTAAACAGCACAGTATCTTCATCGTTGATGAGATTCATGGAGCGAAGTTTGTTTGCGACGGCTAGTATTCGATCTTTCTCATTACGATAATCTACGTGCACAGGATATACGCCAAAAACCAACTCAAGTTGTTTCTTAACTCTTTTCTCTGGTGTAACCGCAATTATTGATTGCGCAATCCTGAATCTCGCTATCATCTTGGCCGTGTAGCCCGACCTAGTCAATGTGACGATTTTGTCCACGGGCATGCTTTGGCATATCCTCTGGACCGCCTTGCTTATGGTATCTGAAATGTTGATGAACTTTCCATCTTCAACGTGACTTCTTGCCGCTGTATCGGTCTCTCTCGCTATTTGAGACATCATCGAAACAGATTCTACTGGATATTTACCTATCGATGTCTCCCCTGAAAGCATCACCGCATCTGTTCCATCCAATATTGCGTTGGCTACGTCGCTAACTTCGGCTCTGGTTGGGGTTGGCTGCCGCATCATCGATTCCAGCATTTCCGTAGCTGTCGCAACAGTTTTGCCTGTTTGATTGCATAGTCTGATTATTGATTTTTGAACCAAAGGAACTCTTTCAGGTTCTATTTCAACGCCTAGGTCACCCCTAGCTACCATGATGCATTCGACGGCATCTAAAATTTCTTCGAAATTCTTAACACCTTCAAAATTTTCGATCTTAGCAATGATTGCCCCTTTAAAACCATCAGCCTCAGACTTTAAATCATTCACATCCTGAACACTTCTTGTAAAGGAAAGAGCTATATACTCAACATCATGCTCCTTCGCAAACTCAATAATCTCTAGGTCCTTCTTTGAGAGACATGGGACTGAAAGTTGTTTGTTGGGAATGTTTACTCCTTTACCGTCATCTATTTCACCGTCGTTCCTTACCAACAAACGTAGTATCCCGCTGTCCTTTTCAGCAACCCTTGTCCCAATCTTGCCGTTGTCAATGTAGACATCGTCACCGATGTTCATCTTATCGTGGAAGTCATGGTTGAAACTGATTTCCTCACGATTGAAGCCAACCTCTAGAAGGTCTCCTTTCTTGATGGTCCTCTTTCGCTTAACGCGGAGCCTGATTTCAGGTCCCTTGATGTCAACTATTATCGGGATATCGGCAGTTTCTCGAATATTATCTACGATCAACTTGTATTGATCGAGGGTCCCGTAGGCAGTGTTTATTCTGGCACCATTCATCCCTGCGCAATACATTCTTTCCAGCGTTTCCGTTTGAAGGCTGGCGGGACCAATTGTGCACACAATTTTTGTTTTTTTCAACGATCCATCTTCCTGTAACTATTTTTGCGGACAAATGTCGTCTGCGCACTACTTTCATCTAGCACCAAGCGATGTATCAGATGCGCGCCCATCTAAATCCTTGTTTTACGTTGCTCTTCAATTTTACTTTTTCAAGTATTTCTGCGGTTCCTTTTCAAATCTCTCTCTGCAACCAGCGCTACAGAAGTAATAGGTCTTTCCCTTATATACCGTGTAGTAATTTGTCGTTCTCTCATCTATTTCCCATCCGCAAACAAGATCCTTCGCCATGCATTTTCACCTCTCCTTTACTTAACATATCTTGAAGATTCTTGGATTAGAGAATATTGAAGTGATTAAACGTCAACAGAAGGTTGAAGTAAGTGTAACCGGTTAATCCAAGACCCCCCATACAACATAACGAAAAACGTGTTATGATTTTTTTATTGTATACATCGTTGTTCGATTTCTGTGCATATTTTGTACCAGTCACGTATTAACTTTCTGAGGACGCCCATCAGTTGGTCAACAGTAAGAATAGAGAGTTTGTGCTATTTCTGCACTGCCCTAAAAACCGGTTCCCTCCCTCCTTCTAGAATGGTATTCAAAGTCTTTTCATCGGTTGATTCCGCATAGATCCTGATAAGAGGTTCTGTTCCTGAAGGTCTGATTAGTATCCATGCTTTATCTTCTAAGATATACTCAACACCATCTATCATGTAATACGACAAAACCGACAAACCTCGAATTTCGCTTGGAATCAGTCTGCCGCAGTTTTCTTGGGTTTTTGACTGCAGATTTGCGGACACAACCAGAAAATCTAGCTGCTCTCTTCTTATTTCTCAGAGTTACTTTATTCTTCTTTTCCCATTTTGAAGGTATCCTGTCAACCGGATAATAGATGGGCATACGTAAGAGCATAGTCCGCAATTAATGCAATCCTCCACGTGCAGCCTCCTGAGTCTCTCGCGGTCTCCTTTTTTGTCGGCTTCCATAATAAGTTGGGGATAGATGTCTACTGGGCACACGGTATTACAGTATCCACACCTGATACAGGGCAAGGTCCTGCGATAGGGATCCGGTTCAGCGGACGTAAAAACAGTCATGCCTGAAGTATACTTTGAAGTTGGAACGGACCAGTCAGGAATAGAATTACCCATCATAATGGATCCAAAAATCACTCTTTCAACGTCTTCGGGGGATATTTCGAGATAATTCATCACGTGACCAGCAGGAGTCCCCATTCTCAACCAGAGATTTCTTCCACCAGTCTTTTCAGAATAAAATGTGAGACCTCGAGAGATCAGGGGCTCCCCATGAAGTACCGCTCGTGCAACTGCATAAGCGGTCGCGACGTTATGCACTACAACACCCACATCTGGCGGATATCTGCCAGAGGGAACTTCTCTGTTCAGGACTTCTTTCACTAACAATCTCTCACTTCCTACTGAATAAGAAGGATGTAACCAAACCATTCTAATATTATTCTCTTGCAGCAATTCTTCAAAATTGCCAAGTTCTCCCTTTTCAGTCCGTGTGGCAACGACAATATCTCGCGTATCAAGTGCCCGAGCCATCAGCTTTATACCGTCCACTATAGATTCAGGTCTATCGAGCATTAGTCTAACGTCACAAGCCAGATTAGGATCGCTTTCTTTGGCGTTGATAATTAGGTGGTCAATGTTTTTCGCAGAGAGTTTGATGTGAGTTGGAAATGCTGCTCCGCCTAAACCAACTATTCCGGATTCGCGCACTTTCTCAATAATTCTCTCTCTATTCAACTCATCGAGACCAACGCTATCCTCCTTTAACGGCAAGTCAGTATCTTCTGTCGTGATGACTAATGCTTGCTCTTTCTCACGAGATATCGGATTAAACACCTGTCGCATCGTTTTCACAGTTCCAGTTACAGGACTGTGAACCGGCACAGCGAAATCCCCCTTAGCGTCTCCTACTTTCTGACCTGCTTCCACACTTTCTCTCTTCTTTACCAAAGGTTGGTTTGCCGATCCCACATGTTGACGTAGAAATACTACGGCTTCATCCGGCGGAGGTACCTCTTGAAAGGGTTTGTTTATAGCATCTAGTTTCATGCTGATGTCAATACTGAACCGCCCTTTTTCCTTGAAGTGTTGTGGCATCATCATCACTTACCTTTATGCCCGTAAGGTCT
>JAPUUO010000100.1 GCA_026967815.1 Candidatus Bathyarchaeota archaeon | reverse complement strand
TGACATCGACGGTAATTGTTACGTTTTCTCCAGATGCTACTTCTGTGGGTGAAGGTGAAACACCTGTAACTGCGATGTCGTGAACAGGTAAGATTGCGATGGTTTTCCAAGCAGAATCTGTAAGTCCATCCTCGTCTGTAATTGCCAAAGTTACGTTGTAATTTCCATTCTCTGTGTAGATGTGGGTTGCCAAAGGGTCGGTTCTTGTTAGCGTAGTACCTTCACCGAAATCCCAAGCATAACTAGTTATGGTGCCGTCTTGATCATAGCTTTCAGACGCGTTGAAAGCAACGGTTTGGCCTACTAAAGGTTCATTTGGCGTGTAAGTAAAGGAAGCCACTGGAGAAGCCAAGGGAACTACTGAAATGAAACCGGTCACCCATAAGCGATTGGGAAAGCTGTAATACTGCAGAGTTATAATTTCATCAAACGTTTGCGACCACACAGTATCTGGAAGAATGGGATCTGAGAGCCCTTCTGTCCCAGCTTTTTTGTAGGTTGTTTGGTCGCTTGTCTTCACAAACCAGAGAGAATGAATTAAAGAGCCATTGTTTGTCCACGTTATGGTGCTGCCAACTTTGATGGTCACGTTTTGGGGGTTAAAGGCCAGGTCAGCTATCGTGACAGTAGTTGTTTGTGTTGCCCTGGCTGGTCCGATGAAGGGTGCCGGCATTACAGTGACGAAAGAAAGCGTCAGTAATAGCATGAAGACTACTCGATGTAAGGATTTCGTTGAAACCATGAACTTCAACTCCTAAACTTGTAGCGAATGATGCTTCCTAGTATGGGAAGTAGGTTGACCACCAGTACCAGTGCCGCCAATAAGTCCAGTGCCAGAACCACCACCACCAAGGCTGCCATAGTCCGTTGCCAGGTGTAATCCAATAGTAATCTACGTCTGTTCGCCACCACCAGTAGACGCCCCAGAACCAGTTTGGATGACTATGGGAATTATACCACCAATAATACCACGTGTGGAGCCTCGCAACTGGAGTCCAAACCCACCAGTACAAGCGTATGAACATGTAGGGCATGGCGTTAACGATGATGTACGGGTCTACTTCTGGAACCATTTCTGGCGGAAGAAGGTTCGTAACTCCTCCCACTACTAGGCTCATTCCATTGATTATTGCTGCTGATATGAAAGCTCTGGTGCCATTTGGACTCATATTAGTTGACCACATGGACATTACAGTACCCGAAAAGCCGCCAAAAGCTGTGCTAGCTACACTGGACACATCAGCTTGTTCTGTATCAAATAGGAAACCTTTTTGTCCCAAAGCGTCTGAAACATTCTTGAAGCCATCATCAGCAACTATGTTACTGATGAAGTCGACACGCATTGGATCTGCCAAGTCTAAATCGTGAAGCTCAGCTGTTTGATTAGGAAACTCTACAAGATCCCCTAAATTACTGGGCTCATTAGGTTGTGTGACCACTCCTTGCGTCAATGTGTAACTGAACATGGTAACTCCCAGAAGTACAATAAGAATGCCGACGATCATCATAGAAACCGGTTTTTTCCGTGTCATTTCTTTTCATCCCTCCTATAATCTTGCTTTCTAAGTTGAGATAGTAGCGAAGCGTATGTACGCACGCATAATTTTTCTTAACATTCAGATATATCGCAGACTCCCAAAGACAGCTCGTTCTGGGTTTTTTTTCCTAAAGTACGTTTAAATCCTAGCTAGATGGTGACGCAAATATAGCCTCAAAAGTGGCATTGCTAATACAATAGAAACGAGTTCTCAGAGCATTCTCAAAACGTGCTGTTTCGGACTCATTTCGAAATCTTTAAAAGCATACGGGCATTGTTGCCCTTTGTTCTAGGGGCTTTCAGCTTGGGCTTGGTTATTGAAGTCAACGAGCTTATGAAAGTTTTCGGCAAAGTGAAGGCTCTCGACGGTTTAAGCTTCCACGTAGAAAATGGTGAAATCTTCGGATTAATTGGTCCTAATGGAGCTGGCAAGACCACCGCGCTTAGGATTGTTTCCACCTTGCTGTTGCCCACTTCTGGCTCCGTAAAGGTGTTTAACCGCAATGTTGTCCACGAAGCTTCTGATGTGCGAAAGATCATAAGTTATCTTCCAGAGGAGGCTGGGGCTTACAAGAACTTGTCGGGTGATGAATATCTTGGGTTTATGGCCAAGTTCAACACTCCCAACAAAGACGAGTTGAAGACGGTAGTTGCCAATGCAGCTGAGATTTCTGGCTTGGGCAAGCGGCTCAAAGACAAAGTTAAAACCTACAGCAAAGGTATGAAACGTCGTCTTCTTGTGGCCAGAGCTCTCATGAACAAGCCTAAACTTGCGGTGCTCGACGAGCCAACCAGTGGCTTGGACGTTTTGCACGCTTATCACGTTAGGGGAATCATCAAGCAGTATGTACGAGAGCACGGAGTTACAGTTCTGCTTTCAAGTCACAACATGCTTGAAGTGGAATATCTCTGTGACCGTGTAGCACTTATAAACAAGGGCAAAATTGTAGCAGAAGGCACGCCAGCAGAACTTAAGGCTAAGTATAACGTGGCAAATCTAGAAGAGGCTTTTGCAAAGGTGGTGCATCTTGCTTAGCGGATTAAGAAACATCATTGCAAAAGAAGTTAAGGAACTCATTCGAGACCCAAGGATACTTTTGGGCATAGTCCTGGTTCCCTTGCTGATGTTTCCGTTAATGGGGTTCATGATAAGAACATCCCAAGAAGCCGCGATGGAAAGCATGAAAAACCTATCAGTTGCAGTCATAGACCTTGACAATGACGTTTTCGCTCAAAACTTAACGGATTTCATGGAATTTTATGGTAACTTAAAGGTTGAGACGCTTGACGCGTCAAGCATTGATGAAGTTGCACGCGATGTTCAAGATTCCAATGTTGCGGCAGTCATAGTTATACCCGAAGACTTCAGTGAGAACCTTACAAACGGTGTAAGAGTAGAGTTAAAGGTTTATGGAGTTTTCAGAGGCGGTGGCATCGCCGAAGGCGGCGCCTTTTCAGCAGTAAACAGTCCGCTACAATACTTTGAGCAACGATTAGTAAATCAGAAACTAGGAGAAGTATGGCCGGACCCAGATATAGTTTTAAATCCGATTGAAATCTCCCCAAAATCCATAGTCAAGGGAGAGCCTGTTGACGTGAGTCCAGACACTCTCTTCGCGGTGGCTATGACACAGTTCTTAGGTTTTCCCTTAGCCATAATGATGCTAATTATTTTGGCGATGCAGTTGGCGGCAACTTCGGTTGCTTCTGAGAAGGAAGAAAAAACCTTGGAAACTTTGCTTAGCTTGCCCATTAGTCGTTTTACACTGTTGATGGGAAAGTTAACGGGTTCTGTAATTGTTGCTGTGCTTGGTGCAGTAGCCACAATTGTGGGAATACTCTATTACATGGGTTCTTTTGCCTTTGGAGCGTCAACTCAAATGATGGTGGACCTTAGTGCAATCGGGCTCGCTCCGGGATTATTCGGCTACGCTGTTCTTGGACTCTCGCTTTTCGTTTCGTTGCTTTCAGCTCTGGCACTAGCTGTTGTCGTTTCAGTTTTCGCAGAAGACGTACGAGGTGCACAAGCTCTACTTAGTTTCGCATACCTGCCGTTGTTCATTCCAATGTTAGTTCTGATGTTTACAGACATTAACGCCTTGCCGCCAACCCTGAGAATTGTTTTGCTCGCTATACCGTTTACTCACCCAATGTTGGCGGCTCGAGCAATGACTACAGGTGACTATTTCACTGCGATCTGGGGCATAGGCTACGTAACCATATTTACGTTAGCCATTCTCTACGTGGCTGCAAGAATCTTTGCTACGGAAAAAATCTTGACGATGCAACTACGTTTGCGAAGACGAAAGATAAGAGAAGAATAGCAACGTCTACTGCCAATCTTGTTGTACACGCCGCCTTTTTAGTAGGCTTATATTTGAAACAGGTATAAGAAGTGGATAGAACAGAAACGAGGAACCCATTTGGTTGAAAGCAACACGGTTGAAAAATATAGTTTTAATAAAAGTTTGCAAGAGAAAGCTAGAGAATACCAAAATGCCAAGCATTTCGTTTCAACGTTGAAATACGCGTTGTTGTTTTGGGCAGGTTTTTCAGTGTTAAGATTCGGCATATCCTCAAGTTTGAAGGAGTTTGCTCTCTCTTATTCTTTAGATGTTTGGCTAGTCACGGCACTGTATCTTTTTATAGGTTTTTTTTGTTTCTGGGCTTTTTCTTTACCCTTCGATTATTACGCGGGATACGTCATTGAACATAGGTTTGACTTGTCTACGCAAACAGTTCGTTCATGGATTGCAGACAATTTAAAAGGCCTGATTTTAGGAATGCTTCTCTCCTTGATTATAGTACAAGGCATTTACTACGCTCTCCGTACAATTCCGACATACTGGTGGGTTGTTGTATGGGTATTTACGTCTATAGGGATCCTAGTAATTGCCTATGTCGCGCCCGTAGTGATAATGCCTCTTTTCTTCAAGTATCCTCCTTTGAAGGATCAGCAACTGATCGAAAGACTCACTAATCTAGTGAAGAAGGCTGGAATAAGTGTTGTTGGAATCTTCGAGATGAAGGCTGGTGTGAAAACAAAAAAGGCTGTAGGCGCATTGGCTGGTGTAGGTGATACGCGAAGAATAATCCTAAGCGACACGTTGCTTGCCAATTATTCAAGTGACGAAATAGAAGGAGTGATAGGCCATGAACTAGGGCATCACGTTTTTCATCACATCGGCAAAATGACCATAGTGACAAGCGTAATGATGCTGATAGCCTTGTATATTACTGACCCGGTGCTAAGAATCAGCGTAGATTATTTCGATTTCAGCGGAATTGACGATATAGCTTCTCTGCCGTTGTTAGTCATCACTTTTGGGTTATTGCTTCTAGTAGCCTTACCCATCATGAATACATTCAGTCGCTACGCCGAGGGACAAGCAGATCAATACGAACTTGAAATAATCAGAGACCCAGACGCGTTCATCAGCTGCATGTTAAAGCTCTGCGACCAAAACCTCAGAGACGCTGACCCCCATCCTCTCATAGAATTCATGTTATATGATCATCCCTCAGGAAAGCGCAGGGTTCAACGGGCGCTAAATTATAAGCGATTAGTAAAGAACCCTTAGGCTGCTTCTCATGCAACGGTAAGAATCCTCACATAATCAGCTGTGTCATCGCAACCGTCTGCTACTTGCTCCATGCTTTCTACCAAGTCTCTCAGCATAAGCAACGCAGCCGGATCAATCTTCCTACCATGTTCAAGAAGCAAACCTTTCACTTTCAAGTATTTTTCATCCACTTGGCTTTCAATCTGGTCAACCTTCTCGCA
>JAPUUO010000099.1 GCA_026967815.1 Candidatus Bathyarchaeota archaeon | reverse complement strand
GATTTTGCGCTTCGGAGAGAGAAAGGAGAAGACGGCTTGGAACAGAAAACCGGCTGAACGCAACCACACGCGTTAACCCTCTCGACCAGGTTTGGTCTCTCAACCTCCACCCCTCTTTCTCTTCTATGTTTTCTGAGTGTCTTAAGACATAAGATATGCTATGCTGTATAAAAACTTTGTTTATTTGGCAGCAAGAAAGCAGCTGTATATACCGATGGTTGTCTTAACCTATCGCTAGGACGCCTTCAAGAACTTTTTCTTCTTTTATCTGTAGCTCTCGCGCTAACCACGCTTTTAGAAGTGCGTTGGTTTTCGGGGTGTCTCCGTTGTACGTGTAGACACGGTTTTGTTTCAGGGCGTCTGCCTGGAAGGTTTTCTCAGGTTCTTTGTACAGAAACGAGACGGTGTCGGCGTTTTGGGCGAGGGTTTTGAAGTCTTCCCATTGTTTGCAGCGCACGATTACTGGGGGTCCTCGTAGAAAGGTAGGTTGTGTCAGTTGTTGTGTTGGTTGTGACTGTGATGTAGGTGTTGCCGTTGCCGGCATAGGCGCTTGTTTTGCGGTGGACAGCAGTTGGATTAGATTACTGATTTCTGTTTGTACTGTTGTGAGTCTTTCTTCCATTGTTTGAATCCGCGTCGGCAGTTCGCCTTTCTTTGTGATTTGGTTTGTGATTTTTGCTAGTTGCGCTATGAGGCGGTCTAGGTCTTTTTCGTGTTGCTTTAGTACGTTGACTATAAAGTCGATTGCTTCTAATGCTTCGTCTTTTCTTGGCTTTCGCGACAAGTTTTTCCGCCTCTTTGTCTGCTAGATATAATTGGAGTTTGCTTAAATAAACATAGCGTATTCGGAAACAATATCATCGGGTAAGCATATGTATACATAGTAAGAATTTGAATCAGCAAAGAAAAGAGGCGTTTTTCGAGAGTTTATGGAACATTTTTTGAGTTTCAACGGTTTGCGTGTCTTTCCTTGGGCTAATCTGCATTTTTGTTAAGAATTGTGGGTTAATTTTTGTGATGTAGTTTGGGCACGGTTGACATGTTAGTGTGAAAAAAGTCTGGAGAGGTATATGTGTACGCTTTGGATTCGAAGCACAAATGGAGCTTTACCTTGGTCACCTAAGCCGATAACTAAAACAGCTAGCTGAAAATCTACAAATACGTAACCATCGCCTGTTGCCATATTAATATTAGAGGGCCTCATCAATACCTTTTTGTAAAAAAGGGAACCTTTCATTTGAGCCACACTAAATCAAAAACGCCCTTTGACACTGTTATCATTCGCTTAGGTGGAGAAATCGGCATCAAAAGCGCGTGGACGCGGAGAACCTACGAAAGACGATTAATCCAAAATATTAAGGCGACACTGAAACACCACAATATCGATTTTGAAGCTGTTTATCGCCAACAAGGCAGAATCTTCATAAAGACAGGTCAAGCTCAAGGATCAGTTAAAAAACTCGTCAGAGTCTTTGGCATATCTTCGCTTTCTCCAGCCAGTCAAGCAACAAGTAAGCTTGAAGACATAACATTACAAAGCCTGAGCCTAACCAAGCAAAAACTCAATGAAGGAACTAGTTTCGCAGTTAAATGCAAGCGAATTGGCACACATCCCTATACCAGTCGAGACATTTGTCAACATATTGGACAAAAAATGCTTGAAGCTTTCCCGAAACTCGGACTAAAAGTGGACCTAACTAACCCTGACATTTCCATTGGCGTCGAAATAAGACAAGAGGATGCCTACATCTATACAGACACAATTGCAGCCTCAGACGGTTTTCCCGTAGGAACCCAACCAAATGTAGTAGGACTCATAAAACCAGACCTAAACTCTCCTGTTGCGTGTTGGCTAACAATGAAACGAGGCTGTCCCCTCACGCCAGTTTACTTTAGTGAAAACCGAAACAAGAAAACAATTAGACTGGTAAAAAGCATCTGTAAAGCTCTCTTCGAATGGTCTATTGGGCACCCAACAAAACTCTATATCATCCCCCACGACCAAAACCTCATCACACTAAAACAGGAGTGCCCTACACATCTCGTTAGTGTTATCGACAAACGCCTCATCTACTCCATAGCAGAACAGGTAACTGAAAAAGAAAGAGCCGAAGCCATAGTCACAGGAGAAACATTAAGGGAAAAACCGCGTCAAACACTACGCCGCTTCAAACTACAAGACAAAGCCATGCAGAACTATCCAATCCACCGTCCACTATCAGGATTAACCAGGGATGAAATCAAAAACTTGGCCCAAAAAATCAGAATCCAAGTGGCCTTAACCACAGAGCCGAAAAAACGCGAAGCCATCAAACCTCGAGAAGCCATTTTGCCGACGCTAAAAGAAGTGGAAGCCGCAGAAGACAAACTCAACATACGAGAAATGATAAACACAACGCTTCAAAAGGTCGAGGCAGTAACCATTTGAAATGAACAACTCTTAATAGCGAATCGAGCAGACATTTCCCATGTCATGTCAGCAGCCAACACAGCGGTTAAATTCTTTCGAAAACTAGAACCCGAAGATCTCAGGACCCTCCATGTCATCGAAGCCAACATGAGTCGCTACCGTTACGTTCCAGAAAAGACTATGCCAAAACTTGCCGAATTACCCGAGCAAGAAACACAATACCGCCTCGCTAGGCTAGGCCGATTTAAGCTAGTTTATCGCTGGACAGGTTCCTACAAAGGCTACACACTCAACACTGCAGGCTACGATTGTCTAGCAATAAACGCCTTAGTCAAAGCAGGAATACTGGAAGCCTTTGGAAAGCCGTTAGGCGTAGGAAAAGAAGCTGATGTGTACGATGCGCTCACACCAGAAAATAAGCGAATAGCAGTTAAGTTCCACCGTCTAGGCAGAACAAGCTTCCGCCAAACACGTAGAGTTCGGGGTTATATTGCTGAACGTCGCCATGTTAGTTGGCTCTACCAGTCGAGACTAGCGGCGGAGAAAGAATTCCAGGCCCTAAAACTTCTGTATCCGCACAGCATAGCCTTACCTGAACCTGTAAGCCAAAATCGCCACGTCGTGGCAATGGGTATGATAGAAGGTGCCGAATTAGCTGAGCATAAAGAGCTGCCAAACCCATCAAAGACACTAGAAGAAGTTCTCTCAAACATACGCAAGGCTTATGTGAATGCTCGCGTAATTCACGCCGACCTAAGTGAATATAACATTATCATAATGCCGAACTGGCACATACTAATTATAGACTGGCCCCAATTCGTCACGCGAGAACACCCAAACGCGGAACAACTGCTCAGACGCGACATGAAAAACATCGTAGGCTTCTTTCAACGCAAATACAAAGTCAAAACAAAGCTAGAAGATGCACTGAACTATGTGCAGACCAACTAGTCCGTTCTTCCTCCATCCTAATCTTCTTCTGCTTGCCATGCCTCTTCGCATGTTGAGCGGGAGATCAACGGTTCCGCATTTACCACAGAAAGTAGCACTACAATAGACGCAGTAAACAGGTTCATCCACGAGCATAGACAAACTTTGGTAACTCTGTATAACGATGAGAGCTATTGAAGTGCTCCAAAAAGGGAAAATTGTTGTGGGTGTAGTTCTCTCCTAAGGCGTTTTCCATTCGTCAAGGGCTTTCCTCATATGTTTGATGGCTTCTTCCTCGAAGGGTCTAACTTTCCTTAGTATCTCTGCTGCTTTCTTTCGATCCTCTGGTTTCATTTCACCCTCGTGTTTGAAGGGGAAGATGCCGGTAAACTCCTTCATAAGTTCCGCACCTTTCCCATAGCACTCGGCAGCTTTTAGCAAATGCTTCGACTGTTTCCCAAGATATTTGTTTGAAAGTCGTCTTAGGAATTCTTCAGACATGGATCGACCTTCACAGACACAAGCACCGACGTAGCTGTTACCGTGATAGTTTTGTTTCTCTTCTGGCAGATCCTTCAGAACATTCGCCCACTCGTCTAGCGCTGCTGGACCCGCCACATAATTGTCGAGAATGGGCATGTTGGCTGAGGCGAAGCTTATGGCTCTCTCTAGCGCTTCTCTGTTAGCTGCGGCAGTATCCTGCTTAACTCTGTCTCGGAAGAAGAACGCTTCTAGGCAACCCGGCGCTTTTAAGTCGTGGAAGGGAATGGATTCTTCAGGCTGGTTAATGAGTCTTCGGAACGTACTGGTTATGTAGGAATTACCTTCGTAGCCTTTTACAATTCCATATTCTGGTACGACCAATCCCCAGAGAACTACCGGTCTGTCTTTTTCATCTATCTCTTGTTTGATCTTTTGGAAAAGGTTCTTTGCTATTTGAATTTCTTCGGGTGTTGGATTGTTCTCTTTCGCTGGATAGGAAGATGGGTACCCCCAATATTCCATAGTCCATCCGAGAGTTTCAGTTGCCTCGTGAATCTGTTTCCAAGTTTCTGCTGGTAGGGCTGTTGGTCCAGATGGGCAGGTAACACCCTTAGAGACATTAATCAAGAAAGCATAGCCGGAGCGCCCACCTACATCAACAGTGTCGCAGTCAATTTCTAAGGCTCTTAGCGATCCTGCTATGGCGCCCGTGTAGGACAGCCAACATGGTAGATACTCAGCTTTTTTGCTTATTGTCTTCTTACTCAAGGTCTTTCCCTCTATCAAGCCTTTGGTGTAGCGTCTGCGTAAGAGCTTTATTCTCTCGTTTTCTCTTTGCGCAGAATTTTTGTATATGGTAGCCGCGGCGTCCAGTAGTTCTTTTCCGTCAACCGTTAGGCGGTACTCTCCTCTTGCGATCCTTTGGACGAGTTTCTTGTCTCCTAGCCGTTTCAGATGGTTGGCTAAAGCGGTTTTTGACAATTCTGTTTCGTGCATCATTTTAGAGAAATCATGGTCTCCTTGTAAAAGCGAGGCTAGTATCTGTATCCTTGCCGGATGGGCTGCCGATCTGAGCAATTCTGCTACTTCTTCGGCAGATTTTAAGAGGATGCCCTGCAACCGTCCATTGCTTATCTTCTTGCTCAATAAAACTACACCACAGGCAACTCAGAATAAGCCGAAGAAACTATTAAAGTTATAGGTGAACAAAGGCACTATTTTTTGTGAACACATAGGTTGCAGGCCGGGCGAGCAAACACTGCAAAAGACGTGCGAAATACGTTCCGAAAACCAAGAAAGAAATCAACTATTTAAAAATGACGAGCAGTTTCGGAATATCTAATTCACTTGTTTCGCGCAAAACAGATAAAATGATGCAAAATTATGTATCACATGATTCATATTCTTCTTAGGTGAAATTATGACAGAACGTTCATAAACAACTTATATGTGTCTCACCTTTCAGTTTGCATGGAACCCGTTGATTTCTACCGCTTCGTATT
>JAPUUO010000098.1 GCA_026967815.1 Candidatus Bathyarchaeota archaeon | reverse complement strand
GAGTTTGACCCCAGCCTCAAGAGCGAGTATGGTTACGGCCGATACCCAAACGTGACTTCCAGCATCGAGTTTGAGCGCGTTCTAAGCGCCTCTGGACCCTACGGCGGAATGGTTTTGAGACCCTCTGATGGCGAAGTCCCGCGAAGAGTAGCCTTTATCCAATGCGTTGGTTCACGAGACGCCAAGCTTGGAAACAATTATTGCTCCTCCGCCTGCTGCATGTACGCCATCAAGGAGGCAGTAATCGCCAAGGAGCACAACCCGGATCTTCAATGCACCATTTTCTTCATGGATGTACGCGCTTATGGAAAAGAGTTTGACGATTACTACAGTAGAGCAGAAGAAGAACACGGTGTGAAGTTCGTCAGGTCCAGAGTTTCCAGCGTAGAGAAGGTGGCGGGATCACAGAATCTTATAGTGAAACATGTTGTAGGAGAGGAGCCAAAGGAAGAGGAATTCGATCTCGTGGTGCTCTCAGTTGGAATGACACCGCCCAAACACGCCGAGGAACTAGCTAAAACGCTGGGTATCGAACTAAACAAGTACAAGTTCTGCTCCACACAAACCTTCTCACCACTGGACACCTCTCGACTTGGAGTATACGTTTGCGGCGCTTTTTCCTCTCCGAAGGACATTCCAGAGAGCGTGGCTCAGGCGAGCGGGGCTGCGGCGAGGGCAACCAGCTTGATCGCCCCAGAGAGGGGAAAGCTCACAGTTGCGAAGGAGCTTCCGCCAGAAATAGACGTATCTGGTGAGGAACCTCATATCGGAGTGTTTGTCTGTCACTGCGGCATAAACATAGGTGGCGTGGTTAATGTTCCAGAGGTTGTGGAGTACGCTAAAAACCTACCAAATGTCGCTTATGCTGAGGACAACTTGTATACATGCTCGGAAGACACGCAGAAGGGGATTATAGAGAAGATAAAGGAGCACAATCTTAACCGTGTAGTTGTGGCGTCTTGCACCCCAAGAACCCATGAACCGCTTTTCAGAGAAACCATTAGAGAAGCCGGACTCAACATCTACCTTTTCGAGATGGCGAACATTCGAGACCAGTGTAGCTGGGTGCATATGCACGAGCATGAGAAAGCAACGGAGAAGGCTAAGGACTTAGTTAGGTCGACCGTGGCCAAGGCTCGCCTGTTAAGACCGCTGAAAAAGCCTGTGATCGACGTTTTTCCTGTCGGCTTGGTCATAGGCGGCGGCTTGTCTGGAATGACTGCAGCATTGGAACTGGCGAAACAGGGCTTTGAGGTTCACTTGGTGGAGAAGAAGAAGGAGCTTGGAGGGAACTTGCGCCACATCCATTATGTGCTAGGAAGCGAAGATCCACAGGAGCAGCTAAGCTCGATTGTTAAAGAGGTCTCTAAAAACGAGAAGATTCACGTTTACCTAAACACGAAAATTGGCAGCATAGAGGGATACATCGGAAACTTCAAAACTACACTGAACCACGACGGTGAGAAAAAGGAGATTGACCACGGTATTGTAATAGTGTCAACGGGAGCCGTTGAGTACAAGCCAACCGAGTATCTGTATGGAGAAGATGAAAGAGTGTTAACTCAGCGTGAATTGGAGGAGAGGCTGGTTAATGGACGGTTTTACGCTGAGACAGTGGTGATGATTCAGTGTGTTGGGTCCAGAAGCGAGGAACATTCATACTGCTCGCGAATATGCTGTTCTCAAGCCATAAAGAATGCTTCAAAGATTAAGGAGTTGAGCCCTGAAACAGATGTCTACGTTCTTTACAAGGACATGAGAACCTATGGATTCTTAGAGGATTACTATCGTGAGGCGGCAAGCAGTGGAGTTTTGTTCATACGCTACGACGACGAAAACAAGCCTAAGGTCACCCAAGATAACGGAAAGCTGAAAGTTTTGGTTTGGGAACCCGTCATAGAGACATGGATTCCCGTTGAGCCCGACCTCTTGGCGCTGAGTGCCGCAACCGTTCCAAATCCAGACAATGAACAGATAGCAAAAATGTTGAAAGTTCCACTCAGCAAAGATGGGTTCTTTTTGGAGGCACATATGAAGCTCCGTCCCGTTGACTTCGCAACGGATGGCATATTCCTTTGCGGGTTGGCTCACTGGCCCAAATCCATCGAAGAGAGTGTTTCACAAGCGTGTGCGACCGCGGCTCGAGCAATCACGATCCTTTCCAAGGAGGCATTGGAAGTAGAGGGAGCCATAGCAAGCGTTAACGAGGACTTATGCAGTGGATGCAGAATCTGTGAGTCCATTTGCGAGTACAATGCCATCGAAATAAAGGAGGTAAACGGGAAACTAAGAGCGCACGTTCTTGAAGCTCTATGTAAGGGTTGTGGTGTTTGCGGCTCCTCTTGCCCTGCAGGAGCCATATCCATGCTTCACTTCACGGATGACCAGATTCTTGCCCAAGTTAGGGCAGCATTAAAGGAGGAAGCAAAATATGACTAAATCTGAATTCGAGCCAAAAATTGTGGGTTTTCTTTGCAACTGGTGCTCCTACGCTGGTGCTGACCTCGCTGGTGTTAGCCGAATTCAGTACCCCTCGACCCTTAGAATCGTGAGAGTGATGTGCAGTGGAAGAGTTGACCCAGTTTTCATCCTCGAAGCCTTCAAAGGCGGAGCAGACGGAGTTCTCGTCGCCGGCTGTCACCCTGGCGACTGCCACTACCTCTCGGGAAATTACAAATTACAAAGGAGAGTTTCCATGTTGAAAAAGGTTTTAGAACAGCTCGGTCTCGAGTCTGAACGTCTGAGACTGGAGTGGGTCTCCGCCTCTGAGGGAGACCGATTCGCAACTGTCATCAAGGACATGACCGAGAAAATAAAGAATCTCGGTCCGAGCCCATTAAGGAATGGAGGTTAATTCAATGTCAAAAAATAAAGAAACTAAAGGAAAGGAGACGGAAAAGGAAATGATGGTCAAACTGAGCGATATAGACCCAAAATTCAAATACGAGATAAGCAAGCTTCCTGGCGCAGAAAACGTCCTGTTATGCTTCCAATGTGGCACGTGCACCGCTGACTGTCCCATCGCGCGATTCAGCGACTTCTACAGACCCAGAAAACTAATCCGTATGGTTCAATTAGGCCTTAAGAACAAGCTTCTTTCAAACGATGTCATCTGGCTCTGTTCCACCTGCTTTACGTGCATCGACCATTGTCCGCAGGATGTGGGAATCGCCAGCATTGTACGGGCTCTTCGAAACCTAACTGTAGAAGGAGGAACGATGCCTGTCGTCTACAAGGAGCTGGCTTCTAACATCCTGAAAACGGGCTACACATACATAATCTCAGGACTGCGCCTCAAAAAGAGAGAGGATCAAGGATTACCTCCCTTGCCGAAAGCCAACCTAGAAAGCGTAGCAAAACTGTTCGACGTCACAGGTTTTTCCAAGACGCTTGAAAAGGAGAGAACCTGAGATGTCAGAGTTAAGGTATTTACTCTTTCTGGGATGCGTTATCCCATATAGAATCTCCAGCTACGAGATTTCCGCCAGAAAAGTTCTTGACAAACTTGGCGTAGAACTAGTGGAGATGCCCGAGTTTAACTGCTGTGGATTCCCAATGGATCCGGTTAAGCATGACCTGATGCTTACCTTGGCGGCGCGAAACCTCTGTCTAGCGGAACAACAAAACTTAAACATCATGGCCCTGTGCAACGGATGTTTCGGTATCCTAAACCACGTAAACAAAGAGCTCAAAGAAGATAAAAAACTCAAAGAGAAGGTTAACGGATACTTAAAGGAAATCGGCATGGAATTCAAGGGAACGATAACGGTTAAACACCTTATCCATGTGCTCGCGCAAGATGTCGGCTTTGAAAAAATAAAGGAGACTGTTCAGAAGCCGCTTAATCAGCTCCGAGTGGCGCAGCACACTGGATGCCACGTCGTTCGTCCTGGGAAGATCGTAGGCTTCGACGACCCAGAAAACCCTTCAACTCTCAAAAAACTGATTGCGGTAACTGGCGCGGAATGCTTGGACTACATGGATGAAATGGAGTGCTGCGGCAACCCAATAAGCGGTATAAACAGTGAAATCCCGCTTCAGTTGGCTAGGGAAAAACTTGATCACGTTAGGGCTGTTGGCGCTCAAGCGTTGATCACTGTGTGTCCCTTCTGCCACATGATGTATGACCTCAACCAATCCAGAATAGAAAGAACCTTCAACGAAAAATTCCGCATCCCTGTGCTTCACTATCCACAGCTATTGGGGTTAGCTATGGGCTTCAGTCCAGACGAACTAGCCTTGAAACAGCTTAGGGTGGATGCGTCCAAAATCTTGACTGAAGTAATTGCGCAGAGATGATCGTATGGCAAAGGAACAGAAAAAACTGAAATTTGCTTTCTACTGGGCGGCCAGTTGTGGAGGCTGCGAGATCACAGTTCTCGACGTAGACGAGAAAATCCTCGACGTTGTTGCCATAGCTGACATTGTCTTTTGGCCAGTGGCTATGGACATCAAGTATAAAGATGTAGAGGCAATGCCAGACAAATACATAGATGTCTGCTTCTTCAACGGCGCAATTAGAACCGAAGAACAAGAACACATGGCCAAACTCTTGAGAAAGAAATCTAAGGTTCTAGTAGCCTTCGGCTCATGTGCCTGTCAGGGCGGCATTCCAGGTCTCGCAAACGTTGCAAACAGAAAAGAGGTTTTTGAAAGGGCATACCTTCAGTCTCCCTCCACGAATAACCTCGACTCCGTGACCCCCAAGACTTCTTTCAAGGTTCCGGAAGGAGAGTTGAAGTTGCCAGAATTTTTTGACACAGTAAAAACTCTTGATCAGACTGTGGACGTAGACTACTACTTTCCCGGATGCCCTCCAAAATCTGATCTAATAGCTAAAGCAGTTGAAGCAATTGCCAAAAACGAGTTGCCTCCAAAAGGTTCGGTGCTGGCTCCTGAGAAGTCAGTCTGCGATGAGTGCCCGAGGAAAAAAGAGGACAAGAAAATTTCCAAGATATATAGGGTCTACGAGGTTGTCCCTGACCCAGAAAAATGCCTACTAGAACAGGGAATAATTTGCATGGGACCTGCGACTCGTGGAGGATGCGGAGCACAGTGTATCAACGCAAATATGCCGTGTACAGGATGCGGAGGACTTTGCCCAAACGAGGTGGAACAGGGGGCAGCGATGATAAGTGCCCTCTCATCGATCCTCGGAGTTGGTGGGGAAAAAGAGCCGGGGTATGACGCGGAAAAGCTGATTGCCCAGATTAAAGATCCTCTAGGAACCTTTTACAAGTACTCTCTGCCGGCTTCTCTTCTTAGAAGGAGGATTATTGAAAAATGAAAACGATAACCATAGACCCTATAACAAGGCTGGAAGGTCACGGAAAAATATCGATATTTCTGAATGAGGAGG
>JAPUUO010000097.1 GCA_026967815.1 Candidatus Bathyarchaeota archaeon | reverse complement strand
TATTTACGTTTTCTGAAGTAGAGCAAGCCGTCTTTTTGCCTATTCCAAAATTCTTTTAATCGACTGATTGAACATTCCACAATTTATAAAACTGGAGAAGAAACCATGAACAAGCTGAGGAAACAAGTTGAGCGGAATGCTGGCTAAGAAAGGATGGAATATTATCTCTCGAGGTTATCAAGAAGAGACAAGAATCTCCCTTGATGACGTGCATTATGGACCTATTTCTCCTGGCGAAACCGAGTTAAAGCTACTAGGAGACGTGAAGAGCAAAGACATTCTGGAGATTGGCTGCGGTGGCGGTCAAAACGCAATAGTGCTTAGCAAATGGGGCGCCAAATCGGTTGGCTTAGACATTTCAGAGGAACAAATAAAGCATGCCCGAAAACTTGCTAAGAAGGCAGGAGTGAAAATTCCATTTCACATTGGTAACATGGAAGATTTACGCGTGTTTCAACATGAACGCTTTGACGTAGTTCTCTCATCTTGTGCAATAGGATAT
This sequence comes from Candidatus Bathyarchaeota archaeon, assembly GCA_026967815.1. Lineage (GTDB taxonomy): Archaea > Thermoproteota > Bathyarchaeia > Bathyarchaeales > Bathyarchaeaceae. The sequence continues at coordinate 5,047 of JAPUUO010000097.1, read as the reverse complement.
GTAGAGAATCTCAAGAGGACATTTCAAGAAGTCTTCAGAATACTACGAAAAAACGGATTGTTTGTCTTCTGTGTTGTTCATCCAATAGCCAACAGAGGCCGAGCTGTACGATATGGCAAGAGAAGATACTGGGGTATAGGCAACTATTTCGACAGAAGAAGACGTATATGGACGTGGAAGGTGCAAGGAAAAGTAGCTAAGTTCTATGGATATCATCGAACCATGCAAGACTATTTCAATCTGATTGTGACCGCAGGTTTCGTTGTTGAAAAAATCCTGGAACCTGAACCTTACCCCCTCAATAAGATGACAGAAGAGGAAAAACAGAGGATTCCATATTACTGGAAAGGATCAGAGAACGAATATGACACATGGAGAAGGATACCATACATCATCCTCTTCAAAGCTAAAAAGGCCTAAGGAAAAATTGCATGAACCTTTCCTAGATTGCGTGGTGGTTAACATGCAAGCGGAATAAACATGTTCGACCATGCCAACCTTAGGAAATGAGGTTCTAAACCTTTTAGAAATCCCAAAAAAAAATTGGAGTGTGCGGGTTTAATCTCCGCTGTCGTAGAGGGTTCAAGTCTCTACCTGTCCACTACATGGTCTCTCGGCTCATTTTTCGTGCACCTACTTTCTCGCGCAGAAAACAAGATTGCCATCTATATCGGTAATCTTATGCGGGTTTGCACGCTCTACTCAGTTCAAAGGCTCTGATGCTCTGTTCGGGATATGATCTCATCTTGTAGCTCCTTGCCTATGTCCACGAAATAGTCGCTGTAGCCTGCCACCCGAACAATGAGGTCTTTGTATTTCTCCGGCGTTTTCTGGGCGTTCTTCAGAGTTTCTGCATCTACTACGTTAAGCTGGATGTGGTGACCTCCAAGCTTGAAGTATGTTCGCACCAAATGGGCCAGCTTATCAATTCCTGTCTCATTTGATAGCAGTTGTGGCATAAGTTTTTGGTTCAATAGAGTGCCTCCAGTTTTCGTGTGGTCTATCTTGGCAGCGGATTTGATAACTGCAGTAGGACCGCTAGTGTCCGCTCCTTGAGTGGGGGAAATTCCCTCAGAAAGGGGTTCTCCGGCTTTTCTTCCATTTGGAGTCGCCCCGGTAACTCGTCCGAAGTAGATGTGGACTGTGGTCGGCAACAAGTTGACGTGGTACTTCCCCCCTTTGGTATTAGGTCGTCCATCTAAAACGTCAAAATACGTGTTAAAGAGCATTTGAGCGATGCTATCTGCATCGTCATCATCATTGCCGTATTTTGGGGTCTTGTTCACCAGCATCCTTCGGGTCTTTTCTGCTGCCTCAAAGTTTTCTCGAAGAATTTCGAGCAGTTTTTCCATCGTCAGCTTCTTTTTGTCAAACACATGGTATTTCAGGGCGGAAAGAGAATCTGTCAGAGTGCCAAGTCCAACACCTTGAATGTACGTTGTATTGTATCGTGCCCCTCCGTCATGATAGTCTTTTGCCTTCGCTATGCAATCGTCAAAGAGCAAGGACATGAAGGGGGAAGGCATGTGAGTGGCGTAGAGTCTCTCAATGATATTGTTGCCCTTGATCTTAAGGTCCACGAAGTATTGCAGTTGCTTCTTGTAGGCCATCAGTAGCTCGTCAAAGTTGGTGAAGTCACGTGGGTTTCCGGTTTGCGGACCGACTTGTCGTCCAGTCTGAGGGTCAACTCCATTGTGAAGAGTGAGCTCAAGGATCTTCGGCCAATTGCAGTAGCCGGTTAGGGTGCAGCTTTCCTTTCCAAAGGCGCTGATTGTGACACATCCGCTCGGTCCTCCGGTTCTCGCGTCTTCTATTGATTTTCCCACCCGGAGGAATTCCTTAATGATAACGTCTGTATTGAAGATTGATGGTTGTCCAAAGCCTGTTTTGATGATTCTGATGGCTTTCTTTAGAAATTGCTGCGGGCTCTTGCTGCTGAGTTGAATACATCCGCTTGGCTGGATCAACCGCATCTCTTCAAGCACGTCTAGTACAAGGCAGGAGAGCTCATTGACCCCGTCTGACCCGTCTTCCTTCAAACCGCCAACGTTGATCAAGGCGAAATCCTGGTAGGTGCCGCTCTGTTCTTCAGTGACCTCCACCTTTGGTGGCGCGGGCTGATTGTTAAACTTGATCCAGAAGCACTCCAAGAGCTCTTTTGCGAATTCTTTTGTAAGTCTCCCCGCTTCCAGATCCTTTTCATAGAAGGGATACAAATGCTGGTCAAGCCTGCCAGGGTTGAAGGAATCCCAGACATTGAGTTCGATTATGACGCCTAAATGCATGAACCAGTACATTTGTAGAGCTTCCCAGAAATTTCTTGGTGTATGAGCCGGGACATGCGAACAAACATCAGCTATTCTCTTGAGCTCCTCTTTCCGCTGCCCGTCTCTCTCCACTCTTGCGAGTTGCTTTGCCTTTTCGGCGTGACGCTTCGCAAACGTGATTAACGCGTCTGCGGAAATTTCCATTGCCTTGAGTTCTTGTTCCTTGTTATAGGCGTCTGGATCGTTGAAATAATCTAGAATGCTCAACCGATCCTTGATCTCTCGTTTAAAATCCAGGAGACCTTTACGGTAAATTTTGTCATCGAGAATAGCATGTCCAGGGGCCCTCTGCTCCATAAATTCAGTAAATACACCAACCTTGAATGCATTCTTCCATTCTTCAGGCATGACCGCGAAAACTCGTTCACGCATCGTCTTGCCTTTCCAAAAGGGGATGATTTTGCTGCGGTAGATTTCCTTTGCGTCTTTGCTAACGAGGAAAGGGGTGATTTTTCGTGAATTCAACACTTCCAAATCTTTGACTGTATGGCAACACAATTCTGGGTAGGTTGGTACCGCTTTTGCGCCTGAGCCTCGCTCCCCCACAATTAGTTCTCCTTCAGTGATACATATCGTCTTATGTTGCAGTAAGTATCTGAACGCTAGAGCGCGAGCAACAGGAGTAGAAACTGTATCTGCACCGTCACTCTGGTAAAAGTCAGTAAGCAGTTCAGCTCTGTCAGTGGAAATGTATGGCTTTGTTTTAACACTTTGCTCTCTTAATCGTTTAACTCTTTTTGACATCAAGTTTTTATCCACCTATCTGAGCTTTCAGGCCATAATCTTCCAACAGACTCCGAGCTCTACTCAAAGTTCGGGCGGATGGAGGATGTCTCACAAAGTGTGAGTTCACATTGTCCCGCAGCCTATTGAGCTTTCCAATTCCTCCTTGATGATAAGGAAGCACGTCTACCTCTCTCGCATTCTTTAGTGCGGAGACAAACTTCGCGAGCTCCATTAAGTCCTCTATGCTGTCATTAACGGTTGGAATCAACACAAACCGAATGACAATTCGCCGCCCTTCTTGGCAAAGCTTGTTCAAATTGTGTAGAATAAGCTTGTTGGATACACCTGTGTATTTCACATGGCTTTCGTCGTCAATTATCTTGACGTCATACAGGAACAAATCTACATGTCTGCTGATTCCCGACAGAATACCTGAGTCTACGTATCCGCAAGTATCAACCGCGGTGTGGATTCCCGATTGCTTGGCGGCTCTGAGAAGTTCATCTAAGAAAAGAGGTTGCATCAACGGTTCTCCTCCAGAAAAAGTTACTCCACCTCCCGATTCATCGTAGAAAATTGAGTCTTTCGTAATTTCCTTCATTACTTGGATTACTGTCATGTCTTGACCGACAAGCTTCAGAGCTTGCGAATGACAAGCGTCTGCGCAAGCTCCGCATAGTTCGCATTCCGTCTTGTCTACATTTAAAGAATCATCAGGGAAAGAGATTGCGTTCTTTGGGCATCGGTTCTGGCAATCTCTGCAGCTTATGCACTTTTCCTTCCACCAAATGAATTCAAGTTCCTTCCTCTTGCCTTCAGGATTGTGACACCAGAGGCAGTTCAGAGGGCAACCTTTAAGGAAAATTGTCGTACGAATCCCCGGCCCATCGTGAATCGCAAACCTCTTCACGTCGAAAACAATTCCCAGATTTCAGCACCTGCAATCCGTAGAGTCTAAAGTGTTTCAGATTTTAAAGGATTGCGCGCATACCCCACAATACTGTAAGTCATCGCACACAAGAGCTGGGATCCCGCACGAAACCTATTAAAAGGCTTTAGATGATTTTCTTATCCATTCTCTACGCGCGTGTGTAATCAGTAGCCGTAGATTCTTGAATACTTCGTGTTGAGGTAATTGATGTAGTGCTTGGCGTTGATCCCTTCTCCTGCTATTTTCTTTAGGAGAACCATTGGATCATATAGATTTCCGCAGGCATACACATTTTTGATCATCCACTCCTTAATGTTGCGGAAGTCACCCTTTGAGATCTGACGTCTCCAGCTGGGTATCGCTCGCTCCATTGCTGAGAGGATTTGTCCACTGTAGATGTTGCCCAATGCATATGATGGGAAGTATCCGAAGAGTCCGCTTGCCCAGTGGGTGTCCTGTAGGACACCTTCAGAATCATTTTCGATCTTTAAGTTGAGATAATCCTTGTATTTTTGGTTCCAGATGTCCGGAAGCTCAGCTACTTTGATCTTGTCTGCGAACAAGGCTTGTTCAATCTCGAAGCGTATGATTATGTGCAGGCAGTAAGTAGCTTCATCAGCTTCGACGCGTATTTTGGAAGGTTTGACCTGGTTAATGGCATGTACAAAAGTGTCCAAGTCAACATCTGAGAACGTGCTTCCAGTAAGCGCTTTGAACTTCGGAAAATAATAGGTCCAAAATTCGCGAGATCGGCCCACCATGTTTTCGACGAAACGTGATTGGGACTCGTGGAATCCTGAGCTACAGGAATCTCCGATTGGTTGGTACATCCATCTCTGTCTCAGGTTTTGACCATAGATGGCATGACCACATTCATGCAATATGGAGAATAGTGAAGACGTAACGTCGTGCTCGTAGTAGTGTGTTGTTATTCTCACATCATCGAAATAACCCGTCGAGAAGGGATGTTCTGTTTCGTCTATCCGACCCCCAGCATTTTTGGATTTGACATCATATTCGACAAACTTGGAAAGCGATTCGGAAATAGTACGCTGGACGCCTA
>JAPUUO010000096.1 GCA_026967815.1 Candidatus Bathyarchaeota archaeon | reverse complement strand
GTTCTCGACTGCATAATCAACTGACCTAGACCTATGCGATAAGCGAAGGCGAGTAACGTCCGTTCTCCACCGGAAAGGTTTGAAACTTCCCTTTCGTAGCCCTCTTCACTGCTTACAAAGGGAGTGTAAGTCTCGTCAATCTTAACAATCAACGTTGGTTCGGCGTCTCCGACAAGTCCATCTAAAACCTGCTGGACAGTTCGTTCAAGATATGTCACGAGCTCGCTTCTAAGTTTTGGTTGAATACTTCGATAAGCTCCTCGAATACTGTCAACGATCTCAAGAAGTTTTCCAATTTTCTCCATTCTTTCAATTTTCTGTTGGGCATAATCCAACCGTTCCTTCAGATTATCAATCCTTAACGCGATATCTCTCTTTCTCCTTTCCATCATCTCCAAACCAGACTTGGTTGCAGAGTAGTGCTCGAAAGCAGCGTCACGAAGCTTTCGGGCAGATTCAAGTTCACTGACATCAAATTTGGCTATCTCTGCGCTAGTAGCGTTAAGTTGGCTTCGTAGCCTTTTCTCTTGTTGCTGTGCGTTTTCAAACTCTACTGAAAGCTTGTCCAAAAATTGTTGCTCTTCGGCAATTCGCCCTTTTATTTCTTTAATTCGTGGAATAAGCGGTTGCAGATCGGAGATAACGACGTTGATTGTACTGTGTAGGCTTTCCAGTTCACAGAGGTTCTTTTGAAGTTCTGACAACTTTTTATTGCGTTCAACGTTTTCCTCTCGGAGACGTTCAAGGAGGCCTCTCTTGTAGTCTCCAGTGAGTTTTTGAAGGCACAATGGACACTTGTTTTCGGCTATTAAGCTTGAGATGCGATTTTTAGAAGTTACAATTTCTCTTTTTGTAGCTTTCTGTTCGCCAGCCATGCTCGTTATTTGATCTCCAAATGTGAAAAGGTATCTTCTTAATTCTTCAATAGTCTGATGAGGAGCTAACTTTACTTCCTTGAGTTTGTTTCGTTGGGACTTCTCTTGTGCCTCCATCGTTTTCAAGTGCTCTTTTAAGTCATGGACGAGGGTTTCCTTCATTTCAATTTCGTTAACTAGACTGGCAGATGTATCTTTGATGTTTGTGATGTTAGTCTGCAGTTGAATTTCCATAGCTCGTAGTGATTCGGTCTGTTTTCTTAATTCCTCAAGACTCTCAAGACGGGAATCCGCGTCTTTAAGAGTAGATTCTGCTTGGGTCAGGTTTTCACCCAAGTCTTGGATTTGGTTTTCAATGGATGAAAATTCCTCGACTGCCCTATTGTACTCAGCCTGAAGTCCGTCCACCCCGACGACGTCCACGTCCCGTTCGTAGACTCCCTTTTCAACTTTGTAGTCTCTTTGAAACTGAGCTAAAAGGCTCCAAGCAATTTCATAGTCGGAAAGCCCGAATAGCTGATCTAGTTTTGTCTGGCGTTGCCGTGGAGTTGCATCTAGTAGTTCCTTAAGGTGCTCTTGTCGCACCCAAACGACTTCTCGAAAGAGACCTTTGTCGAGGCCTGTCAGAGCCTTCAATTGCTCGGCAACCGCCTCGTTTTTCACGCTTGCAATCAACTTACCGTCTTCATAAAATTTGAGCTGGTCCATGTCTTGACCGATGCCTTTTCCATGCCTCCGTAGGGCTCTATGAAGAGTGTAAGTTCTCTCACTGTGAACAAAAGTTGCGGTTACCTTTCCGCCATCTGATCCCTCTTTGAGGAGGTATTCATAGCTTCGGCCTAAGGGATCTCCGAAGAGGACAAAATCGATGGCGTATAGAACACTTGACTTTCCACGTCCCAGACCGCCGACGAGACAGTTGAATCCCCTTACAAAGGGAATCGTTGTTTTGGAGTGAGATCGAATATTTTCTAGCTGCAAAGTCCTAATTCTCACCCAAACTCCTCCAACACTTCCTTAACTTTCTCTTCTTGTTTTCCCACCAATGGATCAAGAAGGTCAACGGCGCGCCTCGCTATTGCTTCAGCCTCTTCCATAACGTAACGTTCAGAGAAAATTTCGAAAAAGTATTCGAAAGCCTTCGTCTTGAGGTCTTTTAATCCACCCTCGAATATGGAACGGATTACCTCTTCAGGAACCTCGGTTTCTTTTAGTCGAAGAACTGGGTGAACAAGGAGAGCTCTTTCGGCAGCGTTTCTTATCTTGGTTATGTCAATTTCTCCCCGTCCAGCTTCAGCGGGCAAAACGCCACGTATTATGGGAACAATAACAGCCCCTGTTTTATCCACCTCCTTCACGAGCTGCATCGCCGTTTCAGTTATTTTCGCGGGAGTCAAACCAGTGTAATCACGGTTCAAAATGATGAAACGACGCGGAGTTTTAAGCTTGATGCGATGAAGTTTGGGAACTCCTTTTTCGTTGACCTCAACATGGTAGAAACCCTTCTCAATTTCGGCGTCATCGTAGTTAGCGGTTTCAGTGCAGCCACTATAGGCGAGGAGCCCCTTTTTGAATGAAAATTTGTGCGGTGCATGAATGTGCCCGCCAGCATAGTAGTCGAAGCCTTCGGGAAGAAGTTCTGGTCGAGCTTCGGCTTCCATTTGGGGGTGCTTAAGGATTGGAATATCTAGAGCCATGTGGAAAACAAGGATGTTAAAAAGAGAGGGGTCAGGTGTAGGCTTGTTTTTGCTTAGAAAAAGGGGAAATTCTTCTCCAGTTTTTCTGGGGGTCCGAAAGTTGGGAACGCCGTAGACATAACAGCTTTCGTTTCTCCAAGAAGCACCTTCATGACGAGGCAAGTAACGAATCAAGCCAGCGCTATCCAGTGGGTTGAGAATGGTTCCAGTTATCACGTTGGGAGCAGAGTCGTGGGAACCGTCTACTGTAAGCACGGGGATCCCAGCGTCTCTCAGCCGCCTAAAATTGGTTATGGCATTTTCGAGGGTCATGTTTGAGGGACGAGCGTGCTCAAAAATGTCGCCGGCAACGATCATAAAATCAGGCTTCAACTCAATGGTCTTGTCCACCAGCTCCCGAAAGGCTACATTGAAGTCTTCGCGTCGAACATCTAAATTGTATTGAGCGTAGCCCAGATGCAGGTCAGCTGCGTGAACAAAACTGAAGGGTTTCATTTGTGTTTCCTCTCTCCTCTCGTCACTTGCCGACCATTCAATCCTTATTGATTATGGTTGCTTTTAAGAGTGAATCGGCAACTTCTTCCTTAATATAGTCTTCTTGGGGCTTAAAACAACATTTTTTCGTTCGACTACGGACTTTCCGGAGACCGCGCGCATGGAAGGATTCTAGTTCGTATCCAAAATGGGGGTCATCGATGTTACACCGTCAGTGTTTCTCCTAATTATATTGTCTCAAAGTAAACATCGTTGAAGTAATATTTTGCAGTATATCCAGAAAGGCTAATGGAGTCTCCTACTAATGTGTTTAATGCTCCTTCTTGAGGCTCTATGTTTTGCCAACCAACCACATCGACGTTAAGCTTAACCCAAGCGTGATATCTTCCATAGTTTTCTCCTACAACAACGTAAACTTCATTATCATCCCATCCGTTAGCCCTAAGAAGAGAACACAATAATACAGAGAAATCTTCACAATCCCCTGTTCTGAGAGAAAGCGTTTCTCTGGGCAATTGCCAATAATCTGAATCGCCATAAGCCTCAGAATCTGTTACATATTCAATGTTTTTTGCCACCCAGTCTCTAATTTCTATCCAGTCAAAAAATATAGGATTCTTTGCAATGTTGTCTACTGTTTGTTTAATAACAGAATCATTTGGAGTTATGAAAAGCTTTGCCGTATTAGGACTAAAGGTCCTAGTTTCGATTGCAGCAGTTTCATTTTCTGGAACCTCTGGAATATTTTCAGAGGATGATTGTCTCCAACCCTCGGGAAGGTAAGACAAAGCCAGAGTTGCTCCAATAACAAGCACAATAATGAGAGAGACCAAAAGGGCTTTACCCATTATGCATGCGCCTCTTTTTCATCTGTGATCGATTTTAGTTCTTTGCTCAATGCACCATAATGATGTCGAATCAGCATAATCATATCGTATAGATTGATAGTCAATATGCAAAATAAACCTTTCCGTATAATATGCATGCAGGCTGTTACATTTTTTTTACTAGTAAAACCAGTATACTGAACAAATCCGATTATGCACAAGACTGATGTTTCTTCCAAGATTCTATTAGCTCTTTTATGAAATGGCACTTCGCATAATTACTGAAGGGAATTGAAAGAATCTAGTTCTTATCTGTAAAGAAGAGTCTGGTTTGCCCCATGGTTTGAATATCGAAAGCTCTGACCTTTACTACCATAGGAAAATCTTTCACCGCTTTTCCAAGAACGAGGCAATGATGGGACGGAAGATCCTGGGCAATGGACTTCACAGTTTCGGAGTCAACTCTCGCTGCTCTAGATACGGTTTCGAGGTCGCGTTCGTTGGTGAAGTTGAAAAGGAAGATGTTGTCGGCTTGACGATAGATGTTTTCTCTTATTGTGTCAGGTTGGTTGGTCACGAAAGTGGTGAAAAATCCGAAGTGTCTCATCCTTGTAACGATGTCATTCCAGTAGGTTTCCCTAAGATAAAGATGAGCCTCCTCAGCAAAGAGAAAAACAGCTTTTATCTTCCACTGGCTTAGAAGTTCTACAAGCTTTGCGAGAGTATACTCTACAACGATCTGGCGATCGACCGATGAAACATCACGCAAGTTTAAAACCAAAGCTCCGCCTTTTAGGGTTTCTTGAAAAAATTCTTCGAAGGCCGTTGCTTCTGCGATGTTGTCTGTGAAAAAGCCGGAATTTAGTAGGCTATAGTAACGGGAGAAGAGAGCATCTCGCACGTGTTGATTACACTTCCAGCTCCTAATGGCCTCGCCGAGTTCTTGGAGAGTAAAGGCCCGTCGCTGCTGCAGAGATCGCCATATGCGTCGAAACTCTCGAGTAGATGTCCCGGGAAGATTAAGGGCGTGAACGAGAATGTTTAACATAACTTTTAGGTCCATTTGGGCCAGTGATACCTTGAGGTTAGCTCCGGGGGTAAGCACGTGGACTCTGTCGTGATACTCATTCTTTTCCCCGTTGGAAGAAAAGCCTAGGTTGGTGTATTCGCCGTTTAGGTCAAGAACCACAACTTTGGCTCCGTGATCGATAAGACCTAAGACGAGGAGTTTGGAAAGGTGAGATTTTCCGGTTCCTTTCTTTCCGGTGACTATGTTTAGTTTTCCATCGAGATCGTGAGCATTAATTGTGAACCGAGATGTCTCTTTGGTTTCTCCAATGTTGATGGGAAGATTCCCGTTTTCTCTTATCTTAGTTAGTAGAGAACTGATGGGAAATTTTTTGATTCCGGATTTAGAGCGAGAAGGAAGCCATGAAGCATTTACTCCCAGCTTTTCATTCTCGATAGTTCCTCGAATTTTACATAAAAGCATCCACGCGTCTTGAATATGATTTATGTGTGATGACACTTCCAACGGATCAAAAATTTCTCCATAAACAAACTGTTCGGGTGTGGAATCTCGAAGAAGCTCTTCAAGAAGACCCGGGACGCTGGCGAATTGGACGTCAATTACCTGCGTGATCAACTTTTTGTTAACTCTAGGGTCTTCTATGAGAA
>JAPUUO010000095.1 GCA_026967815.1 Candidatus Bathyarchaeota archaeon | reverse complement strand
CCTATAACAAGGCTGGAAGGTCACGGAAAAATATCGATATTTCTGAATGAGGAGGGAAACGTGGAAAATGCCTACTTCCAAGTTCCAGAGCTCAGGGGTTTCGAGAGGTTCTGTGAAGGCAGGAAGGCTGAGGATCTACCGATAATAACCCCCAGAATTTGCGGAGTTTGCCCAGTTGCACACCATTTTGCCTCAACAAAAGCGTTGGACGCCGCGTTTAGCGTGGAACCTCCTTCAGCAGCTAAAAAGCTTAGAGAACTCATGTATAGCGGCTACTACGTCTACGATCACACCCTTCACTTCTACTTTCTAGGGGCACCGGATTTTGTTGTTGGACCAGACGCCCCACCAGCTGAAAGAAATATTCTTGGAGTGATCCAAAAGGTTGGTTTAGACATAGCAAAAGAAGTAATAAAGCACAGGGCCTATGGACAAAAAATCACTACCATCTTAGGAGGAAAAGCAACTCACCCGACCTGTGGACTGCCTGGAGGCGTCTCCAAAGGACTCACAGAGGAGGAAAGGCAAGAAATCGAGAAGATGGCCGAGTCTAGCGTTGAATTCGCAAAGTTCAGCCTGAAACTGTTCGACGATGTTGTGTTAAAAAATAAGAAATACTTAGACATGATCCTAAGTGACCCGTACACTCTTAAAACATATTACATGGGCTTAGTTGACCAAAACAACAAAGTTAACTTCTATGATGGCAAAGTACGAGTGGTCGATCCTAAAGGGAACGAATTTATAAAGTTCAGCCCATCCGAATATTTGGGTATCATTGAAGAACACGTTGAACCATGGACCTACGCTAAATTACCTTACCTGAAGAAGATCGGATGGAAGGGCTTAATCGACGGACCTACAAGTGGTATTTACCGGGTTGGGCCGCTTGGAAGGTTGAACGCCTCAGAGGGTATGGTAACGCCTCTGGCACAACAAGAATTCGAAAGAATGTACGAAACGCTCGGCGGAAAGCCCGTACACTCAACCCTCGCATTTCACTGGGCCAGACTCATAGAACTACTATACGCAGCTGAAAGGACCTTGGAATTGAGTAGAGACGAGGAGATAACAAGTAAAGATCTTCGGAATAGTCCGGGCAGTCCCGGAGAAGGAGTTGGAATAATCGAAGCAGCTAGGGGCACCTTGATACATCACTACCAACTTGACGAAGAAGCTCTAATAAAAAAGGTCAATTTGATAGTGGCTACGACAAATAACCACCCGGCAATATGCATGTCCATAAGGGACGCAGCCAAAGGCCTTATACACGGCGGAGAAGTGGATCAGGGAATATTGAACATGGTGGAGATGGCCTTCAGGGCCTACGACCCATGCTTTGGCTGTGCCACCCACTTTGCCATCGGTGAGATGCCCTTGGAAGTTAAGGTTTACAACAATGAAAAACGGCTGTTAAAAACGATAAGAAGGTGAAGGATTAAAAATGGACGAAGCTAAAGTTGGAGCATTCCCCGCTCGAGCGCGCGCAGATTTTATGCATGAAGTCGCTAACACTCCGAGGGGGCGAGGAGTTCTTTTGTGCATTCAATGTGGCAGATGCACGAACAGTTGCCCGGTGGCGAGAACAACGGACGAGTATAACCCTAGAAAACTCGTGGAAACAGTAATTCTCGGATTACGTAAAGAAGTTTTGCTAGGAAATCTTCCACGGTACTGCCTCTCGTGTTTTACCTGTTTAGACCGATGTCCCCAAGGCGGAGACATAGGTGAAGTCATGTTCGCCATAAGAAACCTAGCAGCCAAAGAAGGAAACGTTCCGGAAGGCATAATAGTTCAAGCGAAAAACCTTTTCGAAACCGGTCGCGTGGTAACACCGACCCGTATGGCGCTGATTCAGAGGGAAAGATACGGCTTAAGCAAAGACATCTCTATAGGCATAGACGAAGCTCAAAAGATCCTAAAGAAAACTTCTTTTGTAGAGCTAATCAGTAAGAAGGTGTAAACTGGAAATGAAGTATGCCTTTTTTATTGGATGTTTAATACCAGCGAGGGAGCTCGGTTACGAGATTTCTGTCAGAAAGATCATGCCACTTTTCGGCGTAGAACTCGTAGACATGGAAAACGTTAACTGCTGCGCGCCTTTCAGCATCCAATCGCTTGATTATGCGAGCTGGCTCTCGCTAGCCGCTAGAAACCTATGCATAGCTGAAGAGATGGGACTAGACGTACTTACCTTATGCAACGACTGCTACGAATCGCTTCTCATGACTAATACGCTGCTCAAAGAAAACAAGGAACTCAGAGAAAAAGTAAACTCGGTTCTCGCCACAGTCGACAAGGAATTCAAGGGCAAAATAAAAGTCAAACACTTCATCGACGTTTTATACGATGATGTGGGCGTAGAAAACGTGAAAAACGCTGTGAAAACGCCTTTCCACGGTTTAAGGGTCGGAGTCCAGCCGGGGTGCCACTTAACCAAGCCTAAACGCCTACACTTCGGCGAAAGAATAGGAATCAAAGCCCTAGACGAACTTGTAAAAGCAACGGGAGTTAAATCCGTTGATTTCGAACGTAAAGAAGCTTGCTGCGGTGGACCGATGCGAGGCATCAACGACGCAGTTGCCTTGCAAGTGGCGAAACAGAAGCTTGACGGCTTGAAAAACGCCGGCGTAGACTGCATAGTAACGGTTTGTCCCTTCTGTTACCTTGAACTTGATTTGGGGCAGTTGGAAATCAAACGGCACTTGAACGTTGAATACAACATTCCAGTGGTACACTTCGCCGAACTCTTAAAAATCGCAATGGGCATGCCCCTAGAAGACTGGGAAATTCGTTCCCACAAGATTCCGTTAGCCAAAGTTTTGGAAAAGATGAAGGAGGCGAAATAGTATGGAGCATAAAAGCGTGCTGATTATTGGCGGCGGAATAGCTGGAATACAAGCCTCGCTTGACCTTGCCAACAGAGGCTTCCAGGTATACTTGGTCGAAAAATCTCCAAGCATAGGCGGAAGAATGGCGCAGCTTGACAAGACGTTTCCAACTATGGACTGTTCCATGTGCATACTCGCGCCAAAAATGATCGAGTGCGGGCATCATCCCAACGTGAAGCTTTTAACATATTCCGAAGTTAAAGAAGTAAAAGGTTCAGTTGGCAACTTCAAAGTTAAAGTTCTGAAAAAGCCACGGTTTGTGGATGAATCCAAATGTACTGGATGCGGAATATGTTCAGAAAAATGCCCAATTAAAGTGCCTAACGAATTCGACATGAACTTAGGAATGAGAAAGACCATATACATGCCTTTTCTACAGGCTGTGCCTCGAGTTGCAACCATCGATAAAGACAATTGTCTACTGTTCCAGAAAGGCGTATGTGAGATATGCCAAAAGTTTTGCCAAGCGGGAGCTGTAGATTTTGATCAACAACCAGAAGAAATAACACTCAACGTTGGGGCAATAATCGTCGCCACGGGATTCGACATGTTCAACCCGGAGCAGATACCGCCTTTCGGATATAAACGCTACAAAGACGTAATAACCGCCATGGAGCTAGAGCGGCTGCTCTGCGCTTCCGGACCAACCGGAGGACAACTAGTAAGACCTTCAGACGGCAAAATGCCTAAGAGCATAGCTTTCATCCAATGCGTAGGCTCTAGAGACAGAAGAGAATGGATAAACAACGCTTATTGCTCCAGCATATGCTGTAAATACGCCGTGAAAGACGCCGTTCTAATCAAAGAGCATGACTCCCATGCGATGATAACAATCTTTTACATAGACATGAGAGCCTTCGGAAGAGGCTTCCAAGAATTCGTTAACAGAGCCAAAGCCGAATACGGAATAAACTTCACAAGAAGCAACCCTGGCGAGATAACCGAAGACCCAGAAACGAAAAGACTCACCATATGGTTTGAAGACAATGTTACAAGAACGGTGAAAAGCCTAACCTTCGACCTAGTAGTGCTTTGCACAGCGCTTGTCCCACGAAAAGACTCGGCTGAACTAGCCAAAACACTAGGCATAGAAACAGACAACTACCGCTTCTTTAAATCTCCCGACTTGATTTCGCGGCCCGTAGACACCACAGTTCCGGGAATATTTGCATGCGGCTATTGTCTTGGACCTAAAACCGGAGATATTCCAGACTCTGTTACTCAAGCCAGCGCCGCGGCTGCACGTATAGCCGAAGTTTTAGCGGAGGTGACAAAACAATGATAGAAGAGCCACGCATAGGAGTGTTCATATGCCACTGCGGCATAAACATCGGCGGAGTAGTAAACGTTCCCAAAGTGACCGAATACGCCAAAACATTACCTTACGTGGTGCACGCGGAACATAACATTTACACCTGCTCAGAGGCTGGGCTATCGACTATAAAAGAAGCCATAAAAGAACACAAATTAAACCGCGTTGTTGTAGCCTCTTGTACTCCACGCACGCACGAACCCCTCTTCAGGGCAGCGTGTCAAGAAGTTGGACTAAACCCGTACCTTTTCGAGATGGCGAACATCCGTGAGCATTGTAGCTGGGTGCACATGCACGAACCGGAAAAAGCCACGAAAAAAGCTATGGATATCGTCCGCATGGCAGTAGCCAAAGCCCCTTTGCTTGAACCGCAAATCGAACCTGAAATTGAGGTTAAACCCGTTTCACTAGTTATAGGCGCCGGAGCCGCAGGAATGACGGCTGCTCTTTCAATGGCTACTCAAGGCTTTAAAGTGTACTTAGTCGAGAAGGAGAAGGAACCCGGCGGAACCGTTCGAAGATTGTATAAGCTTTATCCCACTTTAGTGGACTCCTCCGAGGTCATAAGCCCCATGATTCAAGCCGTGAAGAACAATCCAAACATTGAGCTTTTTACGTCCACAACCGTGAAAAAAGTCTCTGGTTACGTTGGAAACTTCAACGTTAACTTGGACACACCTTCAGGCCAGAAAGAAATAAGCGTAGGCACCATAATCGTGGCTTCTGGCTCTTCGAATTATACGCCGCCCGAAGGACTCTATCGATACGGCGAACTTAGCCGCGTGATAACGCAGAGAGAACTGGATGAAATGCTCAGAGAAGGAAAAATCGGAAAACCAGAAAGAATAGTCATGATTCAGTGTGTAGGAGCAAGAAAAGGAGAAATTCGACCCATCGAACTTGAAGCGTTTCCGAAGTCCGATACCTCCGAACTTTTGAGAAAAATCCTTAAAGCGAGAAAAGAAGAGGGCTGGCCCTACTGTTCTCGGATTTGCTGCATGAACGCCATCAAAAACGCCATTCTGGTGAAGGAACAGTCGCCGGAAACAGACATCGTAATCCTTTTCGGCGATTTACGCGTCTACAAGGAATACGAAGATTTCTACGCAAAAGCCAGAGAGCTCGAAGTCAGATTTATTAGGCATATCGAAGAGATTCCAGTCGAAATAACGGAGTTGCCAGACGACAAGCTTAAAGTTTCAACCTACGACATGCTCGCCGGAAGAGGAGTCGAATTCGTCGCTGATTGGGTGGTACTCTCCACGCCTCTGATTCCTAACAAAGACGAAGTTTTACTCGCTAGAATGCTCAAAATCCCGATAAGCACAGACGGCTTCCTAATGGAAGCTCACCTAAAGCTTCGACCAGTAGACACAAGCGTGGACGGAGTATTCCTAGCAGGAACGGTTTCCGGACCAAAAGATGCCTCGGAAAGCAT
>JAPUUO010000094.1:3432-5692 GCA_026967815.1 Candidatus Bathyarchaeota archaeon | reverse complement strand
AGAGAGCGAATAGTATAGTTGAAACGTATATTTAAGCGCAAACAATTAGAAGTCGCTTAAGCAATTCTATAGCTTTCATGGAACTCTCAGCTGAACAAACACGAGACAAGCTTCAACAGCAGCTGTTCAGAACCTGCGAGCATCAGCGTGTGAAACAATAGGCGTCGTAAGTGCCTGTAAGTATCAAAAAAGGGAAGTTGTTGGTTTATTTCAGTGTATTGAGCCACTCTTTGTCGGTCACTATGAAGTAAATGTCCCTTACAGTATATTGAGGATGTGGGACGAACCTTGGTTCCACTTTTCTTCCGTTAAGCTCCATGTATCTTCTGGTATCCATAAGCCTGTCTAGCATCCGGGTGTTTTCCGCTGGATCTTCTGAAAGCTTCACTACTGAAGACATCACTGTTTTTGCTTCACCCATCTGAATGAACCCTAGCAAGAAGGGAGTCTCATCCAGAAACGCTTTGCCCGCAAATTTACATATGGATGCAGTTTTCACCTGGGCTGGTTGGTTGGTGTAATCTATCCACTCCATGTCGGGAGACTGGCAGTCTGGACAGAATGGTCTTGGTGGCAAGAAGAATCCGTGCTTTTTGCATCTTGTAGCTAAGATCTTCTTTTCTTCTGCTAATGCTCTAAAGTACTTACTGTTCCGTCCATAAGGCTTGAATTGATACGTTGTCCAATCTCGGATTGAAACAACATATTCTGGGTGACCCATGAGACGTTTGCTTTCAGGTCGAACTATACCTTTTATGTTAAGTTTTTTAGTGTCCAAGTCAAGGCCTCCTAATCAGCTTGGATGGAAATTGAGATAGAGGTCTAATCCGTTCCAAATCGCTTTCTCGATTACTCAGTATAGTATACGTTACATGACTCCCTGTACCTGCATGACTGTGACCTGCTCCTAGTCTAGCGTTTGGCACTTGCATTGATCTGGGCATCTCTCTGTTGTCATTGTATGGTTTGAAACGTTCATTCCACCTCTTGAAGACTTCCTCAATGTCACCTTTCAGTTGCAGGTAGGTGAAGTATATCTGCCATACGCCGCTGCTGCCGACACTGTGGCCCATGCCAATGAGACCGCCTGAAGGATTGATTGCTACCTCGCCGTCGATGTTGGCTGCACCGCTCATTACGAATTCTCCACCTTTGCCATAGGGGCAAAGGCCTAGATCTTCGTAGGTTTGGATTTCGCTGCTGCTAAATGCGTCGTGAATCTCGACGACATCCATCTCTTTTAACGGGTCTTCAACTTGAGCCATCCAGTAAGCTTGCTTCGCACTCATTCTACCCGCGCGGAAACTATTTTGACCAGGATAACGAAGTTCTTTGTAGCTTTCTCGTGTTTCCTCATCTTCGTTTGGAAGAACAAGATCGTACTCGTGTAGACCGCCTACAGTGTCGTATCGGTCACCTGGTCGCATTGTGTCTGTACCCATCCCTGTCCCAATTATCCATATTGGCTTGTCAACAAGTTTATGAGCAGTTTCCCTAGAAGCTAGAATAACTACTGCTGCCCCATCTGACATGAGACAGCAATTTCTCAGTCGCAAAGGTGTCGCACAATAGCCTGATTCAAGAACCTCTTCGGCAGTGATTTCCCCCGTAACATTTTGGCGTGCCCCCTTAACACACCAAGGATTCAACCAGCTTGTTTGGGCAAAAGGGTTTGATTGGGCGTTCCGTCTGTTCTTAACGCTTACTTCAGCCATCTGACGTTCGAAAACATCTACCGGGATATTAAAGGTCTTCGCGTATTCCGCAGCCATAGCTGCATAGTACGCCGTGTAGTAGCCCCCGTTCGCGAAGTCCCAGTCAGTATCGCTGGCCAACGCAATATATTCATTACCCTCTGCTGTGTCAACTAAACTCATCTTCTCAAAGCCTGCGACTGCAACGACGTCGGCAAGTCCTGATGCTATAAGTGAGTATCCATTTTGGACACCTATCCCACCTGTCGCCCCTCCGCCCATTGCTCTATAACTTCTTTTCGGATTGAGTCCCAAAGAGTCCGCTATCATCGCTTCGCCGAGTAACTGACCCGCAAAATGATCACTGAAGTAGCTAACCACTAAGGCATCAATGTAGCTGTTGTCGAAAGGCTTGCCCATCTGTTCTGAGAGGTTTTCTTGTGCCATATTGTAAGCTTCAACACACATGTCAGTGATGTTGCAATCAGGTCTACCTTTGCTGTGAGGTATTACTCCACCTCCAATCACTGCAACTTCTCTTGGTTTAAACGTCATGACTCTATTTC
>JAPUUO010000094.1:0-3332 GCA_026967815.1 Candidatus Bathyarchaeota archaeon | reverse complement strand
AACTGGATTGAGAGGCATCCCGAGAGAAAAAACGAGTTCTCCACAGTTTCCGGAGTTCAGGTTAAGCGGTTGTACACGCCTGAAGACATTCGACATTTTGACTATGTGAAAGATTTAGGTTTCCCCGGTGAGTATCCGTTTACTCGTGGTTTACATGCCACAATGTATCGTGGCCGCTTGTGGACTATGCGGCAATTCAGCGGTTTCGGTACTGCTGAACAAACAAATAAACGCTTTAAGTACCTGCTTAGTGAAGGCGAAACTGGATTAAGCATCGCGTTTGACTACCCAACCATAATGGGTTATGATTCTGATCATCCCATGGCCACGGGCGAAGTTGGCCAATGCGGGGTAGCAGTATCTTCTCTCAAGGACATGGAGATTCTCTTCGACGGCATCCCCCTGGATAAAGTGAGTACCTCAATGACCATTAATGGACCAGCCGCTATGCTTTTGGCTATGTACGTAGCCATAGGTGACAAACAAGGCGTGCCCAGAGAAAAGCTAGACGGCACAACCCAAAACGACAATCTGAAAGAATTTTTTGCACAGAAGCTTTGCATCTTTCCGCCTAAGCCTTCACTGAAATTGTCAACCGACATCATCGAATACTGTGCACGTCACTTGCCCAACTGGAACCCCATAAGCATAAGTGGCTACCACATACGGGAAGCGGGGTCAACCGCTGTTCAAGAATTAGCCTTTACACTAGCTGATGGCATAGCCTACGTAGAATCAGCACTTGAACGAGGATTGAAAGTGGACGAGTTCGCGCCTAGACTTTCTTTCTTTTTTGCCTCACATAACGACTTCTTTGAGGAAATCGCTAAGTTCCGAGCTGCTCGAAGGCTTTGGGCAAAGATCATGAAAGAACGGTTCAACACGCAGGATCCTCGATCGCTATGGATGAGAATGCATGTTCAGACCTCAGGATGCACGTTCACTGCACAACAGCCTGTCAACAATGTCATACGAGTTGCGTTTCAGTCTTTAGCTGCAGTTTTAGGTGGCACTCAATCACTGCATACTAACTCTTTCGATGAAGCATTGGCTTTACCCTGTGAAGATGCTGTAAGAGTCGCACTGCGGACGCAGCAAATTATTGCTTATGAAAGCGGTGTAACTGACACAATTGATCCATTAGGTGGCTCTTACTACGTAGAATATCTAACTAATAAGATGGAGGAGCGTGCTACGGAGTACATCGATAGAATAGACGCCATGGGAGGAGTTGCCTCTGCAATAGAAAGAGGGTTTTTTCAAAAGGAAATAGCTGACAGCGCCTACAAGTACCAGAAGGAAATCGAAAGCAAACAACGAACACTGGTTGGAGTTAACGACTACACGGTTGAGAAAGACTGGGTGCCCATGGAGCTTTTACGTGTTCATCCCAAAGTGGAAGAAGAACAAGTAGCCAGATTTCAAAAAATGAAGAAGGAAAGAGATAATAGGAAAGTCAAAGAAGTTCTGGACAAATTGCATGATGAAACTGACAAGGATAGAAACCTCATGCCTACCATAATAAAAGCTTTGAAAGCTTATGCAACACTTGGTGAAATAACTGAGGTGTTGCGCACCGTCTTTGGTGAATACCGCGAACTCATAGTTGTTTAGGAGACGTGAATGCGATATGAGCACAGAAAGAAAAATCCGGGTTCTAATTGCCAAACCAGGCTTGGACAGCCACGACAGAGGTGCAAAAATTGTTGCTCGTGCTTTGAGAGACGCTGGGATGGAAATTATCTACACGGGGCTCAGGCAAACGCCTGAACAAATAGTTGAAACTGCCCTCCAAGAAGATGTAGACGTAATAGGCCTAAGTATACTCTCTGGCGCCCACAAAGTTCTTTTCCCGAAAATAATGGGACTCATAAAAGAGAAAGGCATAGATGACATGCTAGTTTTCGCTGGAGGTATAATCCCCCATGAAGACATTCATGACTTAAAGAAAATTGGTATAAAAGAAGTCTTCGGACCGGGAACGCCAACTGGCGTATTAGTCAAGTTTGTTCAAGAAAACACAAGGAAATGAAAACAGCAACTGGACGCTGACGAACAGTGAGAAAAGCCGAACAACTCGTCCAAGGCGTACTTCAGGGGAACCGCCGCTCTATAGCCAAAACAATAACTCTGATCGAGAACAACGAACCAGAAGCTCCAAAAATAGTATCTGTGCTTTATCAACAAACTGGCAAAGCCCATGTGATTGGCGTAACTGGACCTACAGGTTCAGGAAAAAGCACGCTTATTGAAAAACTGATCAGAGAACTGAGAAGAAGAGGCAAAACCGTTGGCGTGGTTGCGGTTGATCCGACAAGCCCATTTACTGGCGGCGCTTTCTTGGGCGACCGAGTTCGTATGCAAGAACACAGTACAGACGAAGGGGTCTTCATCAGAAGTATGGCAAATCGCAACGCAACTGGAGGCTTGGCTAAAGCCACAAAGGATGCGGTACGCGTTCTAGATGCCTCAGGTAAAGACATAGTCATCGTCGAAACTGTTGGAGCTGGACAGTCAGAAGTTGAAATCGTCAAGGTTTCGCATACGGTAATCGTTGTCTTGGCACCCGGTTTAGGCGACGATATTCAAGCCATCAAAGCTGGAATCATGGAGATAGCTGACATCTTCGTTGTTAACAAAGCCGATAGACAAAATGCCGACAAATCCTTGAGCGAGATTCAAGCAATGCTGGAAATGAACACAGAAAAAAAGGGCTGGAAACCTTCTGTTTTGAAGACAACAGCTCTAACAGGAGAAGGCATAACTGAACTTCTTGCCAGAATCGAGGAACACAAGGAATATCTAAAAAAGGGCGCCCTTGAAGCCAGCCGCAAAGATCAGGTTGAGACAGAACTTGTCGAAGCCATCAAACAGAAGATAGCAGAATCAATGGTCGAAGATCTAAAACGTAAAGGAGAATGGGAGAAACTTAAACAAAAAATCCTAGCGAAAGAAACCGACCCTTATTCTGTAGCGGATAGGTTGCTCAGGAAGTTGAGACGCAACTAGCAACGGATTGAAATGCAAATGGTTAAACCTAGATTAGAAAATGGGCTTGTTCAAGTTTACACTGGAGATGGAAAAGGCAAAACCTCTGCTGCGTTCGGAGCTGCTCTGCGCGCCATCGGACGTGGCTTGAATGTTTATATAATTCAGTTTATCAAAGGCGGATTCGACTACGGCGAACTTTACGTTGTAGAGAAGCTTCCAAATCTCAAGCTAGCCGCATTTGGACGAGGCAAATTCGTCACCGAAGTCTCTCCTCATGAAGAGGACGTGAAGCTGGCTAGAGAAGCCTTTGAGCTAGCCAGAAAAGTGGTTCAAAGCGGTGA
>JAPUUO010000093.1:3451-5698 GCA_026967815.1 Candidatus Bathyarchaeota archaeon | reverse complement strand
GCTGCAGTAAAACGTCTGAAATGATCTCAAGGCAAATCCTCCTTGGACCCTCAGGCACCTTGCTCAGTCTGCGAAACGCTGAGGACAACGCGATATTGACGTCCGTTAGGTTATCCACGCCTTTCAGCTTGAACACATTAGGCACACTTTTGAGGATCTTGTCAGCCTGAGGATTACATATGAACACGTAGAAGTTTGACTGAAATTCTTCAGCGAGAGTCTCTACACCATCAGCCTTTGTGGTAACGTGAAACGTGACTTGACCTTTTTTTGCTCCTGCCTCAAGAAATTTTCTGATCAACAGGTTTCTTTCGTCGCAGGACGGCGAGGTTAATATGACAGCATAGTTTCGGGGTACCCCGCCAAACAACAAGTCGTCGAGATCTCCATACCCTGTGGCAACGTGACTTGGTACAGCGACCTGTGGACTCTCAACTGTTACTTGCTGGGGTTCTGTGGTCAATTCTCGACCAATTTCCAAATGAGTCATTCTAGATCTCACTTTTTTGATCTTCTCTTTGGCGTCCATCTTCTGGTATATTTCTAGAGATTCGTGTAGAATCGAATGAGCTTTCCCCTTGTCACCTTCTTCACTTCTATCTAAAAGCATTGAGCCATATTCGAACAGAAGTTCAGCGAATCTGGGAAGGTGCCATTTCTTTGCGTTCAGAGACCGGTGTTCTTCAAGGCTCTTCTCGAAGTGTTGCGAGGATTGTTTCCATTTTTTCTGTTCGCTGAACAGCATTGCTTTCAACATTTCAGCGTAAGAAAGGACTAATCTGTTTCTTGTCTTGGTTGCGTATCTGTAAGTTTCTTCAATTAATTTTTCAGCTTTTTCAATCTCACCTTTTTCTAAATACAATTTTGAAAGAGCTGGAAATACATCACCATATTGGTAGAGCGTTTCTCCTGTTCTTTCGCAGATCGTCTTGCTCTCATTGAAATAGTTTTCAGCCTGCGCATAGTCATTCATTTCCACATGCAGTTCTCCAAGCCAGCCAGTGGCAAGCCCATGAGCTTGATATTCTCCGGTTTTCCTTGCGATGTCATATGCTTCCATAAGATAGTGAAGGCTTTTTTCATATTCTCCCAACCAATAAGAGCATACTCCTAACCCCCACATAGAATAGGAAAGGTGAGCCGTAAATTTGATCTTCTTATCTAATTCCAAAACGTCCTCTAACATGGAAATGGCTTTCTGCATCTCTCCCATATTTACATGATACATTGCCAGCACAGAGCCAGTCCAAGCTAAGTTGCCTAAGGCACCCACTTTTTCTGCAAGCCCTATTCCTTTTTCAGCGGTTTCGAAACTCTTCTGAAATTCTCCTACGGAAAAGTGGACTTCGGAAAGGTTGCTGTAAAAACCGGCAGCTAACCAACCGAAGTTGTTCTCTAGGCTTAGTTTCAGTCCCTTTTGGTAGTATTCCTTGGCTTTTTCGTTATCGCCGGATTTGTGACTGAACACTGCTAGATTGTTGTAACAGCGTGCAAGAACGTGGGCGCGTTCGCTCAGAACCTTGGAGTCATCTAATCTTTCTGCTATTTCAACAGCCTTTTGTGTCCAGGGCAAAGCTTCAACATGCTCACCGGTCCGCCAAAGCATATGTGAAATATCTTCATATACGCTGGCTAATTCCAGGCTTTCAGGTTCCTTCTCAAGTATTTCCAAAGCTGCACGATGATGCTCAGAGGCCTTCTCCTTGTCCGCGGCCCACATCCAATATCTGTTTGCCATTTTGCCGTGAAGTCTCGCAAGGTTTTTCTTGTCTCCCATCTGATCCCATAATGTTAGAGCTCTAGTCCAGTATTCAGCGCAGGCTTCACTTTCACCTATCCATCCTTTAAGGTCGCCAAGCGTTTCCATTGTGCGAACTCTCTGTTCAAGATCACCTTCCTGTTCTTCAAGAAGTTCAAGTGCGTGCTGGAGATATGAGAACGCTTCATCATGGGCGTGTAATTCTTGCGCCTTTTCTCCTGCTTTCAAGAAGTAATCAAGTGCTTTGCCTTTGTCACCGCTTTCAAGAAAATGATAGGCAAGTTCTCCGAAATGTTCATCGATTTTTTTGCCGTATACCTTCTCTAGTGAGAGCCCCACGACCTTGTGAAGTCGCTTGCTACGTAGGCGGCTCACCTCGTCATACACAACGTCTCTGACTATTATGTCAACAAATGAGTATACATCTACTCCGCGGATCGCTTTCTCCTTGATTAGCCCTGTTTTGAGCAGTTTCTCCATTATGTCTA
>JAPUUO010000093.1:0-3351 GCA_026967815.1 Candidatus Bathyarchaeota archaeon | reverse complement strand
GCTAGTATCCGCTTGATCATCTCTGAAGCATCATCAAAAGAGAGGCGTTTCAACGGAACGGATTGAAGCAAACGTTCCCTGTTCAATTCTGTCAATACTGGAGACAGTGGATGCTTTTCGTCAACGTAGGCCTCACGGTAGGCACCCAAGAGTAGCAGGGACTCCTTATGAATCCCTCGAGCCAGATAATGCAGCAGCAAAAGCGAAGATTGATCAGTCCACTGTAGATCATCCAGAATAACAAGCAATGGAACCTCTCTAGAAATGTTGATGACAAACTGTGAAACGGCCTCAAAAACACGGCTCCGTTCATGTTCTGGATTTATAGGTAGAGACTTTGGAATCACCCTGAGCTTCTGGGCAATTTCAGGAACCAGCTTAGAAACCTCAGCTGGATAGTATCCAATCACCTTGTACAGTTGCTCGGAGGTGCAATTTTCCAAATAGTCTCTAATAACATCGTTCCAAAGAACGTAGGGGGGAACACCGTCCATCCTAAACAGTGCTGGACATCTGCCGGATAAGACTTGAATACCTTGCGAACGCGCATATGCTCCTAATTCTCTAGCGAGCCTTGTTTTGCCGATTCCAGCCTCTCCATGTAGAAAAATAACACCGCCTTTGCCGTGAACTGCCTTATCAACTGCCTCTCTGAGAAGACGCATCTCTTCAACTCTGTCGATAAGCTCAATCTCTTTTGTAACCAAAGGATCTAGGCTTGGAACGACAACTCTTGGCTTGTCAGAGGACAAATGAACTGCTCCTGTACTAGTCTTCCAGTCGTATTTTCTACTCTAGTGTGCAATCTTAAAAGCATTTTTCAGCAAAGCTCCGTTAAGTCTTCGGGACTGCGCGCGCGCCCAATCTATGTGCTAAAGCCTTAATTCTGCCGCAGAGCAATAAGAATTCTTCAAGACCCAAGCAGGTGAAGGGTTTCTAATGGTGAGACAACAAAGACTGACTCGCGACATCATAATTCAGACCCTTGTAGAAGCTTTGGAGCCACTTGCTTATATCCACGCCTTTTGGGAAGGTGGCGCTATAGCCTTCAACCGAATCGATAAATGGTCTGATATCGATCTCTATCTGGTCGTGGACGACGAGAAAGTCGAAGAGGCTTTCCTAGCTGTCGAAAAGGCTCTGCGATCATTATGTTCTATTAAGCAAAAATATGGGATACCGGAAGACCCGCGTCTAGGTCTCTCCCAAGCCTTCTATAGACTGGAAGATGCAAGCGAGTATCTTATCATTGACCTTGCTATATTGAAGCCTTGCAGTCCCGAAAAATTCCTAGAACCCAACGTGCATGGTAACGTTGTATTCTATTTTAACAAATCCGACAAGATCAAGCTTCTTCCTTTGGACAGGGGCGTGCTGGTCACGAAATTGCAGGAAAGGCTAAAGAGGTTGCATGCAAAGTTTGACATGTTCAACAATTTCGTACAGAAGGAGATCAACAGAGGCAATTTCCTCGAGGCCATGGATCTCTATCATGCTCTAATCCTTGCCACGCTGGTGGAAGCTCTGCGGATTAGACACAAGCCTGTCCATCATGACTTCAAAATGCGCTACATACATTACGAACTCCCACCTGAAACAATCAAGAAGCTCAAGCATCTCTTCTTTGTCAGGGACGAGATCGATCTTCAAAGGAAATATCATAAGGCATCTAAGTGGATCAATGAGGTAATGTCAGAGATCGATCAAAAAGAGATTGAAAGGCTAGTAAGAACCTCATAGGATTTTTACGGCTCTGCAAGACGCATATGGCAAAGGTTTTCTTTTTCTTCTGTGAATACGTCTGTTTCCAAGTTCACTAATCTATCGGTGATAAAGTGTTCAGTACGTTTAAGGAAGATCTGATGATCCTTTTTAGATATTCTCAGCTGTTTCCTCTGTGTTTTGCAGTGTTTGTCAGTATGTTGGGTTTTGGACTAGTAATGCCCCTGTTGCCAATTTATGCCAGAGATTTTGGCGCGACGGGTACGCAACTGGGCTTTCTGACTGCTTCGTTCGCTGTAGCTCGGCTGGTTACAACTTTTCCAGGCGGGTGGCTTGCTGATAGATCAGGTAGAAAGAAGCCAATAATATTGGGGCTGCTTGGCTACTCCGTTGTGATGGCTCTGTACGGGTTCTCCCAAGATGCCAACCAATTGATACTTCTTAGAGGCTTTCAAGGTATGGCTTCAGGAGTAGTTTGGCCAGTTATTAGCACCATGGTCGTTGATATGGTGAAGCCAGCAGACAGGGGCAAGGCCATGGGACTTTACGAGATGATGCACTTTCTAGGGATGGTTATAGGTCCTGGATTAGGCGGTGTGCTAGCCGGCGTGTTCACAATCGCTGCTCCGTTCTTTGTTTGCGGAATCTTGGCCTTCTTGAGTTCTATCCTTGTGGCTTTTACTGTTCGAGAGACAGCTAAAACCAAAATATGTGTTGATAGTTCTTCAAACGAAAACCTTCACTTCGAAACAAACTCCGAAATCCCGATACGCAACAACTTTGTTAAAGTAATCAAGGAGCTCACACCTTATGGCGGCATTTTTCTGGGTCTTTGTGTAGCTCGGTTCATCTTGGCCTTTTCCAACTCGTTAATGCAGCCAGTGTTGTCAGTATATGCTAACGAAGAGATCGGTATATCAGAAGCAGGCATTGGAATACTCTTCGTGGTTCAAGGAATTGTGACTCTATTTGCGACCATACCGATGGGGATATTTGCCGACAAAGTTGGAAGGAAGCGTATGATTATTTTGGGAACAATTATTCATGCCTTGGCAGCATTACTCGTCGTTTTTTCTGGAAGTCTTTGGCCTTTGCTCTTTGTTATGGCGATGCGCGGATTTGGTCGTGCAGTATCTAATCCCTCAATTACCGCCATGTTTTCAGGTCTAATGCCAGTTTCGAAAAGAGGAAGAGGTATGGGGATTTTTAATATCTTCCAAAATGTCGGATTGGTTGTCGGCGCAACGGCAGGAGGCTTTCTTTATGAATTTTCCTTTTCTGGAGCACCTTTCATCGCTTGTGCAGGTGCAGGCTTGATTGGAGTACTTGTGGTATCACTGCTAATTTCCGAGCCCAAACTAGGTTTGCGATAGCAGGTGCAGGTGTTGGAAGTACTATGAGAACACCTTTCGTATGGATCGCGGACTTCGTGAAGAGACAGAGGAAGAATTTCAAGGTCCTGCTTGCAAGGAAGCTGGGATATAGCTTTCTGGGGAGATTAAGTCGTCAGTATACTTCGCTTTACGCGGTAGCTTTGGGCGCCGACAAGATCGCTTTAGGCAGCCTGAGTAGTATAGGAAGCGCGGTTAGCACAGTTTTATCTCTGCCAATTGGCAGATTCGTGGATAG
>JAPUUO010000092.1:2476-5747 GCA_026967815.1 Candidatus Bathyarchaeota archaeon | reverse complement strand
ACGAGGTTGATGTGTATTACGAAACGATAAGACGTCAGATTCATCGTATCCAAAGAAAACTGAAAACAGTACGGAAAAAACGTAGCCTTCACCGAACAAGAAGACTTGAACTTGGGTACTCTCTGATTGCTTTAGCTGGCTACACTAACGCAGGAAAAAGTTCACTCTTTAATGCTCTCGCCCAAGAAGCTGTTACAGTAGACTCTGGCTTATTCACAACACTGTCCACTACAACACGTGCTATAGAGCTTTCAGAAAGGAAGGTTCTTCTCACGGATACTGTGGGTTTCATCGGCGATTTGCCTCTAACCCTTATAGAGGCTTTTCAGTCTACCCTTGAGGAAACAATCTTTTCTGACATAATCCTGTTGGTAGTTGACATAAGCGAGCCTTTGGAAGAAATTAACAGAAAGCTTTTGTGTTGCCTTGACACTATACAAACTATTGGTGCAACAGGTATTCCCATAATTACGGCGCTAAACAAAATGGACTTGCTTTCGAAAAGTGCGCTAGAACGAAAATTGGAAACCCTAAAAGATTTGGCGCCTTGTCCGGTTTCTATTTCGGCCCTTCACCTCATAAATCTTCCAGAGCTTAAACAGGCATTTTTGAGTTATCTGAAAGAGTATGTTCAAGCTTTCCTTTGGGTTCCATGGAAAACCGAGTCTATGCCGTTCATTTCTTGGCTTCATGATCGTGCTGAGGTTCGCGGCTTGAAATATGAAGGCGATGGGATGAGTCTCACGTTCAAGTCAGTGCCGCGGTTTGCTGACAAGGTTAGATATAAAGTGGAGCAGCTCGGTGGAACCTTCAACGTAAAAATAGACAAGCGAGCGTGACGGCGTTGCCAAAAGTGGCGGTTTTAAGATGGGGGCACCGAGAAAGAGACAAAAGGCTGACAACGCACGTAGCCCTAACCGCCCGAGCATTAGGGGCTTCCAGCTTCTTTCTGGCAGACGTCAAAGATGAAAGTGTTGAGGCAACTGTTAAAAAAGTGGTAGGTAACTGGGGCGGTTCCTTCTATTTCCACATGGGAAATCCTTGGAAACAGATTGTAAGAAAATGGAAAGCGAAAGGCGGCGTAGTTGTTCACTTAACAGCCTATGGAGAAAACATTAAAACCAGCAATGTCCTTAGCAGAGTCAAGGCCACCGGAAAAGATGTTTTAATTATTGTCGGTAGTCAGAAAGTTCCGGCAAGGTTCTTCAAAGAAAATGTTTCAGATTTTAACGTAGCAATAGGAAATCAACCTCATTCAGAATGTTCCA
This sequence comes from Candidatus Bathyarchaeota archaeon, assembly GCA_026967815.1. Lineage (GTDB taxonomy): Archaea > Thermoproteota > Bathyarchaeia > Bathyarchaeales > Bathyarchaeaceae. The sequence continues at coordinate 4,479 of JAPUUO010000092.1, read as the reverse complement.
GCTTGGCAGTTTTTCTCGATCGATTTTTTGGCGGAAAAGAACTGTTCGCGGAATTTGAGGAAGCCAAGGTTAGGATAATTCCTCAGAAACATGGAAAAATGGTAGTAAAACAGTAGTGTTCGAATTTTTAACAACAGATTTAAACCTTGTTCATGATATAATATATTTGAGGCTTGGAACAGGGAAGTTCAATGGAAACGATGATTAACGACGAAACTTTACAGAAGGTCGCTGAAATAGTTGGCAGTGAAGAGGCTGTTCAAGTTGTTGACGTCTTAAAAGGAGTAAACGAAATCACAGATGATGAAATCGCTAGCAAGACTGCAATCCGCCTCAACTCCGTCCGCAAAATCCTCTATAAACTATATGATCACTCTCTAGTTGCCTTAAGAAGATCCCGAGATCAGCATACAGGATGGTTCATTTTTCACTGGAGACTCCAACCTGACCAGCTAGATGGATTCATTCAGAATCAGAAAAAGAGGGTTTTGGAAAAGCTGGAAACCCGATTAGGATATGAAAAAGATCACGATTTCTACCATTGTGGAACGCAAGAATGTGAAAAAATTCCATTCGAAGAGGCTATGGAGCTTATTTTCCGCTGTCCCACTTGTAACAAGCCGCTTATGCACCTTGACAACTCGGTCTTTATTGAGACCTTGCGTTTGAAGGTTGATGAATTGAGGACGGAACTCAGTGAGTAGGCGGCTGCCACCAAGGGAGGAAGCTCTAAGTCTTCTAGCAAAGGCTGGTTGTTCGGTTGGAGTTGTTAGACATTCTAAAGCAGTTGCAGCTCTCGCTGTTAAGATAGCTGGAGCATGCCGAAAGAAAGGATTGAAAGTTGATGTCCAACTCGTTGAGATAGGTGCGCTTCTACACGATGTTGGGCGTTCAAGAACTCATGGCATCAACCATGTTATGGCGGGTGTAGGAATCGCTAGATCATTAGGTCTGCCTGATCCTGTTGTCTCAATTATCGAACGTCACGCTGGAAGCGGCATTTCTAAAGATGAAGCCCAAAGACTTGGCTGGCCAGTTAAGAATTATGTTCCACTGACTCTCGAAGAGAAGATTGTGACCTATGCAGATAAGTTAATTGAAGGCTTGAAGAAGGTGCCAATTGAGCAGGTGCTGGAGAAGTTTGTAAAAGACAACCTACCGCAGTCTTCTATTCTGAGAATGAAACGGCTACATGAGGAGTTTTCTCCTTTGCTGGGGGATTCAGATGCCGACGATAACGCTTCTTGAAAAAGCTTACAGGTCTTTCGGTCAACAGCTATTCCAAGCCAGACTTACCTCGCTATGTAAAGACCTTAAGGTTGAGGCTAAAGTTGCAGGAAGAACAGGTCGGGACTGGGTTCAAGTGGAGTTGATAGGTGAGGATCAGAAGGTTGCCTTAGGATTTCTTGACCGTGAAATTGGATTGGCGCCGGTGAGCATTGACAAGGTGAAGAGGTTTTCAACTATTAAGGGAAAGGTTATTTTCGCTGGCGAGAAAGAGCAAGATCTGTCTGTGGATATAGGAGTTTATTCTCCTCGCGTTTATGATGCAACCATTTCGTTAGAGCGATTGCAAGCTCAGCTTGCAGATGGAAAGAAGCTTCCGCTTCGGCGGGTAATTGAGCTGTTCTGCCTTTACGATTTAATGCCACTTCATGTTAAGATCACCAGTGATGCAAAACCTGAACATGAGCAGGTAGAGGCAGAGTTGTCTGAAGCTCAATTTTCGCAATTTGTACAATGGATAAACTCGAGCCTAGACCGCTTAATCGTTTTGGGAGCAACTGTGTCACAAGTAGAACAAGCTATAACAGTTTCTGGACACAATCGTGATATTATTCGAGTTGAAACTTTAGGGCTTTTAGAACACGCTGTCATCTGCAAGCTGGGAACAGATGCTATAGGGCTGATGCCAAAGCTTGGTCCACACTTGTACAAAGCGATCCTTGCTCCCTTCAGTCCAAGAAAAATTCGACAGGCAATCACTAGACCATTCTTTTGAT
>JAPUUO010000092.1:0-2376 GCA_026967815.1 Candidatus Bathyarchaeota archaeon | reverse complement strand
ACGCAAGAGTGTGCGTAAGTTGTGGTGTATCTTTGTATGGGCGCGGACGTGTAGTCAAGCGTGGAGGAAATGAATGTTTTGGACCTAGGGAAGAAAAACGGTTTGAAGAAGGATGCTTTGGTCTCCCCTATGGTGGTGCAATCATAGGCATTATCTTTGGTATAATAATTCTCATCTTTGGATTTGCTTGGCTAGCAGATATAGACATATGGGCGTACATAGGACCCTTAATGGTAATCGTCATTGGAATACTCATCATAGCTGGCGTTGTCTACGGCGCAACCCGCCGATAAACTCACGTTTCGTTTTTGTAAACCTGACATTTGAAGTTACAAGTCTGACATATCTCTTTGTGAATGTGCTTTGACAAAAAAATTCGTGTGAGAAGCCAAAAGATCGAGAGGAAAATAACGAAAAAGTCCAGTACTAAACTGTTGACGGCAGCATCGATGCCAGCTATAACAAGGAAAGCTCCGAAGACAAAGAGGCTATTTAACAGGAGACGGAAGACCCGCCATTGAATATCGAAAAACATGTATTGAAACAAACCTAAGCTAATGCTTGAAACTCCTAAAAGAAGAAACAACCCGATGTTTCCTCCTATGTTCCATCCAAGGTAGAAATATCCGGTAGTTCCGAAGATGGAGAGAAGTGCTCCGAGTAGCAATCCTATACAAGCCGTGCAAAAGGTTCTACCACCAAATTGGAATTCGTGAGCAGTGAAACCTTCGCAGCTGGGATGATGTCCATGTATTATCTGTAGCCCAAGAATGGTTGCTGTCTTGTGAAAGGCTTTGTCACCTTTTGCCAGAACAGCGTGATCTCTGTTTTCAATACTGTCTACTTGAAAGATTGTGGAACAATAACTTGGGAAGAAGACCGCTATTATTCCGAGAAAGCAGACTAGCCCAAAAACTGAACCTACGAGTGGTTTTCTCCACTGAAAATCTTGTTGAATCTGCAACGGAGAGATCGCTGGTAAGGTGACGAGAAACAAGCCGAAAAAGGATACCGAAACTAAAAATGAAAGGTAAAATCTTTGTGAAGAGATCCTAGGCACTATTTTTTTCTCCAGAAAAGGTTTTTTAGCTCCTGCAGGACCCCTTGACTGGCTAAGTATCGATATGTTTTCCTTTTCAGTTTGTTCGATGAAAAGAGCCCTTTTAACCTTCTCGGTAAGGAACCGTAAAAACTCCGATAACATTCATACAGCTGCTCCTGCACCTCCATTCTCGTCAAATGTTGGGTTGGCATTATGGCGTGAACCATGTCATAATGTGACCAATTGGCGTCTTCAATCCAGCCGTTTCGCTTGGCTTCCTCGTAAATTTTTGTTCCTGGAAAAGGGGTCAGTATCATGAAGATGGCTAGGTCTGGGTCTATTTTGTTAACAAATTCTCTTAACTGCTGTATTGATTCTTCAGAGTCGTTGCGTTCTCCAATGATCATAGTTATCTGGGCAAATATGTCGTTCTGTTTAAGCAATTTGACCGCTTTATCGGAGTCTTCTGGAGTGATTTTCTTGTTGAAAGCTTCCAATGTTGACTCATGTGAAGTTTCTGCCCCTAAAAGAATCCATCGTGCTCCAGCCTTGCGCAGTTTAGGTAGAACCTGGCTATGCCTAACGACGTCGTCGCATCGGGCTTGCATAAACCACATTATGTCATCGGCAAAGCCGCGTCTACTGATTTCATCGCATAATTCATTTGCATGTTTCCCTAAGCCAAAGTTGTCATCTGTTAGCCAAAGGAACTGACTTCCATAGTTGGTATAGCAAAACTCCATTTCATCTGCTATTCTTTTGGGACTTTTAACTCTCCACTTTCCTTGCCAATGAACCCATTGACTGCAAAATGAACAATTGTGGGGGCATCCCCGTGAACCTTCTATTAGCGCGAACCGTGCCGATCGTCCAGCCATCATCGTGAAGTGGTACTTGTGCATCATGTCGTCGACAAAGTGGTAGCCTGGAAAAGGCAGACTGTCAAGATCTTCAATTAAAGGTCTGGAAGGAGTATGGTAGACTCGACCTTTATGTCTAAACGTTAATCCTTGGACATTCGAGAAGGAAGTCTTATTGCCTAAAGCTTCAACTATCTCAACAAGAGTTTGTTCGCCTTCGCCGCGGACTATGATATCTATTTCTGGATAGGTTTCTAGGCTTTCGTTGGCTGTCGCGGTGAAATGTTGACCGCCGACAATGGTTAAGACCTCAGGCTTCGCCTTTTTTGCTGTTTCTAATGTACGCACTGCTGTGTGGGCGTTGCATGTTGCCAAGCTGCTGGAAGCTACAATGTCTGGGTTGAACTCTTGAATATGTTTTTCTAATCCTTTCCAATCAACCATTCGAGCTTGGCAATCTAAGACCTCTATCTC
>JAPUUO010000091.1 GCA_026967815.1 Candidatus Bathyarchaeota archaeon | reverse complement strand
ATTCGCCCCAGCTACAAGCTAATCACAGTTGAAGAAGTGGCTGAGATAAATCTACCGCATGAAAACTGGACCTCAACGATTGCACGATCAGGTTTTGGAGCCGAAAGGGAAGGCGAAATAGCTCTTTATGATCTCATCAAATCTGCAGTAAGACATCGCCCAGATCTAATAATTGTGGGCGAAATAAGGGGGGAAGAAGCCTACGTGCTTTTTCAAGCACTCGGGACAGGGCACGGCGGACTTTGCACCATGCATGCTGACGATGTTGAAACTGCTGTTAAGAGGCTAACGCAGCCTCCGATGAATATTCCAGAGTCGATTATAACATTAATGAATTGCGTAATTGTTGTGAGACATGTACGAACTCCGGTTTTCTTAGAGTCGGGCAGGAAATTGTCAAGTAGGAAATTTGTGCAGGTTTCTGAAATAAGAAACGCCAATTCGACGGTTGATGTGTTTGATTGGAATGCCTCAACCGACATTTTCGGAGAAAAACTGGAAGAAAGCATTTTGTTCAAACGCATGGCCAAGAGGTTGGACACGCCTCTTGAGCGGTTGATTGACGAGTTTGAATACCGCAAGAAAGTGTTGCTGAGTTTGGTGGAGCACAACATAAGGGACTATCGAAGCGTCAACAGGGTTCTGAGCAAATACTATCACAATCCAAGCGTCTTGCATGCTGAATCATCCAACAGTCTTGAACGGTGATATCTTTGTTAAAAAAGCAGGGTGTAGGCAAGGTCTTCGGTTGGATGCTCAGCCTGTTTTCGGGACGAAAACCTGGTGAAATTGACCGTGAGTTACCCTTTGCCGTGATGATGTTTACCACGTTGGCTGCAAGTGGTGTTACTATGTACGAGAGTTGGAAAAAAATGCGTGATGTTCACCTTTTGCCTGGAATCCAGAAAGACGCCGAAGACATAGTTCGGCGAGTAGAAGTTTTAGGATATGACCCTCTGACTGTCATGCATAAAAAGGCTGACGAAGCCACTTCGAAAACATACCAAGACTTCTTGGAAGGGTTTGTATCCTCAGTTAGAAGCGGAGGCAATGTTGTCAGCTTTTTGAAGAGCAAGTTGCGGTCAATCTTGGAAGTCCAGAGCGCATCAGCAACACGATCAATCGAAAAATTAGGAACGCTAGTTGAGGCTTATGCTGTCATGTTGATAGTGACGCTCTGCACGTACATCTTGTATGTCGTGATATCTTCGACTTCGATCTTCGAACTCACGATGTCTGGTGCTGCAAGGTCAAGTGCTCCTCAGCCATTCGTTTACGTCTTGATATTTGTGATAATGCCTTCGATTTCAATTATGTTTATGATCGCTGCTCATAAGGCCCGAAAGAGCAACTTCATTTCCCTAGCTTCTGTGTATCGCAAAATAATCGTTCCCGTTGTCTGCGCTTCAGCTTTCCTTTCGCTAGTTGTATTTGTGCCTCAAGTACACTTCATAACTGAAATAGTCAATCTGCCAGCGATTGTCACGATCTGCTTGATAGCTGTTTCTGTACCTTCAGCTCTTGCTTATCATAAGTTTGCAGTCGTGAATCTGGCCGCGGAAGAAGCCATGCCAAGTTTTCTGCGGGACGTTACCGAAGCAAGGAAGATCGGTTTATCTCCCGTGAAAAGCATCATTCATGCCTCAAAGCGAAGAGGATACGGAAGATTTTCTGGACTTCTGGAACGCGTTAGAAGCCAAATAGAGTGGGGGGTTGCTCTGAAAAAGATCTTTGCAAACATCCGAAGGAAGATTCAGAGCTGGCCAGTGCTCGTTCATTTTTTCATCCTTGTGGAAACGATTGAAGTGGGAGGGGGCTCTGCTAGCGCGCTGGAAATACTTTCTGACTACTCGGAGAAAAACAGGGACATTGAGGTGAATAAGCGGTCGCTGCTTAGGCCTTACATTATTTTGGCTTTTATCTGGAGTGTTCTGATAGCCTTGACGACCACGATTGTGGCTTTAACAATATACGTTCTCGCTCAGGTTTCGCTTCCAGGTGTGGCTCAGCCATCGTTTGACGTCATGCAACAGCAGATAACTCTCTTTTCCATTGGGATAATTCTTCAATGCTGGATGTCAGGGTTCTTTATCGGCAAAATCAATGAAGGCACATTTGCCGCAGGGTTCATGTACTCTTCAATGCTAGCGGCGACTGCTTATGTTTCTCTTGTACTCTCTCAGCATTTCTTAGCGGGTCTGTACACGTTGGGGTCAGCGTAGGAGCGTTCTCCATTGCCAGCATCCTCCGTTGACACTTTTCTCGCGTGCTCAATAATGATTATACTTGTTTTGTCAGCGATGGCGGGGACATCCAAGCAAGTGGCTCCCTATCTGCAAGATTTGTCTCACCAAAATGATGCCGAACGTTTTCAGTCGCTTGCTTCGTATCTACTTCTTCACACTGGGACACCATCTAGCTGGGGGCAAACGCGAGAGATCACACCAAGCAGTTTGGGCTTGGCCAAGACAGATGCTTCTCTATCCTATGAACTCGACATCGACAAGGTTTCGCGTCTAAACAGTGAGAACGCTTTTTCGCTCACCTACTCCGAGCTCTGGGAATCCCTCGGCGTAGCAGATGTTGCCTTTCAGATCGAAGTAAGAACGTTGTTTGAACTGTCAATTGACCTAGTGTCAAATCAAACACAAGGAGGGGAGACAATCTACGAGTTTGACGTTGAGGCAAGAAAATCTGGACTGCCCGTTTTGACCGACTTGAGCTGTTACGTCGTTATCGAACATTTCGTGGAGAACGTAAAGTCTTCAACCTCTTCTGATGGGGTTGGCTCACTAGTTTTCAGTATTCCCAACTCGGTAAATGGCACAACACTTCTTCTGGTCTTCGCCAAAGCGAAGGCAAATCAACAGATCGTATCCTTTGACGTTTATGCTTTTGGTCACAACTCGCCCTTTCATCTTCCCAACAGGACCTTCTTGAACCCTAGCCCGCTAAACTACGTTTTAAACGTGTCGTTCACGTATCCTACTACGGAAATCTGGACAGCACAAGTTTTCTCATTCAACTACAATTTCAGTCTAACCAAAAGAGCTCAAGGAGATCAGAGTGCAGAGTATGACATTCCACGTCTCACGGAATCAAGCCCAATGATAATAGTACTCACGGGACTTCAGGGGTCCTCCTCCTTCGCCGAGTGGGTTGCGTATCCTCAATTGCCTCTACAGATAGGCTCAGAGTTTAGTCAAAACATTGCTGGAACAATAGTTATTTCACAAAGCCGCATCGTAACCATGAGCTTTGCGCTCTACGAGATTGTGACGAGATGGGGAGGAACTGCCTAGATGTTTGACAATAAAGGACAAATCAATATCATTGAAGCCTTTCTGGCAATCACCATCATATTTTCCGCGCTAGCGATTAGTTCGGTTACATTTCCGTCTTCCCCAGATCTTATGAAGGCAAAATCCTTGGCAGACTTCGGAGAGGAAGCTTTAATCAAGTTGGACCTTGATGGTGAGCTTGGAAAGCTGATTGCCAACGGAAACTGGACTGTTATAAAGCAGTCTCTCGACATCTTGCTGCCGATTGGTGTTTCATTTAACCTCACAGTCTATGATGAAGATTTGAACAAAATAAACTCTCAAGTTATGCAAAACGCGAACTTGCTAGGTCACGAAGCCGTCTTGGTGCAATATGCTTGCGCAAGCCAAAGCACAAACGTTCAGTTTTTCATCCTACGCTTGCAGTTGGGATGGTCGAGGTAGTGGAAATGACGAAGAAGAGGAATTCTGGTCAAGTTCTTCTGATTGCAGCTTTCATTATGGCTTTTCTTCTATTGTCTGCTGAGCTTTACATTTTTGAGGTTGGAAAAATCATCTACGAGATCAAGTCGAACTCTCTAGGCGATTCCATTTTCGCCATTGAACTGGGCTCCAGACACGTCGTGGTTGGTTCTCTTGCAAACATCTCTCAAGGGGGGTCAGATCAGATTCTGGCAACTAACCTAGCTAGGTGGTCTTCCTTCGTTTGGAGTCAATACCCAAGCAGGAAGAGTTTGCTCAACTTTACGAGAAGAGACACACCACCATACTCGTCAGGTATATGGATCGATTGGTCCGGGACGGATGGGATAGGCGTTTCTGGAGCTTTCGTCAACTTCTCTCTAGATTTGTCCGGAATGCAAGCAGCTGTTCAAACGGAATATGATGAAAATGTGACTACCTTAGTCAATATTGTGGGCGGCACGTATAAAAAGCTAGAAGGGGAAGGAATGGAGCTGAAGAAACAGGTGAATGTAACCTGCAGAATTCTTAATGAGGGAGAACCCGCCTTGGCCAAGAACGTCACATTATTCTTCGAAGAGGATGGAGATTTGTCGGCGCAAGAATGGATAGAAGCTGATTCACCAAACATAATCGACTATGGCAACGGCACCTACTTCTTGTCATTTATTGCTGAAACTCAAACGCGCAATGACCCGGTGTTGGTGTCAGCACAAGTATATGACTTGAGAGGCATATTTGTTCTGGCAAATGCAACATGCACTGAAACATAGAAGGTTTGCTTTCTCTCTCTTGAGCTGCAACGAAACTGCACATGCTACGGAAGAGTTGGATAGATCTTATATAACAAGGAGATCTGAACAATGAGCTGACTGGCTATGAGAAAGATCGTCTGGTTGATTCTGGTGCTATCGCTCTTATCGCTCTCGATATTAGGGGGGTTCATAGGACCAGCTGATGCAACTGAGACCATCCACATCAAATCTGATGGAAGTGTTGACCCTGCAGATTCCGCCATTTTGAACACTGGCAATGTTACTTACACCTTCACTGACAACATTTATGGCAGGATTGTTGTTGAGCGCGACAGTATTGTCATAGATGGAGCTGGCTACAGTTTGGAAGGAACAGGAAGCCACTACGGAATAGATTTGTCAGAAAGGAACAATATCACAATCAAGAACACAAAGATAACTGCTTTCGTTCGAGGTATTTACCTGTACAAGTCTTCCTCGATTAACATTTATGGAAACGTCATTACAGGCAACTCGAATGGTATCGTTCTCTACCGATCGTCCAACCAGAACATAATTTCCAGCAACAACATAACCGAAAGCGACTACGATGGCATCAGCTCCTCTGAATCCTCAAATAATAGCATCTACGGGAACATGGTGACAGGCAGCGATTACGGCATATATCTTGATTATTCTTCACACAACAACATATCTGAAAACTACGTAGCACACAATAAGCATGGCATCTCCATCTTCCTTTCTTCACACAACAACACGATTCAGGAAAACAATGCGACGGAAAACCAGGAAGGCATGTCGCTTTCGCTTTCTTCAAACAACGTTCTGAGACTCAACACCATGAGCAACAACGAGTTCAACATCAGAGTTTGGGGTTCGAATCGTTCACATTTCAACAATGATGTCGACTCTTCAAATACAGTTGACGGCAAGTCAATCTATTACTGGATTGGCGAGCAAGATCTGACTGTTCCGCTTGATGCTGGATTTGTGGTCCTTATAAACTGCACAGGAATAACCGTCCATGACCTAAACCTCACAAAGAACCAAGAAGGCGTACTCCTCGCTTACACGATGAACTCAACACTCACCAAGAACGACATTACCCATAATGCCTATGGTATCTGGCTCCACGAATCCTACAACAACACGATCGCTCAAAACAACATAACCGACAACGACACTGGTCTTACGCTGTTTAATGGTTCCGCAAACAATAGGATCTTTGAAAACAGAATGGAGAACAACTACTACGGGATTTATTCTAACCAGTCTTCATATAACGCGGTTTTTCTGAATAACTTGACCAATGATGCCTATGGTATCTGGCTCCACGAATCCT
>JAPUUO010000006.1 GCA_026967815.1 Candidatus Bathyarchaeota archaeon | reverse complement strand
GTGACCTAACCGGAGACAAACGAGGAGCCTGTGGACTGAATATGGCAGCCCAGCAATCGCGTATAGTTCTCCTTGCTTGCTGCATAGGAGCTGCCACCCATATTTCGCATGCCCGACATCTGGTTGAGCACTTAATAGAGAAATACGGTAGCAATAGCCCCATTGACGTAGGAGGCCTGAACATCGAAGCAGAGGCTCCAGTGACCCGCTTGGTTTGTGGCATCAGACCCAAAGCGCTCAAAGATCTAGAAGATGTTCTCGACTACTGCGAAGAACAGGTCACAACTCTTCTGGCCGCCACTCACACCGGGCAGGAGGGAAGCAACCTAGACTTTGAATCCAAGGTTCTTCATGCGGGCATGGTGGATCAGGTTGGCATGGAAGTCGCGGATATCGCGCAGGTTTCAGTCTATGGCTTTCCAAAGGCTGATCCTGAAGCTCCTCTAACTGATTTAGGCTTCGGCGTAGCAGACATCTCCAAACCTACGATTTTGGTCATTGGTCACAATGTGCCCTCTTCTATTGGGATAATCGATTACCTAACTGACAAAGGATTGCTGGGCAAAGTCGAGGTTGTAGGCATATGTTGCACCGCCCACGACATCACTCGGTATAGTTCCGCGGCTAAGGTAATTGGGCCCATATCTTGGCAATTACGCTACATCAGAAGCGGGCTAGCCGATCTTATAGTCGTAGACGAACAGTGCATCAGAGCAGACACGTTGGTTGAAGCCCAAAAAGTCAAGGTTCCAGTAATCGCTTCGAGTCCGCAAAACTGTCTAGGGCTCATAAATAGAACCAAAAGCCCAGCGAAAGAGATAATATCCGATCTGCTGGAAAAAAGGGTCCCTGGAGTACTCATTCTAGATTCCGACAAGGTTGGAGAAGTTGCCGTTGAAACCGTGATGGCCGTTGCTCCAGAACGAAAGAAACTGAAGATTATCCCAAAAGTAGAAGAGATCATTGAAGCTGCCCAGGAATGCACAGAATGCAACGAGTGTATGCGGGCCTGCCCAAACAATCAACCCATCTCTGAAGCTGTCAAAGCGGCGGCAAAGGGGGATCTTAATCCACTGGCTGAAATCCTCGAAGATTGTATAGGTTGCGCCCGTTGCGATAGCGCTTGTCCCAACGATTTCCCTCTACACAGCTTCATGGTGAAAGCTGGAGAAAAGCAGCTGTGGGAGGAGAAGTTCAAGATGCGCGTCGGACGGGGGGCAATCCAAGATGTGGAAATAAGGGAAGTCGGCGGACCCATTGTCCTCGGTGAAATTCCAGGAGTAGTAGCCCTAGTAGGATGCTCCAATTACCCTCACAGCGGAAAGGAGGTTGCAGAGATCGCTGAAGAGTTTGCGAAGCGGAGGTTTATCGTTGTCACCTCAGGATGCGCAGCTATGTCCATTGCCATGGTTAAGGACGAGGAGGGGAAGACCCTCTACGAGAAATATCCGGGTTCCTTTGATGCGGGTGGCATCGTTAATGTTGGTTCATGCGTCTCCAACTCCCACATAGCTGGAGCAGCCATCAAGATTGCAAGCATTTTCGCTAAAAGAAAACTGCGAGCTAACTACGAGGAAATTGCTGACTACATTTCTAACCGGGTGGGAGCAGTAGGCGTTGCTTGGGGAGCTTACTCTCAGAAGGCTGCCTCAATAGCCTCAGGCGTCTGGAGGCTCGGGATACCCGTAGTAGTTGGACCCCACGGATCTAAATATCGGCGCATGCTCCTAGGAAGAAAAGATAAAGATGAAGATTGGTATGTATATGACGCCAGAATGGGCGACAAGGTTTATGGAGGTCCAGCTCCTGAACATCTCTTCACCGCAGCTGAGACCAAAGAAGAAGCCATGGTGTTGATAGCAAAGCTCTGTATGAGACCTAATGACACAACTAAGGGTCGCGCCATAAAGCTAACTCACTATATTGACTTGCACAAGCGCCTCTACGGCATCATGCCCAATGACATACATCTATTCGTCCGAAACAAAATGGACATCCCGATCACGATGAAGGATGAGATTCTCAAGATTCTAGCGGAGAAGGGGTGGAAAGAGAAGAGAATCCCTGACCCAACGCTCTTGCCCAGACTCATTAGAAAGAGAGGTGAATAACATGGGTGCAAAAGCAGAACCATGGCAAACAGCAGAAATAGCAGGTCCAAAAAAGGCGCTCCTCATTATGAAGCCTGAAGTAGTTGTCGCAATGGTGAAAAGGGCGAAGCGTCCCATCCTCGTCGTTGGACACCACGCCGCCGAGGATTATTCAGATGAGGTAAAAGTGATTGATTACTCAATTCGCATGAGTAAGACCGCGGGAATCCCTGTTGTTGCCACAGCGCACATGGTAGCTGATTTTCTCAAGAGAAACTTTCAACCCGCGGCTTCGATGTCTGCGATGGACATAGGCAATAGACTTCAAGATCCAGAATGGAAAGGTCTAGACGGAAAAGGTCCGTATGATCTCGCATTATTCATGGGGCTCCCCTACTACATGGAGTTTGTAATCCTATCTGGACTGAAACATTTTTCCACAAACCTCAAAACCATCAGTCTAGACAGGTTCTATAATCCTCATGCAACATGGTCCTTTCCCAACCTTTCAGTTGACGATTGGAAAAACAGCTTTGAAACAATATTAAACAAATTAGGAGGAAAATGAAAAAATGTCCATGTTTGAAAACATCCCAGTTGACGTCGGAGTCATCTACGAAGGAGAACGAATCCGAAGAAAAGACATGTACGTGGAACTCGGAGGTCCAAAACAACAAACTAAGTTCGAACTCGTGAGAGTAAAACCATTAGATGAAGTGGAAGATGAGAAAATAACCGTGATTGGGCCCGATCTTGAAGATGTGCAAGAGGGAAGCAACATTCCCTTCGGCGTCTACATCGAAGTCGCTGGCAAAGATGTCGAAGAAGAACTTGAAGGTGTCATCGAGCGACGCATCCATGAATACTGCAACTTCATCGAAGGCTTCATGCACTTAAACCAACGCTACGACATTTGGATGCGAATAAGCAAGAAATCCTTCCAGAAAGGCTTAAACTCCTTTAATTACATCGGAAAAGTCTTGATAAAACTGTACAAAAGCGAGTTATCATTCATCGAGAAAATTCAAGTCACCTTCTTAACCGATCCAGAGAAGGTTCGACCTATATGGGAGCAGGCCATGAAGATCTACGAAGCCCGCGACGCCAAGGCAAGAGGAATGAAAGATGAAGATGTTGACACTTTCTACGGCTGTACGCTCTGTCAATCCTTTGCACCAACCCACGTATGCGTGATCACACCCCAAAGATACTCTAACTGCGGATCCATCAGCTGGTTCGACGGCAGAGCCTCAGCACGAGTAGACCCAAAAGGTCCAGTGTTTGCAATTCCAAAAGGAAAGCTGACTGACCCTGAAAAAGGCGAGTATGCCGGTGTCAATGAAGTTGTCAAAAAGAAATCTTTGGGAGCAGTTAACCGAGTGTGGTTGTACACAAGCTTCGGCTACCCTCATACTTCGTGCGGTTGCTTCGAAGGAACTGCCTTCTACATTCCTGAAGTGGATGGCTTCGGAATAGTTCACAGAGGATTCAAAGATGTAACGGTAAACGGACTGCCCTTCTCAACCTTAGCCGACTCCACTGCCGGAGGTAGACAGGTAGATGGATTCCATGGCATATCCATTGAGTATGTAAGGTCACCTAAATTCCTTCAAGCCGACGGTGGCTGGAACCGCGTAGTTTGGATGCCGGCGTCGGTCAAGGAGCGCGTTAAGGACTTTATACCCAAGGATATAGTTGACAAGGTCGCAACGGAGAACGAAGCCAAGAGCATCGAGGAGTTAAGAAGCTTTCTCGAAGCTAAAAGGCATCCTATTGTGGAACGTTGGAAAGCCAAGCCAGTTGAAGCTGTTGCTGAAGCAGCTGAAGAGAAGGAAGAGGTTCCAGCTGTGCCAGCTGCACAACTTGCTGGAGTACCAATAACCGCTGGCGGCTTCAAAATAATCCTTAAAGACGCCAAAATCCACGCAAGAAAAGTAATCATTCGAGCAATAAAGGCTGAGGAGAAAAAGAAGAGGTGAAAACGTGGCAGATAGCAAGAAAAACGAAAGAGACCGCGATGTTGCTCTTAAGTTTGATCCGAAAATCTTTGATTTGCTTAGTAAGTTTGAAGAGGTGGAACTTGAAGACGTAGATATGGAGCTTGGCGATTTAGAAATATGGATTCAACCTGGTGCAGTGGCTGGGCCAAGAGCTGTTGTTCCAACAGTTGTTGCGCGAAAAGCCAAGCCGACCGAAATTATTCAAATGGATTTTGTCCCTCCGGTTGAGACATATCCTGGCAGAATTGCAGAGGTTAAGCTTGGCGCCACAAAGGGTGACGGAGGGACACGTGGAAAATCGGTAGTTATTGGTGGAGAAAAGTCTCCAGCGTACTATCTTTTTGAGAATCCAACGCCTCATCCCCCAGTTATCTCCCTGGACGTTTTTGACACACGTATCCCCTTGGCAAAGGCTGTGAAAATGCATTTTGGAGAAGTTGCGGAAGACCCAGTGGCATGGGCTAAACTTGCCGTGGACAAGTTTAAGGCAGATATGATTACGCTTCATCTGGTTAGCACAGATCGCCTTATCAAGGATACTACGCCAAAAGAGGCGGCGAAAACTGTTGAAAACGTCCTGCAAGCCGTAGATGTGCCCATGGTTGTCGGAGGTTGCGGGGACCCGCAGAAAGACTTGAAGGTTTTTGAAGAAGTGGCTGCGGTGGCTGAGGGTGAAAGGCTTTTGATCAGCACGGTGACGTTGGATATGGACATTGAACGCACAGCTAAGGCTATTCAGAAACATGGGCATGTGGCACTTGCGTTTACTTCTATGGATCTTAACCAAGCCCGAGAGCTAAACCGCAGACTTTTCGAGTTCCTTCCAAAAGAGCGTATAGTAATGGATACGACGACGGCAGCGCTTGGATATGGGCTGGACTATGCTTTTACCATAATGGAACGTGCTCGTCTCGCAGGTTTAATGGGTGATCCGGAGCTTCAACAACCTATCTCTTCGGGCACAACGAATGCGTGGGCCGCAAGAGAAGCTTGGATCAAATTGGCTCCGGAATGGGGGCCTCGCGAACTGAGAGGACCAATGTGGGAAACTGTCACGGCGCTAACTCTTCTATTGGCTGGGGTTGACCTATTCATGATGATGCATCCTGCAGCTGTTAAAACCCTTAAAGATGTCATCAGCGAGCTAACAGCGGGCACGGGCCGAGGCCGACCTGAGCTAATCGGTGATTGGGTTACTCTGAAGATTTAAGGGGCGTGGAAGCATGAGTGAAAGAGAAGTCAGTAAAATAGGCGCAAAGGAACTCAGCCCAATTGATGTGTACATGTTGCTTCCAAGAACTAATTGTAAGAAGTGTGGGCAAGAGAACTGTATGGCTTTTGCCACTAAACTTGTAAACCGGGAACTTGCGCTTGAACTTTGCACGCCGCTTTTAGAAGAAAAACAATATGCGAAGGCTTACCCAAAACTTTGGGGGTTGCTTAAGCCGCCTGTTAAAGAGGTAACCGTTGGCGCTGGTGACAGTGCTGTCAAGATCGGCGGCAAGCTTGTAATGTATCGTCATGAACTCGCGTATATTAATCCAACAGCCGTTGCCATAGATGTTACCGATGAAATGTCTGAGCGTGAGCTTTTAGATAGGCTGAGGAAAACTGAAGGTTTTTCTTACATCTACATTGGTCGAGAATTGAAGCTTAACATGATAGCGGTGAGGTCGACTTCAAACGATCCAGACAAGTTTAAAGCCACAGTAAAAAAAGTATCAAGTAACGCAAAGCTTCCTCTGATGCTTTGTTCGCTTAACCCAGAAGTAATTGAAGCCGGTTTGATGGTAGCACCCAAAACTAGACCTCTAATCTGTGCTGCAACAGAAAACAATTGGAAAGACATGGCTGAACTGTCTCTAATGTACAATTGTCCCCTCACCGTTTCTGCTCCAAACAATCTCAAAATGCTGCGGTCGTTAGTTAAGACGTTACTTGAATACGGCGTGAAAGACCTCGTTCTAGATCCGGGGACATTTCCACCTGAAGGAATAGCCGATACACTTGTCAACTTTACGATGATTCGACGTATGGCGTGTAAAAGAGGAGACGAGCTCTTAGGCTTTCCAATAATTGGCACTCCAATTGTGGCTTGGGCACAGAAAGCAGAAGCTCCAGAGATCAACATGTGGAACGAGGCTTACATGGCTTCTATGCTGATCACTCGCTACGCCGACATCCTGATTATGCACAGTACTGAGGGATGGGTTCTTCTGCCGAATGTTTTCTTGCGAGAAAACATTTACACTGATCCTAGAAAACCAGTTGCGGTTGAGCCGGGCTTACGTGAATTCGGCAAACCCGACGAAGCTTCTCCGGTGATGCTGACAACAAACTTTGCTCTCACATACTATACCGTGGCTTCAGACATTGAATCAGCTGGACTAAACTGTTATCTCATCGTGGCGGACACTGAAGGACATGCTGTTGACACCTCTGTTGCGGGCAGAAAGCTGACAGCTGAAAACATAGCAGAAGCTATTAAAACAACCTTAGTGGAAAAGAAGGTGAAACATAGAAAACTGATTATACCTGGCAAAGCAGCGCGGTTAAGCGGAGAAATCCAGGAACTCAGCAGTTGGGAAGTCTTGGTTGGACCTAGAGATTCTTCTGAAATTCCAAAATACCTCTCTGAAAAATGGTAGACCGAGATGAATACACACGGTATTTGCAACATGGTTTTGGCAATTGCTAACAGCTAAGTACCGCTTTGCGTGATCTAAGAAGCATTGGGTGTTCGACTTGGAGACTGAAGGTTTTGAGCAGATAGATGTTCGAGTGCTAACGGTCGAAGATTATGAGGCAATGGTTGAACTTTGGAAGTGTGCTGGTCTCCCATTCAAGTCCAAAGGCAGAGAAAGCAAGAGCATGATTGAGAAGCAGATGAGTGCTTTCCCAGAGTTTTTCATCGGTGCCTTCCATGAGGATAAACTTGTGGGTGTTGTGATTGGCAGTTACGATGGTAGGAAGAAGGGGTGGATAAATCGTTTAGCAGTAAACCCAGCTTTCAGGCAGCATGGGATAGCTCAACGGCTGATTAGGCATGTCGAAGAAGCCCTAGAAAAACGTGGGGCGGCGATTTTTTGTGCGTTGATTGAGACTCCGAACGAAGAATCAGTTAGGCTTTTTCGGAAGATGGGATATGCTGCTCACAGAGATATTCTTTACGTTACCAAGCGAGAAAGCCAAGAAGTGTAGGGTT
The DNA here is from genome assembly GCA_026967815.1 of Candidatus Bathyarchaeota archaeon. GTDB lineage: Archaea > Thermoproteota > Bathyarchaeia > Bathyarchaeales > Bathyarchaeaceae. The sequence continues at coordinate 22,379 of JAPUUO010000006.1, read as the reverse complement.
TTCTTTTTGACTCAAAGGATGAGGGCTTTTTCTATTTTTCCTTTTTGAACTTGGAGAAGTGTTTGCCGTATCGTTTCAAGTAGGTTTCATCGTCTGGGAGCAGCTTTTTTAGTGTTTTGATTCTGTTTCGTGTGTTGAGTTTGTCAAGTAGTAGAAAGACATCTTGTGGTTTGCAGAAAGTCTCTGTTTCTCCGTTTGGTCGTTTTCTTGTTACTTCTATGCAGTTGTCAACCATGCAGTTGAGGACGCATGACGTGCAATAGATGCATAGTTCTTTGGTGATGTAAACCTCGCCGGTTTTCCAGTAGAGTGCACTGGTGGGACATACGTCTATGCAGAACTTGCATTCTACGCCTTTGCATGTTTTCATGTCAATGGTTATGTTTCCCTTTTCAAAGATGTCTTCTACGCCAACAGATTGAAGAAGCTCAATTCTTTTCTTTTTCCTCTTTTTCTCAGAAGCCTCGAAAAGAAGCCTGTAGATGTCCGTAGTCTCTTCTTTGCCTGTTTTCTTGGGCTTTTTAGGCATTTTTGACGCAGCTCCCTGAGGCTTCTAATCTTCAAGCAGGTGTATCCGACGTATAAGAGATCGATACCTCGCGTATTTATTTAGAATATTAATGCATAGGATTTGTGATATTAAAACGCATGTGATGGTCGTGGCCTACAAATACAAGAGAGTGGCGATTGTTACGCCTTACTGGAAGCCTGGGGATGACTTTCTTCGAATAATTGTTAACTCTGTTAGGGGAAAAGTAGATGATGGGGATTTTGTGACAATTTCTGAGAAGGCAATTTCAACAGCGTTGGGTAACATTCTTGACGAAAGCGATGTCCATCCAAGCTTGCTTGCTCGGTTCTTGGCTAAATATTGGATGCGACTGATTTGGGGGCATGTTCTAGGTTTGCTTTGCCATCTTAAGAAAGAGACTATTAGCCGTTTAAGAGCTTATCCAGTTCATGAAGGAAGCGCTCATAAACACGTTGCGCTTCGACACGCTGGGTTCTTGCAAGCATTGATGTTTGGCTCCGAAGGGGCAATAGATGGAAGCAACCTGCCCTACTCTTATGTCAGCTTGCCACTGGAGAACGCTCACGATGTGGCTCAAGAAATAAAGAGGAATATCAAAGCTAAACTGGGTAAAGAAGTAGCAGTGTTGATAATTGACACGGACACAACGTATTCGCTAAGAAGTTTTCACTTCACTCCTCGTCCAAAACCAATTCCAGGGATCCATTCTTGTGGAGGAGTATTCGCTTATGTATTTGGCAGATTTTTCAAGCTGAAACGTCGTGCTACACCCGTCGCCATAGCAGGTTCCAAACTGAGCACGAAGAAAGCTCTTTCAATTGCACAAATAGCCAACAGAACACGGGGATTTGGTTCTGGACGAACGGTTTGGGACATGGCAGAAACTTTCGATGTTGATCTTGCTGATGTGACTTGGGAAATGCTGGGGAGAATTAGTCACAAACCTATAGTCATTTTGGGGAAGACGGACTTGGCCTATTATTGAGGAACGAAGATGAGTTGTCCCTTGTGGGTTCTTTTTCAGAATTTTCCCTGAGGGGTACGTCTTGGGAGTGAGGATGCGGTGCTTCTAGTCGTTTTTTGAAGTTGTTTCTTCTTTTTCGACCCAGCTGAACTTCTTTTGGAGGGTTTTGGAGTAGTACTGCTTCCAGTCGTAGTCGACTTGTCTTCCCCATTTGTAGTAGATTCGGGGGTCTATGTAGCTCTTGAGAGATGTCGTGAGGTTGTAGTCACGGGTTTCTCTCTGGGTTTCTATTCTGATCCTCTGTTTATCTATCGCTGTTTTGTCACGTTGCATTCGATCTTCCAGTCTCTGCCTTTGCTTATTCATTCTTTCAGCATGGTTGGTCTCTAGCTCGTTGAGGCGTTGTTTTTGCCGTCTTATGGCGCTTCGTTGATGGCTAATACGTTTTTTCAAGGCGCCTGTTGGTTTACCTTGTTGCTTTTGGTCGGTTAGTTGTTGGCGATAATTCTGTAGTTTCTCGTTCATCGTTTTCAGCTTTTCTTCTTGTTTTCTCAGTCTCTCTTTGTGTTTCTCTTCTTGCTCGATTGCTTTTTGCCTCAGCTCAGCTTGGGCTTCCTTCGCTCGGTTTTTTAGAGCTTTGAGCCGGTCTTTCTTTTTTTCTAGGGATGCTTGCCATGTTTTGGAGATAGTGCGCCTGTGGTTGCAGATTTTGGCGGCTTCTAGGTTCGCCATTGTAGCAGCATATTTCTTGGCGTATTCTGGGTCTTCGGGTTTGACTGGAGTTTTTTCCAGTTTGGTTTCAACGGTTTCAGATGCGTAGTAAGTGCGGAAGACCTTTGCTGAGAGTCCTATGATTACCTCGTCGAGGAATTCGCTTACGTGTTTTGAGCGGACGCCGTCGAAGAGCGTGGATTTCGCGTTGGCTGCGAATTCTTTGAGGTTTCGGATGACGTTTTCTGGGAGTTTGACTTTGAAAATGTGTGGTACGGAGTCTTTGCCGAGGAAGTTAAAGGATACAGTGCCGTCGTCGTTCGAGTGGATGTGCTCTGGTCGGAGGGTCGAGGCGCCGATGGTGTCTGCTTCATCTGGGTCTTTCTCGTCGCCAACTCTGATCTTTAGCCTGTCAATGAGGAAACAAACGGTGGCTGTTTTCCTTCGTTTCAGATCATCGGCGTCGAGATTGTCGATAATGTGCTTTTGGACTAGTTTATGGCTCCTGCGGAGCGTTTTCGCTTTGTCAAACTTCTCGATGTCTTTTCTCTGCTTTAAGTTGCTCGAGTCAGAAAACCAGACGTATTTCGTTTTGTCGGTGAGCTTGTCTTGCCATCGTGCGATCCACATAGCGTTGGGCTGCCAGACTATGGCTTTCCAGTTGCCTGGTGGCTTTGGCGCATCTGGTGAGAGGTTAAGTTCGACGTCTTCTTCATGAGGTCCCTCTTTCCAGCGACCTCTTATAGGGTGTTTTCCTCGGCCCATAAAAATTGAGCTTGGCTCGGCGGCGTAGTTGGCTACCTCCATTTGAACAGTGTCGACCCGAGCATATCCGTAGTGATCCTTGTTGGCTTCTCTCTGAGCTTTCCGTTGGATTGCTAGCTGTTTTCTCTCCTTTTTGGAGAGGTTTGCCTTCCAGTTTCGTTCTTCTTCGACGACGGAGAGGATTTCGGAGTAGTCGACATCGTTGGGTTTGACGTTTATGCCGAGTTTTTTTGAGAAGTCGCGGTGGAAGTTTTTGGCGAAGACTGGGTCTTCGACATAGGGGGTTCCGATTTTTTTGGTCCAGGCGAGAGCCATTTCTTCTTGTTCCGGCGTCAGCTTGATTTTTTTCTCTTTGACCTTGATGGTTAGGCTTTTTCCTTTGTATCGAGGTGGAACTAAGACGCCGTTATGGTGTAGTTGCTTCAAAGTTTTCCGCCTGGTTAGATTGTTATACGGAGAAGGATGAAGACTTAAACGTTTCTTACTAAGAATCCATTTTTTTAAACTTCCAGTTCATTAAAGCATCTCCAACGCACTGAGATATGTGTCATTCAACGTTGAGGTAGAAAAATAAGTCTTGGAAAAAGATAACTTGGACACCCGAAAACCACACCTAAACAATTAATTAAGCAGGGAAGTGGCGATGTCCCCCGCAAACTCCCATTTTTTCGCGCTCGCTACGCGTTTGACGCGAAATCTTAAATTTTCGATGAATGATTGCAGATTGGTGATTTGTCTTGAGTAAAACCGTGATGGAGTTATGTTTTGACATCAGAGGCCAAACAGCAGTTGTAACGGGGGCTTCAAGCGGTTTAGGTGCGACCTTTGCTAGAACGTTAGCTGAACGCGGAGTAAACCTTGTAATTGCTGCAAGAAGATATGAAAAGCTTGTCAAAGTAGCTGAAGAACTGTCCGGTAAATACGACGTGAAAGTGATCCCCGTCAAAACAGACGTAAGTCAAGAGAAACAAGTAATTAACATGGTAAAGACTGCCCTAGAAAAACTCGGATCGCTGGAAATCATAGTCAACAACGCTGGAATAGCCTCCATAAGCCCATCAATAGACATGAGTCTAGAAGAATGGAAAAAAGTGATTGATGTCAACTTGACAGGAGTCTTCTCATGCGCAAGAACTGCTGCACGTGAGATGATAAAGAAAAAGTATGGGAAAATAGTGAACATCGCTTCCATTTATGGCGCTGTAGGTGACATATTTCATGCAGCACCATACTACGCATCCAAGGGAGCCGTCATAAATTTAACGAGGGCTCTTGCTATAGAGTGGGCACCTTACAAAGTAAATGTGAACAGCATAGCGCCAGGGTTTTTCCCAAGTGAAATGACAGCTGGAATTTTCCAAGACAAAGAAGCAATGAAACACATCCTTTCGAGAACCCCGTTAGGAAGAACAGGAGAGCCACTAGACTTGAAAGCAGCACTAATATACCTAGCCTCTCCAGCATCCAACTACGTCACCGGACAGACAATATTCGTTGATGGGGGATGGACGGCACTCTAGCTCGCGCGCGTGCTAACGCCAGTTTTATAAACAGATTTACAGTAAACCATCGTGAAAAAGTGATCTTAATGAGTCTGATAGTGGACGTGAGAAGTAGAGAGGAATATGTTTAAAGTCATATAAAAGGATCCATAAACATTCCCCTATTCGACCTAGAGTATTACATCGACTTTTTGAAAGATAAAGACGTCCTTTTCTACAGCGACAGTGGGAACAGGTCGAGAATTGCCATTGAATACGTTGTCAAGAGAGGGATTAAAGCTACTATGATTCCACCAGAAGAACTTGACAAATACGAGAAAGAGGGGAAAAAATAATATGGGCCCTAAATTACCTCTCAGTGAAACCCGGTTTGGAAAAGGAATTTGAAGAAAAGACCAAAGAGTTGTGCCGGGTAACCGTTGGAATGAAAGGTTTTCTCGGTTCGAAAATATTTAGAGTTTCAACAATTTCCTATGGAGGAAGCGGGCTTCAAGGTACATATGAGGATGTCGATGTCAAGCCAAGTAAATACGTAATGTTGACTTATTGGGCAAGCAAAAAGGTCCGTGAAGAATTCTACATGGAACAAGTAATTCTCAAAGGATTCATAAGCCTGATGAAATACTTCTCAGTAATGCCATACGAAGAATATGGCAAAATCATGAGATGGAGACCAAAAATCTAAGGTCTAAACCAAGCTGCGCGCGCGCGAGAAAGAGAATTCCTTTCTTTGTGCCAAAGAAGAAGCCTAATGGTAAAATAGGGATTTGTTGTTTCAAGTTTGAAGAGGCTTAGTGCCTTCATTCTGGATGAATGCTACTACGACTACTTCTGCTTCTTTTGGATACCTAGTGCCGTCAATGTGTTGACTAGTTTGCTTGGAAGTTCAGTCTTCTCTTTAAGTCGATCATCATAAGCGACAATCGTCACTTCTGCTTTAGCTGCAAGTATTGGATCTCCATCTTTTCTACTCTTCTTAAAGAAGGTGTGCAATAGCGTGAGCGATGTAGTTCCAACCTTTATGATCTCAGTCTTGAGATCTATCAAGTTTTCCGGAGAGACTGGAGAGACATATTCGAAATTGGCAGCCCTTCTGGGGAAGGATGTTTTATGTATCTTTGGGAAATACATTGTGGGAAAACCTAGGTTCTCCATTAAACCTGCTTCTCCCTGTTCACAATATCGACAGTATACTCGCCAGTTCAATCTGCCGAAGGCGTCTGTATCCTCTGGAAGCACTCTTATGTTCTTCTCTTCGTATAACATGATGATAGAATGAGGTCAGACTGCCTATTAGGAATTGCGAACGCCAGAATGCGCGCGCGCAGTGTTTTAACACTTACGTCCGCACGAACTATTTCAGGAAATCGTCAAACTTCCAATAGTGTTCTTCTTCTTGTAGGACAATTTCTTCAAACATGCGCCGCGTCGTCGTGTCTCCACGTTTGAACGCTTCCTCAATGATTTTCCGGTACAGCAGTATGGCATCGTTTTCCGCTGCATGGTCCAGCTTCAAGAAATCGTCAGCGGTCTTGCCGACCTGTGGAAGCGGATCTGGGACAGATGTGGTCTCGCCTTCAAGCAAGTAAATCCTTTCGGAGATCTTTTCAAGATGCTCCATTTCCTGCATGAAAACCTCTTTTAGCAGTTCGCTGACGACCTTGGCCTTGTTAGCTTCTGTGACGATCTCAAGTGCTGTGCTCTTTTTTCGCAAGACCAGCAAACTGGCTTTCTCGTGCTGGTTCGTGTATTGTATTACGGCAGAGATTTCGCTTGCGGCAGCCTTGTTTAGCATTGTGAAATAGTCGTTGGTAAATATCTTGCGCCATTCTGATAGAGGTGGCTCGGGTCCTTCTGGCTCGTCTTTCATGTTTACGTATTCTTGGAATTTGAATAGGTGCGCCTCTTCCTCTGCGTAGATCTTTTCGAACAATTCGCGAGTTTCCCAATCGCCATTCTTTCCAGCAGCCTCTATAATCTTGCGATATAGCACTAGTGCCTCTTCTTCCGCTTTGACACCGTTCTGCGCAAATTCGCTTAGAGTGTTGCCGACAATAGGCTTATCCGATTTTGTCGTCGCCTCTCCGCCAAGATAGTAAATCCGCTCCATAATGGCAGCGGCATGCTTCATCTCTTGAATGGCAAATTCCCGCAAGAATTTCCCCATTGCCTCGTACGTGGTTTTATCCAAGAGAATGTTCTCGGGAATGACCTTGCGTATCAACTTTTCCATCTTTGTGTGTTGGAGCATATATTGAACCGAGACTTGAAGTTCCCGTGAAACGGCTTTATTCAACAGACTAACAGAATCAGGCGTCATTTTCATCGGTTCAGACATTTTATAACAACCCGTTCACTAGTTAATTTGCGCATTCTAATTTGGAACAGTACAAGCTTTTAAATATGTGTGACTGTGTGACAACAGTCACACAACCTTAAAAGCACGTGCATTCGCATAGACTTTTGGTGGTTAAATGCCGAAAAAAGAAAAAACCAAGATGAAGAAGTCTGAGAAAAATTGTGTATACGTCTGTGATGTCTGTGGTTGCGAGATAGTATGTACAACACCTGGTAGAGGTCCTCTCGTCTGCTGCGAAGAAATAATGTGTTGCTGTTAGTTTCTTGGTGCGCACCCGTTTGGATAGGCCCAAACCTTCGCTTGTGATACTCTACGCTAGTCTCTTCATTAGTAGACGCTGTTGTTCTCTAGCCTCTGCCAGTTCTTCGTATTCTTAATAAGATCGATTTCAGACTAGCTCACACGCGCGCTTTGAAACAGATGAATACACTTCTCGAGTTGCTGAAACCGTTGAAGAAGCCTGTGAGCTTGTCGAAGCCGGCTTTTGCCACGTCTGCGAAGTGAACGGAATGCAAATCTTCCGAAAACGCAAATGAAGCCACGAAATATGTCCTAAAAAAATATAACCTAAACACTTGAAAACTACACCTAAACAATTAATAAGCCACGAGTCACGTTAATTTAACCTTTGAAAGAGGGAACCCGATGAGTTCAGTTTTTGAGCAAATGCACAAATTTTTTGACCCAAACTCAGTGGCGGTTGTTGGCGCCTCTAGGAAAATTAGAAAGGCCGGACACGTTATTTTCAAAAATTTTGTCGACAACAAGCGAAGAGGGGTCTTCAAGGGAGAATTGTATCCCGTTAACCCTCATGAAGACCAGATTCTCGGGTACAAGTGCTTTTCGTCACTAACTGAAATCGCAGGCGGAGTTGAGCTAGTCGTTATCGCCGTTCCAGCGAGGTTTGTTCCAAAGATTATGGAAGATGCCGCCAAAAAAAAGGTTAAAACAGTAGCTATTATCAGCGGCGGCTTCGGCGAAATCGGAAACCACGAACTTGAGAATCAGGTCAAAACAATAGCTGAAAAAGCAGGAATCCGAGTTCTAGGACCCAACTGCCTCGGAGTTTACGATTCGAAAACTGGCGTTGACATGCTTTTTCTACCTGAAACCAAAGTCCTCACAAGTGGAGACATGGTTGTTGCCACTCCTCGCCCAATGCCTGGTCCAATAGCTATAGTTACGCAAAGCGGAGCCTTCGGCGTTGCGGCCCTCGACTATCTTGCAGGTCGCCAATTGGGCTTAAGCAAATTTGTGAGTTTCGGAAACAAGATCGACGTGAATGAGCCGGAAATGCTGGACTATCTTCTCCATGACGAGCAAACACGTGTCATTCTCCTATACGCAGAAAGCATCGAGGCTGGAAGAAAATTCATGGACGTTGCCAAAAAAGTGACGAGAGAAAAACCCATTGTTGCCCTGAAATCAGGTAAAACCGAAGCTGGAATCCGAGCTGCATTATCGCATACTGGGGCTATTGCGGGTTCTGACAGAATCTATGACAGCGTCTTCTTGCAATCCGGTATTCTGAGAGTGAAAGACATGGAAGAATTCTTTGATGCAGGCAAAGCCCTAGCGTTTCAACCTCCAGCCGCGGGGAGAAACGTCGCTATTATCACAAGTGCAGGTGGCCCAGCAATCATGGCAGCAGACGAATGCGAATCCAGAGGCGTCCTAGTAAAAAAGTTCTCTGAGAAAACCATCGCAAAGTTTGAAGCTCTAAAGAAAGCTGGCAAGATTCCATCGTTTGCCACTAACTTCAACCCCGTTGACCTCACCGGTTCCGTAACCTCGGAAATGTTTGTCGAAGGAATGAAAATCCTTTTTGAAGACCCTGAAATTCACAGCATAATTGTCATCGGCTTACATCATGCTCCAGCTTTACAAGAGGATTTTGTAGACCGCATAGCCCGCTTGAAGAAGAATTACACCAAGCCCGTTGTTGCTTGCGATATAGGAGAAACTGAAATGGCTCTTTACCTTAGGTTTAGATTTGACAAACAAGGGATTCCAGCCTATTTCTCACCAGAAGACGCAGCAAGAGCCATAATTGCCCTCGTCAACTATGGGCAAATTCTTAGAAAAACCGGCAGTTTTGAGCAGTATCTAAAGAAATTCAAGACTGGCAAAGCATAATCAGTGTTTTCTATGTTTTTTGACGCTCGTTTAACCATTGAGCAACCTTTTGAAACAGCGAGCTTTGACTCATATCGATCACTGGAACCATTATCTTTTCTTTAGTTTCAATTATTGGTCGATACTCAGGCATTATCGCATAGCTGACAAACGCCCAGTAAACCCTTTTCTCTTGAATCAGCGCCTTTGTGGCTACTTCAGTTGTTGCAGATATGGGATAGTAGAAGAAGGCTACACCTTCAGACCAGTAGATGCCGGTTGGTTTGCCTCCAGCAGCTACGCTTAGGAAACGCGCTAGATGATCTGGAGTTTGAAACCTGGTGTATTCCATGATGATAATTTCTTTGAATGGTTCATAATGGATAGCGAATTCGTCTTGCAAGCTATAACCTCGTATGAGACAACGACCTCACAATTATTAATTCTTTGTGTTTATATCCTCTCCTACTCAATACGAAGCGTTAGAGCACCGCGCGCACATTTACGGACAGATACTCATTTGCCTTCTTGACTGGGGTTCTTTCCTTCCTTTGATCCTTTTCTCCATTTCAACCCTAGAGGAAGGGACAAATATTTCTAGGTGGTCGCGATAAACAGTATAAACCATCTTGCTTTTGGTCCAGACTGCCTCGAAGAACGGAAGGTCCGTAGTTCTTGTGGTCTGGCGTTTCTCCGTTCTCTTTCCAAAATAGGAAGCGGTGCCCAGAAACAGAAAGAACTCACCGAAAATAAGCGCTACTAATGCAAAGTCAATAGGCAACAAGGTGTTTCACTTCAATTGTGACTTATCACGAGTGATTTAAAGCTTTTACCACTCTGCTCACAAATAACAACCCAAGAGTCTCGATGGTCAACAATCATTAGCGGAGAGTTCAAGAGCCCAAAGACCTAACAGGATCACCTGAGGTAAAGTTTATATCTTAGGGGAAAAGTGCATAGTTAGATTCAGAAAACACTTGGAGGTTTGGTATGGCTTATTTAACTTCCCAAGGCGGACAGCCCGTTTTAATCCTAAAAGAAGGTACAGCTCGTAGACGCGGAAAAGATGCCCAAAGAAATAACATTATGGCAGCGCGTATCATTTCTGAAGTTCTCAGGTCAACGCTTGGTCCCCGCGGCATGGACAAAATGCTCATAGACGGCTTAGGTGACATAACAATAACCAACGACGGTGCAGCTATACTCGACGAGATAGAAGTAGAACACCCCGCAGCAAAAATGATAGTCGAAGTGGCTAAAACCCAAGACGACATGGTAGGTGACGGCACCACAACCGCAGTCGTCTTAGCCGGCGAGTTACTGCGCAGAGCTGAGGAGCTGTTGAACCAAAACATTCATCCCACGGTGATTGTCAGCGGCTATCGCAAAGCCTCAAACACTGCTATTAAAACGCTGAACAAGATTGGAATAACAGTTGACCTCAAAGACCGTGAAACCCTGAAGAAAGTTGCTTCGACAGCTATGGCAAGCAAGGCCGTCGGCGCTGCAAGAGACCATCTGGCTGACATTGCTATTAGTGCAGTCAAGCAGGTTACTGAGCGAAGAGGAGACAAAAACGTCGCAGATATCGATCAGATTCAAATCATAAAGAAAGAAGGCAAAAGCCTCTTTGACACCCAACTTGTAAACGGCATGATCATTGACAAAGAAATTGTTCACCCAGGCATGTCAAAACGACTCAAAAACGCCAAAATCGCTTTGCTCGATTGCCCACTAGAGATCGAGAAAACCGAGTTCAGTGCAGAAATCCGAATCAAAGATCCATCACAGATGAAAGCATTCTTGGATCAAGAAAACCGAATGATTCGGGAGATGGTGGAAAAAATAAAGACCTCTGGCGCTAATGTGGTCCTCTGCCAAAAGGGCATTGATGATATGGCTCAGCATTTCTTAGCCAAAGAAGGAATTCTTGCCGCTAGAAGAGTCAAGCAGTCTGATATGGAGAAGCTGGCAAGAGCTACAGGCGGTAGCGTCATTACTCACATCGACGATCTAAAGCCTAAAGACCTCGGCAAAGCTGGACTCGTAGAAGAGCGGAAAGTCGGTGAGGACAAGATGATATTCGTAGAAGACTGCAAAAACCCAATGTCCGTTGCAATTCTGATTCGTGCTGGTCTAGAAAGAATGGTTGATGAAGCTGAGAGAGCTATGAACGATGCCTTGTCAGTGATTTCAGACGTAATTGAACATAACAAGATCGTCGCAGGCGGAGGCGCCATTGAATCTGAAATAGCCAAGCATCTCCGCGATTACGCTCCCAAAGTTGGAGGAAGAGAACAACTCGCCATTGAAGCCTTTGCTGACTCGATTGAAATTGTACCGAAAACTCTGGCCGAAAACGCTGGACTTGAATCTATTGACATACTCGTCGGACTTCGGGCGGCTCATGAAAAAGCAAAAGGACACCTTATGGGAGTCAACGTCTTCACAGGCAAGATCGTGGACATGTACGCAAACGGCGTGATTGAACCTGAAAGCGTCAAAGAGCAAGCCTTAAAGTCAGCAGCTGAAGCGTCTTCTATGATCTTAAGAATCGATGATGTTATTGCCTCTACAAAGCCGAAAGAAGGAGGAAAACCTGAACCGGGCGGATATGGCGAAGAATACTGATCTTTTCCCTCTTTTTTTAAACACTAAACAACATGACTTGGCCTACGCATAACTGATCCTAGTTCTAGTCTCGTCAAGCGTCTTGAAGTCGAGTACATGAATCTCTCTACAGATTGCCCAAGGCGTATAACGCCGCAGTCAGTGAAGTCACCCGATAAAGGATGATTCTCAAGCCTCAAGAGGCATGAAGAATTCTCAACTTGGAGTTCACAGAAAGAAAAGTGAAAAGCAAAAATGATTCCGCGTAGCTTATTAACCCCCCCATTAAATTACCTATAAAACAGATTGAGTTTGGGGAAGAAAAGCAATGATAAAAGAGTTGTCCGTCGAAAATCTGAGAAAAAGAGCTGAGCCATCTGGTCTGCATTGTAAAACAACCAAAGAGTTGACTCCGCTTGAAGGTATAATCGGTCAAAGAAGAGCTGTAAAAGCGCTAAGATTTGGGTTGGACATCAAAGAGGAAGGGTTCAACATTTATGTTGCAGGTCTTCCAGGAACAGGGAGAAAAACGACTGTCAAAGGCTTTCTTGAGGAGGTGGCGAAAAGTAAGCCTGTACCTTCTGATTGGTGCTATGTGAATAATTTCGTCAACTCGCATCAACCGAGAGCCATTGAACTGCCGACTGGAAAGGGAAAGGAATTTCAAATGGACATGAGAAGTTTTGTCAACAATGCCCGAAGCTTTTTACCTAGAGCTTTTGAAAGCGAGGATTATGCGGCAAAGCGGGATTCACTAGTTGCCTCAATCGATAAAGAGAGGAAAGAACTCCTATCCAAGCTCAATGAGAGAGCTAAAAAAGAAGGTTTTGTCCTTCAGAGTACACCAATCGGAGTACTGGTAATCCCCGTAGTGAAGGGTCGACCCCTGAGCGAGCAAGATCTCATGGCCTTGTCTCCTGAGATCAGGCAGGAGATAGAAAAGAGAAGAGAGCAGTTGAAGACAGAGTTGCGGAGTGCCATGAGGCAACTGAAGGAGTTGCAGAAGAAGATCGCTGAGAAGACAGATGAACTGAATCAAGAGGTTGCATTGTTTGCCATCGGTCACTTGGTTGAGGAGCTTCTTGAAAAATATGGCAGATTTCCTGAAGTCAAAACCTACCTGGAAGCTGTGAAAAAAGACGTTCTAGAGAATCTCGACAGCTTCATAGAGGGTCCTAAGGAACCAACAGTTCCTTTTCAAGCTCCTTGGCTGAAGGAACTTCCATTTAGGAAGTACGAAGTGAATCTCCTAGTGGATAACTCATCACTTCAAGGAGCCCCAGTAATCGTTGAGCAAAACCCCACACATCAAAACCTCTTTGGCCGAATAGAGAAGGAAGCTCAGTTTGGTGTGCTGACGACAGACTTCACGATGATTCGCGAGGGATCATTGCACCGAGCGAATGGAGGATACTTGGTTCTCACCGTGGAGGATTTGCTACGTAATCTCTTTTCTTATGACACTCTGAAAAGGTCATTGATGAATGAGCGTATAGACATCGAAGAAGCCGGGGAACGCCTAGGTTTCATAACGACCAAAGGGTTAAAACCCGAATCCATTCCGCTGAAAGTGAAAGTCGTGCTCATCGGGCATCCGAATCTTTATCCGCAGCTCTACCTTCTGGACGTAGACTTCAAACGACTCTTTAAGGTCAAAGCAGACTTCGACACCACTATGGATCGAAACGAAGAGAACATAAGGCGATATGCTTCCTTTGTCTGTACGTTTTGTCGGAAAGAGAAGCTTAGACACCTCGATGCTTCAGGACTAGCCAAAACAATCGAGTATGGTTCCAGGCTGGCTCAGGATCAGCAGAAGCTTTCCACAAGGTTCGGCGACGTTGCTGATGTAATTCGTGAGGCAAACTTCTATGCTCAAGAAGATAACTCTGAATACACCACTGCTAGCCACGTCAGAAAGGCCATTGACGAAAAGGTTTATCGCTCCAATCTTATTCAAGAGAAGATTCGGGAGATGATTGAACGGAACGTTCTTCTCATAGGAACTGAGGGTAAAGCCGTAGGTCAGGTGAATGGTCTCTCAGTCATGAGCCTAGGCGATTTCGCCTTTGGGGCGCCTTCACGAGTGACTGCGAGCGTGGGACTTGGGAAAGAAGGAATCATCGACATTCAACGGGAAGCAAGACTGGCAGGACCTATACACACAAAAGGTGTATTGATACTGAGCGGATACCTGGCCGGAAAGTATGCCCAAGACAAACCTCTGGGCTTATCAGCCCGGTTGGTTTTTGAACAAAGCTATGGAATGGTCGAAGGAGACAGTGCTTCCAGCACCGAATTATATGCCCTGCTTTCGGCGTTATCAGCGGTTCCTGTTAAGCAGGGCTTAGCCGTGACAGGTTCCGTTAATCAAAAAGGAGAGGTCCAAGCCATAGGAGGAGTCAACGAGAAGATCGAAGGGTTCTTTGAAGTCTGCAAAGCCCGAAGCCTCACTGGAGAACAAGGAGTTCTAATCCCTGAAAGCAACGTTCAAAACCTCATGTTAAAGGAAGCAGTAGTAGAAGCCGTTCAACATGGCAAGTTCCACATCTATCCCGTCAAAACAATTGATCAAGGGATTGAGATTCTGACAGGGATCAAGGCTGGAGCAAGACTCTCCGATGGAACCTTTGAGGAAGAAACGATAAATCGGAAAGTTGAAAAAAGACTAGGCGTCATGGCGGAAAAGCTAAAAGAGTTTCCAGAATTTGTCATCGGGAAAAGAGAATAATGCACCTGCAACCTTGGTGAAGTCGGAAAGCCTTCAGAACGAATACAATACTTCTCTTCCATGAGACCGAACCCAAACATGTTCTATTTCCGTATGATCAGACGGGAGAGAGAGACGATGCGACTATATCCCGCAAGCGCAAATAGAGCAGCTTAGTTCAATGCTCTGACAGTATAGTCTGGTTAGAACCGGCTTTAATGGAGATATCTCCCGCACTTTTCCCTCTTTTTTCTTCAGGTCTCATCAGAAATTGCAGGGTTTTCTTTCCTCAATTCTGAAGGATATCCACTCATGGTGGAAGCTTCTGCCTCGAAGTTTGTTCACACGCATTCTTCTTTCTCTGTCGACCATCTTTTCATGCCTATCCAGCTCGATGATACAGTCGACGATTTCTTCGAGCCGTCGGGTAAGCCCATGTTCGACTGTTCCTTTTCCGATTGTAAAGAAGAACACTCCGTTTTCACCCTTTATCTTTGCTATGCGGTCTTGAAGAAACTCAGCAACGTTCGCTGGATCTAAGCGTGTAAAAAGAGGCACAGTAGAATCGAGAAAGATTCTCGTTGACTTCTGTTTCGATTCTTCCATTGCGATGGACAGAGCAATACCAAGTTCAGAAAGCTCGAAAGGCTTTTCAACATGGTGCTTTTCTTGGTCTGTGACTCCGGCAATGGACGAATAACAATCAACGAACAGGAGAGTTTCATCTTGCTCATATTTTGACGTGTTCCAGCCCAAGCTTTTCATATTCTCTTTAATTTCACTTGGAAAACAGTCATACGTAACGTAGATACACGGTTTTCCTTGTTTGAGATATGTGTTCACCAATTGTTGACAGAATACGCTTTTTCCAGAACCTGCATCACCAACAATCATGACTGAGTAGGCGTCGGGAATTACTTCACTAGCTAGTGTATCAAAAATTCTCGGTTCTTTTGGAGGCGAAGTCTCTGGAGCTACTGCATGTTTGTTTCGTTTAATTAGTATTGTTCCCAAGATTGCCGAAAGAATCAAAATAGATCCTATGCCTATCGGCATTGCATATGAGTTCATTTTGTCCCATATGTCAAGAAACCTCGAATCCATCTCTATGTTCACTGTTTCGCCAACGTTGTCTGCAACATCTGTTTCCCCTTGGACTTCATCAACTTCAGCTCGGACTTGGTATGTGCCGCTTTCTGCTACACTGGAAGTGTCCCAGGTAAAGTTTAGGTTTCTCGTTTCGTTTGGCGTTAAGTCTTGAACCGCTCGCGTTTCAATGACTGTGTCATTTGCATAGAGTATTGCATTAAACGTGACGTTAATTGTGCCTTCGTTTCTGACAACAATCGTGATATCAACAGTTTGTCCAATGCGCACTTCATTGGCTGAGACAATTACATCGACTATGGCAATGTCAACTTTATGAACTGACAAAGTTAGCGTTGAGGAGTTTGAGAAATTGTCGTTGTCGAAGATGGTTAACGTTGCTGTATAGTTCCCAGAACTTGAATATTTATGAGTAATGGTTGAGCTTGAGATTGTAGTTATGTTACCATCGCCAAAGTCCCACTTGTAGCTAGCTATTCCGCCGTCTGAATCATAACTCGCTGAGGCATTGAATATTGCTGTCTCACCGGTTATCGGTTGTTGGGGTATGGCTACAAAGGAAGCAACTGGAGCGCGATTCAGAATGGTTTTGACACTTGTTTCTATGGTTGAAACTCCGTCATCATCTGTAACTGTAAGCCTAACTGTATAGTTGCCGTCGTCAACGTACGCGTGTTGAACGATGACACCTGTAGCGCTGGTTCCGTCGCCGAAATCCCAGAAATAATTTACGATTTGTCCATCGAGATCATAACTGCCGGTGGCATTAAAAGTTACATCTTCACCTGTAAGAGGCGCTATTGGTGAACATGAAAAGGTGGCATTTGGAGGAGTTTTAACAGCCACATAAATGGACTGGATTTCAAGTGTTGTCCACGATTCTACTCGACTTGTTATAGTTGAAGTTACCATGAAGTTGCAGATACCAGGAACGTATGGAATTGTGACATTGAACTCTATGTAGTTTTGAGCCATAGACTGGTTATCGGAATATCGATAGACATCGTTATCCAAATCCCAGCTAAGTCTGTCTATACCGTCGCCAGAATAGAGAGTTATGGTCTCACCATACGGGTTGTATGCGGAGCTTGGCACATAACTCCAACCGGACGGCAATGTCACATTCACAGTCGCGTAATCGATACCATCAGTATTTCTCGATGAGGTAACAGGTATCAATCTAGCTCTCGTTGATAAATTAGCAATGACTGACCTATCTTCATTGAATAACCATTCAGGAGTTTTGAGGTTGTGCTGTGTTATGTTCTGCCTTTCATCGTTTGGGTTTGTTGTCAAGTTGAAATCAGCCCTGAAGACGGTGCTAGCTATTTTGTCATGTCCACAATGAGAAGCATACAATGGTGAGGATATCCATTGACTGCCTACGCACGCCTCCACGTAGTATGTCGTCAATGTGGCATTGTTATTTCGAGAATTTGTTGGCACCTCAGTCCATGTAACAATTATCTCTTTCGGGGGTATTGTCATCGAAATTGTTCCATTAGCGTACTCCCATCTTGTTCTATCCTCATTTGCAGAAGCCCATACAGTTGGAAGATTCGAAAAATACCTTGAATCGTAGCATTTGGCGTTTCTCATAGCGTCAATGAAGTCTACTCCTGCACTTGCGTTGGCCCACCATCTCAGTCCAGTGACCACCATGTCGTTGTCCGTAGGATTGTAGAGCACGGCTTGATAGAACCATCCGCTAGGGTCAATGTCATCCAACCTTGCGAAGCTTGGAGCTTCAGCGAAAACCAGCAAGCTTGATGGCTGAGAACGCACGGAGGTTATATTAAAAGAAAGAAACTGTAATAATGCAAAAAGCAAAAATACGCAGATCATAACCTTCCGTAGGACTTTCAAGCAATTTTTTCGTTCTTCCACGATTTTTCTGAAATGATGAAGCACCATAATTCTGAATCCTCTTGTTCACGGAAAGCTAATTGAGCACGCGTGGAGCCTTTGAGCGCGCGCGCAAGTTCGCTGTGTGTGGCTTCACCTCCAGTTAAATTTTAACTGTGCTGTTTCCAAACTTTTTCAAACATTCCATGTGCTTCGCTCTGAATAAAGCATTATGAAACAGCAATTAGAATTGGAAATTCAGCGCACTCACCGAAATGCTTAGCGCAGTGGACGGGAAATGGATGTCCCAGCTTGCTCTCGTGTACGCGCACTTCGGTTACTTGTAGAATTTTTCCCTTGCGAACACTTCGATGCCGTGTTTGACTATCTTGTAGGGTCGAAGTTCATAGTCGTGAGAAATTCCACGCATCTTTTCTATTTGGATAGCTTTGACAATCCTCCCACCATCTACAAAGTTGTGGAAAACGAGGACACCATCAGACAGGAACTCCTCGGGTTGTATCTCTCTTTCAGGGATGTTGAATCGGAGTTCACTCATCAGTAAATTTGTCGTACCTAGATCTGTGAGTCCCTCAAATAGGTTCACTATGGCGTTTCGTCTTTCTGTGATTTCTGGATATTGCAGTACAAACATTGTGATTGGGTCAACAACAAGGCGTTTTGCGTGAAGCTCTTGAGCTTTGGTTTTTATAATGTGCGTCAAGCTGAGCATACTAAAGTCCTTTTTGTGAATGCTGAAGTTGCCCACTTTGACGTTGGCTGGAATAGCGCGAATTGGAGATGCATCGACAATCACCAACTTCCTATCTTTCTGCAACCTCTCAAGGTCCCAACCGAAGGCAGCCATGTCTTTACTAAGCTTCGATGGACTTTCATCAAGTGTTATGTATAAACCGGTTTCACCATAGTTGGTTACACCGCTGTATAAGAATTGGATTCCGAAGATTGTTTTCCCTGAGCCTGGTCCACCACAAACAAGCACGCAACGTTTTGATGGCAAGCCGCCGCCAAGCATGTCATCGAGGCCTTTGATCCCTGTTGGAATTCTTTCTGCTTGAACGGCTTCATCGGGAGGGATAGTATACTCTAAACTAGTTTTCATGTTATGCGCCTTTGACTATCGAGTGGTATGTGTGTATGTTAAAAATAGTTATGAATCATGAATGCTTATTGATGATTCATTTGCGAATGCGTGCTTTATTGTTGCGCAAAACACGAGGAGGTTGGACCTTCATGGCTTGTCTTGATTCAGATTCTGTCGACTGTGACTACTAGTAGTGTGGCTAACACGGGAAGTAGCGATTTATATTTTCATTCTTCACTTATCTCTTGGAGATTTGTGTATTGAAAGCTAACGCCTTTGACAACGTTAGGGATCAGATTGGCTTTTGTGGGATCTGGTGTGGTAGCTGTGTATTGGGCAACGGAGCCTTGAAAGAGTTGACAAAACAGTATGCGGAAATTGTTGAGAAGTACGGTTTGGGAGAATGGGCTCCTGGGGATTTCGACTATGACAAGTTCAAGAAAGAGTTGGCTTCCATTCAAGAAAGTTCTTTTTGTTCTGGGTGTTTGAAAGGCGGCGGTAGAACGGACTGTGAAATGAGAAATTGTGCGTCAAACAAAAAAATAGCTGATTGTTGCAGATGCGATGAATTCCTGGCGTGTAAGAACTCTGAACCGTTGCAGAAGATGCGCGAAGGTGCACGAGACGCAAATCTCATTGTGAAAGACAAAAATGTTGATCGGCAAGAGTTTATAGAGAAAGGCACTAGTGAGCTGAAAAAGAAATTTCCTAGTTGCATCCTGATTTGTGATAAACACTAACTTCCGCTTCAGTTTTATGACCGATGGCAGAAATCTGAGTCAATTTGAGAGAAGATCTCTTTCAGGTTTCTGATTGTCCTCAAGTTTCTTTGCATGTTCTCCGTTCTATCAATTAATAATGCATGTAAGCCTGCATTCTCAGCTCCCTTATAGTCAGCTTCCGCATTATCTCCAACGAATATCGTCTCTTCTGGTCTCGCATTCAGTTTGCTGATAGCATGCCTGAAAATGTCTGGATTAGGTTTAACGCTCTTTATTGTGTCTACTCCAACTATGATGTCGAAGATTTCCTTCTCCAGGCTTGCCTTTCGTAGCGTGCGATTGATTTCTTCTTCGTATGCGTTGGATATGAGTCCTAAAGCTAGCTCCTTTTGCTTTAGTTTCGATAGAACCATCTTCACTTCTGGATAAGGTGTGCAATCTACATGGTCGAACCATTTGGACTGAACAACTTTTGCAAGTTCTTTACCTTCTTCAATGCAAAGATGTTTCAGAACCAGTGAATCCCACTTGTGCCAGTATTCTTCACGTTGGATTTTGCCAAATAGAGATAGTAGATTAAGATTTTTGGCTTCTTCTTCAGCATTCCAAAATGCCCTTTTTATTTCATCCACTGATCTAATAATTCCCATTGAAGCTAAAACCTTGTGAAAAACCTCTTCAGGTGAACCTACATCAAATTTGATTAAAGTATTCCCCATATCAAACAAGACGGCCTTTGTAATCAAAGCAAATCAACCTATGTTAACAAACTCATCCAAGTGGAATAGAACACTTATTAATCTATTGAATAAAGAAACAGAGGAAGTTCAGTGTTTACTTCATCTTGCTTGCTAGTCACACGAAGTAGTGCTTCAGTTGCCTGTCATTCGTCTTGCAGTTTCGCCAGATATTTTAAGTGGAAAGGTTTTAGAATCTGGCTTCCACCAAGATTAATGATTACAGTTTGAACATCCGTAAACGTGTCTCCTAATTCTCGCTTATGCTTCGCCATAAAACTGTCAAAGGTTGAATAGTTCTTGTGAACCGAAAACATGAAACCATCCACACGCATTCCCCGACATCCACCACTCATAATGACATTAGGCTGTTTCATCAACCATTTTCTCCCTCTGTTTCTGGCAGCTCTGTAATGCTCTTCTATTCCAAGAGTCTGTTTAGTTCTGACAAGTGTGATTGCAAGTATCTCATACCCAAGTTTATCCCATTTCGGAATGGCAGTATAGCCGTCAATTAGCTCCTTTTCAAGGAATGCCCTTCTTCTTGAGACAGTGGCTTGGGACACACCCAAGATCTTAGCCAGCTTTCGGTCACTTGTCCTGGCGTTTTTCATTAGCTCAAACAGAATTTTGTAATCCAATGGCTTGAGTTCCTTCATGTTCCATCACACGTCAATACAATCTTTATTTTGCTTCCGTTTTATGACTTGTGGAAGAAACTACTTCACACTATGCAATCTTTTGTATGTTCCTAAAGTGTTTAGGTGTTCAATGAACTAATGGTTTGTTGTTGTGTTTGCTACAGTATTCGTTCTCTTTTCTGCATTTCTCACATTTAGATACTGGTAAAGGTTGATACATTGAAATCTCTGATTGTTTATTCACAAGCTTCACGAAAAAAGAAGGGGTTAGTTGAGGGGTAGATACCATGTATGCGCTGAGGTTAACTTTGTCATACATCACTTTTTGCGAGATTTTCTTGCAGCTGCCCTCATGGCTCTTCGCTTGAAGCCCTGATTCTTTCCAGCCCTGTCAGCTTTGGATTGAATCCTCTTCTCTCAGCCTTTGAGGTCATCTTTGATCTTTTTCCCAGGTGGTTACACCTCCTTTTCAGCGTATGCAATTCTCTTTGGTTCCAAAGGAATCGACAGCTCATTTTGCGCCCACCCTTGGGGTCTTAAAGCCACAACTTGGACACGTAACAAGCGCGCGCGAAATTATGCATGCATCTCGGCCGCTTGTTGGGCATCCGCCAAAAAATATGGGAGGGATCGGCCTGAAAATCCTGCAGGGAGCTTGTCGTGTCTATCGGTCATGCATGTATCTGTTGTAGTGAAGCATGCATGCATTGAGCGTCTAAAACTGTTGGCCTTAGAAAAGCAAAAGAGTTGGCAAGAACAAGACTTCGGTTGACTTAAGGTGGAGAATAGTGGAAATTGGAAAAGAGAAGATAGTTTACCGTCGTGCTAGAATTGATGATGTCCCTAATTTGGTTGAATATAGAATCAGATTCTTGAATGAGCAATACAACCATCCGGAAGACGGTGTAACCAAAATTCTGAGAAAATCTCTTCTGGGATACTTTACGAAGGCAATTCCTTCTAACGATTTCATTGCTTGGGTTGCAGAATACAATGGAAAAATGATTGCAACAAGTGGAATGGTTGTATGGTCGATACCTGCTAGGTATGGCGGGGTTGAATCTGGAAAACTAGGCTACCTCCTCAACTTCTATACAATCCCAGAAGCAAGAAGAAGGGGGATTGGCACTCGATTACTGGATGAGTTAATTGAGGAAGCCAAATTATTGGGGCTCAAGTACTTACATCTTCATGCGTCAGAAGATGGGATTAGCATCTACAGAAAAGCAGGATTTGTTGAACCCAGGATGCCAGAACTTGTATTGAAGCTCGAATAACCGCATGTTTATTGCCACTTGACAGTTCCAAACGACACTTTAAACCCAACTTCCTGCACCAGCATCAGCAAAAATATTGGGTTTGTCAGCGATGCCAGCTCTTCTGGGGCTTCACTACTTTTGCTTAATGCATGCATGTGTTGGCGCCGGGGGTGGGATTTGAACCTTCCCCACAATGGTGACATCTTCCACAAACTCCCCTTTTTTCAAGATGCACACAAGTGTAGCTTCACAAAAGTGTGGGTGTAAAGAAATCTTATTGTTTGGGTTGGCAAGGTCATGATTGGTGCGTTCTTAATTGCGCAGTTTGTCTAGTGTCTTGTCAACATCTCGTAGTCCGAGTCTTCTCAAGGTTTCTGATTGGGGTATGCCGTTTTCGTCCCAACCAGCTTCTTTGTAGTATTGCCTTTTGTCCTTTTCCACTTTCGTCACTTGAGTGGCTTTTCCCTTGTATGGTCCTTTAGAGAGGGGCTCATAGAATCTATCGGGGTTGGCATCGTGGATTTTTGGGTTCCACTTCAAGTCCGGTCCGGCTAATAGAAGCATTGCCCTTTGGAGCTGTAGTATTCTCAGCGCTTTCGGTTCACACCATTCTTCGGGCGTCAATTCTAAGCCTGTGACTGCGGTGTAGAAGTCAAATCTTGTCCTGCGCCTCAAGCCGGCGGTGTTGAACCAGC
>JAPUUO010000090.1 GCA_026967815.1 Candidatus Bathyarchaeota archaeon | reverse complement strand
TCTTAATCCTAAAGGCAACAGTTGTTGCTGGAAGCTTCACAGATCTGGCCAAAAATGATGTATTTCTCGGCCCGTGCCTGCCCATTCCCTCAAGTATCCTAGCGTTTACAGAATCTAACGCTTTTAGGTAGTGAAGCATCCATTCAAAGTCTTCAAGTCGGCTGATGAGAATGTCCCCCTTTTACGAGTACGGTTTTTAGCAATAGAGGTGGGCTAATGTTTATGGGGTATTGGATCTTCTACAGGATCTCCTAGTCCAACTAGATCTGGCTTGCCTTTATGTGAGCTTTTCATCGAATTGCACAAAGAGATCTTATCGAGGGGAACTAAGCTCTCGTCTTGTTGAACCAATGGCCTAACCGCGGCAATTGTATAACTGAAAATCGCAATGACTGCTACACAAATCAAGACAGTGCGAAGAGTTTTCGTTTGTTTCACCTCAAGTATAACATGTGTCATAAGAAGTATTTTTGCTTTTTCACAGTCATTGAAGAATTTCATGTAGATTTCGAAGCATCCTGGTGAAGTTAAAAGCTAATCTGACCATAGTTAGGGTTATTAGCCTTTCGCCGAGTCATAAGTGGTCAGGTGTTCATGATAATATCTAGTGGAGTAAAGGAGGCTTCCAAAAGCATCTTCAAAGCATTGATGATAATTCTTGTTCTTGTACTTGTTGCTTCCTACGTTCTTGCTCTGTTATTGGGGGTGGAGCTTTTCTTCTTTACTTCAGAGGGACGTTCCCTAAGCATGGACACTCGCCCTTTGCCCATCTTTTTATTCTTATTATTTCAGGTTGAAACTCCATCTGTACTCAACCTAGGACTCATCTTCCTATTCGTGTGGAGCATCTATCTTCTTTGCCTCTTAGTTGCTTGGATATGGAGGCAGAGCTTTCACAGTGTGATTGGAAACGCCCTAGTGCGACCTGTGAGACGACTTTTCGGCAACTTTTTGTTTGTTTTACCTATTCTTGCAAGCATGTTATATCTAGCGGTCATTGGCTTACATTACTTTCAAGAATCAGCCTTGGGCTTTCCTACCGGTGAACCAGCTCTTCCAGAAAATCCCTTTGAAACTTTTTTCTTATTAGCGTATTCGCCATTAATTGAGGAGATTGGTTTTAGGCTAAGCCCAATAGGGCTGTTTTTAATAGTCTATGTCTTTTGGGCAGGAAGACGGATTGTTGCACAATTTTCTACGAAGCAGTTGTTTAGACTCTTCCTTGTTGCTCCTGTCTATCCTGAAGATGCTAAGAGGATGGTTGGCTTGAAAAACATTGGTGCTGATGGTTTTGGGGGCATAAGCATGGCTGAATGGGTTATGCTTTTTGCCACCTCGCTTTTTTTTGGGGTGGCTCATCTTCTTTCGGGGATTGGTTGGGATGTTGGAAAGGTTACATCAACGTTCATGGTGGGCTTCATTTTTGGTCTAGCTTATTTAGCATATGGTTTTCAGGCGCCTATACTTCTTCACTGGTATTTCAACTATTACTTCTATACTTACGAGCTTGCTTCTGATATGTATCCGACTACATTTTCCATCGAAATTCTAATTTCATTCTTGACCATAATCGTCGCCATATTCGGTTTTGTTGCATTGCTAGCTTTAGGATTAAGCAAAATATCTACTAGGAAAAAAATGAATGAAAAAGAGCAGTCTTCTAATCCAATGCTTTGAGATCTTTGACGAGGTTCTTAATGCCTATAATTTGCTGTTCCCGTGTTGTCAAGTTTCGTAAGACGATTTTTCCTTCTTTGAGTTCCTCTGGTCCAACTATGATTGCGTAACTGACTTTTCGCCTATCTGCATCAGACAATGCCTTGGAGACACTGCGTCCTACGATGTCTATTTCCGTAGGTATCATGGCTTCTCTTAGCACTGACGCAATTTTGAGAGCATTAGTTTTCATTTCTGCGCTGACAGGGATAACAATAGTCCGTTTTTCCTTTCTGATTTTCAACTTGGTTTTTTGTTTTTCCATGGCTAGAATTATGCGGTCTAATCCCTGCGCAACTCCCACTGCGGGTGTAGGTTCACCCCCATATAGCTCAATCAATTTGTCGTAGCGTCCTCCACCGCACAAAGCTGAGTTCAGTTTAGGAACATACGCTTCAAAAATCATTCCAGTATAGTATTCAAGTCCACGCGCGAAGCCAGGCTCTATGAGTGTCTCAAATTTGTCACTTGTTGTTGCAAGCATAAGGATTTGTCTAAGATTTTCTACAGCAACTACTCCGCTTTCATAGGCTTGGACAGTCTTCTCTGTTTTTTTGAGAATGTTAAATGCCGCTTTTCCTTGCGTTTCAAAAATCCTTTTCAACACTGCTACACATTGCTGCGAAGCGCCAAATTGTTTTATTGTCGACAACGCTTCTTCGCAACGTTTTTTGTCCAACATTTGCATGATGTGATTTTGCTGCTCTTCGATGATGCCTTCTTGGTTTAGGATTCCTCGCAGTATCCCCACATGTCCGATTTTGAAGCAATAGTTGTGGAGTCCAAGTTCTTTGAGTAGATGGCTGGTTATTGAAAGAATTTCTGCATCAGCTTCAGGCTTGTCCGAGCCCATGAGTTCATAGTTGGCTTGCCAAAACTCTCTAGAACGCCCATATTGTGGCTCATCATAACGATAGAGACTGCCAACGCTGAAAAGTTTGAGTGGTTTAGGTGCGTTTCTTAATTGTGTAGCCACCAATCTAGCGACCGAAGCTGTGAATTCTGGTCTCAAGGCAACTTTTCGACCGCCGAGATCGGTGAAAATATACATGCGTTGTCGAATTTCCTCTCCGGATTTTGCGGCTAGAAGCTCATAAGATTCAACGACTGGTGTCAGAATTTCCTCATAGCCGTACAAAACTGCAAGATCTCTGGCAACTTGCTGTGCGTGTCTCATTTTTTCTGCATCTTTAGGTAGAAGGTCTCTCATTCCGCGAACTGTTTTGAACATAGACATGATGCTAACCTCATCTTGCTGCTCCTGCAACCAACGCTAGCAAGTCTATAACCTTCATACTTGCATTTTATTCTTAACTCCTTCCTTCAAGCAGTGTGAATCCCATGATTATGAAGTTGATTGAATGAATGAGCTGGAGGATCTCAGGAGTTGTTCACGTTTTCACTTTAAGGTCAGTTGTGAAAGAGAATAATAAACAACTTCTCCTCTTCTGTTGAGGACTGCTAGCACCAACTTCTTTTTCAAGCTCTGAACATACTTGAGGGCTCGGGCTAGTTCCTCAACCGATATTGGTTGTCCTTCTTGAACCCCAAATATCAGGTAAGTTGCGGTTTCTTTCCCGTATTCGCCTCGTTCATAAACGCGGAAGTCTATGCCTAAACCAAAGCCTTCTCTAGCTACATATCCTCTGCTTCGGAGATCGCGGTAGATTAAGTATTTAACCCAAGCATTCTTCTCAAAAGACTGGTAACGCTGAAGAAGAGTTTCAAAATCAATTCTTTTCTTGGGTTTCTTATCTTTGATTTCGATTATTCCTTTGCTAAGGAGAAACAAGGCTTCGTAAAAGGAAAGGGTTAGGTTTTCATTCTCAGAAACGCCGTAACCGCGAGCAGACAACCCTTCAACGGCTTCTGTCCCGGCTGAAGAAACAAAAATGTCTTTCTCCCGTACCAGAGCCTTGATTTTCTTGAGTTCAGCGTTACGATTTACGTCAGTCTCATGTCGAGGTTGAGCCAAGCCGTTAACCTTCTAGCTTAGTAATGTTAGCAGGTCGTTAGGATTTAAACTCTCCCAAACGGTTTAACTCGCGTATCAATGCATCTTTCAATTTCTTTGGTTGAGTTCTCACGATGCTAACTTGAGATGTGTCATGGAATTCAAGGAATCTTTTCAGGGATTCGCCGAGTTCATTCATTAAATCTTTATCGAAGTCTTTCTGTTCCAAGAGTAGGGAATTGATAATCATCTTCTGGCCTTGTCTGTCAAGCTTTGGGTCAAGTCTACCGATGAAGCGTGTTCCGTACAGAATTGGCATAACATAATAGCCGTATACTCTCTTCTCAGGAATCTTGTACACCTCCCAAGCATAGTCGAAGTCGAAGATTTCGGAAATCATTCTCCGATTCCACAGTAGATTGTCTAAAGGTGCAAGAAAATGAACCTTCTCGCTTAGTGACGCACCAGAGTTTTCAAGCAGACTCGAATGCTCCTTCAAAACATAGTACACCTGTTTAACGCCATCAATTTTAACAGGAAACAACTTATCTTCTTCAACCAGTTCTTTGACTATGGTTTTTCTTTGAGAAGCCTTTAATTTTAGCCAGCCGAATCTCCAGTTCCGTGTGTCAATAAGTCCGTAGGCGTTCATGTATTTTTGAATCATAAATCGTTTATACTCTTCTCTGCTTGGACCTGCCATTTCTACAACATTCGGAGGAAGAACGCGTTCGGTTAGATCATAGTATCGTCTGTTTCTTTCTACGTGATGAATCATAAGGTCGCCGCAGTCCCAGAGCAAGTTTAAAACCCTTGTTGCCACTTTGCCTTTGATCTTTCTTTTCTGCTCAAATTCTCGTGCTGAGAGTGGCCCATGCTTTCTGATTTCCGACAAGACATGAGAGATTGCAGTTTTCAATCTTTTTCTTTGGACCTTGATGCGTTCATAAAAGGGAGAATGAAACTCTGATGGATTCTTCATTCGATAGTGAAAGTAAGAGAAATCTTCAATGGGGATTATGGATTTTGCATTGCACCAGTATTCGAACACAAGCCTATCCTTGTAAAGCAGATCGTCCAAATGGGAAACATTGTAATCAACAACTCTGCTGTGAAGAACTAGTTGGTGATTGCGATGTACAACGCTAATTGGGTCTTTTTGGACACATTCAAGCCGTCTGATTGCTTCTAACGTTCCGTTTTTACCTATTGCTTGTTGAAGAAAGCTTTGCTTCGAAATGAGAAACCGTCTAGCCGTCTCTTTTGAGATCTCTCTTGGTTTTATATTTTCCATTTTGCGTGTCTCTCGAAATCTTTTGGAGACAAGACGCCGGTTTCGCAGATTATGGCACGCACATAACGCATGGGGGTAATGTCAAACGCAGGATTAAGCACCTTTACTCCGTTTGGAGCGATTTTTTGGGTGCCAAAATGTGTAACCTCCTCTGGGTTTCTTTCTTCAATGACAACTTCGCTTGCTGAGCGAGTTAAGTCGAAGGTGGAAGTTGGTGCAGCTACATAAAATGGAATTTCATGCTCATGAGCTAACACGGCGATTCCGAAAGTTCCTATTTTGTTAATTACTGCGTCTCGAACTATCCTGTCTGCGCCTACTATGACCTTATTAACACGCCGTTTTTGCATAACATATCCTACCATGCCGTCTGCAATCAAGGTGACGGGTATGCCTTCACGTTGCAACTCGTAGGCAGTGAGTCTTGTGCCTTGCAAGTTTGGTCTCGTTTCAGTAGCAATCACGCTAATTTTTTTTCCTTGCTCCCATGCTACGCGTACAACTCCTAGCGCGGTGCCATAATCAACAGTTGCTAAACTCCCAGCGTTGCAATGAGTTAGAATTACATCGCCGTCGTTGAGCAAGGCGGAGCCGTGCTCCCCCATTTTGCGATTGGCTTCTACGTCTTCGTCTGCCATTTTGTTTGCCTCTTCAACCACAGTCTTAACCACAGTCTTTGCAGTGCCAGTTGTTTCACGAGCTTTACGCGTTATTCGGTCTATTGCCCAAAAGAGGTTCACTGCCGTTGGCCTCGTCTTCTTCAGGAAACTTCCTGATTCTTCGATTTCTTTTATCAGTTTTTTTTTGGTTTCTGCTTTTGAGTGAAAGGTTGTGAGAGCCAACGCGTATGCGGCTGCTACTCCTATGAGGGGGGCTCCTCTAATTTTCATTCCTTTGATCGCAGAAGCTA
>JAPUUO010000089.1 GCA_026967815.1 Candidatus Bathyarchaeota archaeon | reverse complement strand
ATTGATAGGGTCACCAACGCATTTTGGGGGACCTGTTAGGGGTATTAATAAGTTTGTGATTTCCATGTTAGCTAGATTGAAGAAAATAAGCTTATTTTGGGGTTATTTTTCTGTTCTCTTTGTAGGATGGACTTGTGTGCAATTAGCACATCTTAGCCAACATGCATGCATGCAATCTCGATAAGAACATAATAGGAACATAACATATTTCGCATGTATGCAGAATATCCTCAAATGCCACAGTGCGGATGAAGTTTTGTTAAGATACGTCATGCATGCATTTCACAAAGAAAGGGGTGTGGAGGGCGAGATCAAGTCCTCCGCATGTGCTTATCCGGATCATCGGGGACGAAGATTTTGTCGACGTGCCTCTGCCAATGCTTGGGATCGTTTAAGCTCGACTTCTAGCATGTGAGCCTTATGTACCTCTGGCATTTCGTAGGAGGTGGAGTTTGCCATACCTACTTCAGAAGCCTTCACCGCGATTTTCTTCGTTACTCTCTGATAGAGTGCTTCAACATTCTTTATCATTCCAAAAATGCCGTTTTCCTTCAACCTATCTTTCAGTTTTGTTTCCATCTCTATCACCTCTTTTTGTTCCTGGCCACTTCTATAACAGGAAAAATAGGTAGCCATTTTTGCAGAAAATAAGAAAGCGAAAAGTGGACTAGAGCGCGAAAGGACGCATCCTAATAAATTTTTGTTGAAAATTGGCAGAAAGGCCAGCGGAAAAAGGAAAAACTGCTCAAAATCTCTTGTTTGGAGATATTAAAGGTTAAACTAATCTTCTCTATTTTTCCTTAATTTTCATTATCCGCTGATCAATGTGTCGCTTAATCGTTTCTTTGTCGTATGAAATTCGCATCTTCAGAATTTTTCCTCCACGGCCCCGTTCTCCCAAAAAGATTCTCGTTTCAACCAACCCACGTTTTTCCAGCTCAGACACTCCTCTTCCTCGACGTCCTCCAGCGCCATACACACTCGACTTGGAAACCTTTCCGTGTTTCACGATCTCCATCAAAGTTCTCCAACCAGCCTTTTCCAGAGATAGTCTTCGCTTCATGTAGTCCTCTACAAAAGAACTGACTAAGAAGCTAAACACTCTCTGAGCAACTTCGGTCTTGAACTCAAATGCGAGTTTTGGATGAACAGTTATGGCAACTGGCTCCAGCCTACGCGTCCTAAACTTTCCCAGCTCATCGACATAAATTACTTGGGGGCTCAAGTTGACCACACCAGTTTCGGTGGCTTGTAGACTGAGCTTGACTGTCTCAACTTTCAGGGGTCCAAGCTTCTTTCCCTTCAGATCAATTGAACCATTTTCCATACTGCCCTGTGAAGGTAGTACAATCACTTTGAAACCCGGAGGGACTAGATTGTCAACTCTAACTAGCAAGCCAGATTCCTTAGCCACGTTGACCAAGTCCAGTCGAACCTCCACCTCTTCCTCAATTGTTACCTCATCAGAAGCTGTGAGGTTTGCTTGTATATTTACGTGTTCAAATCTTTCAACGCCTACAGCTTTTTCGTACGTTGGAGTTGGTGTGGTGAAAGAGAGTGTTGATGACGCGATTATTGGAGCGTGTAGCACCTCAATTAGCGACATGGCAAGCCGTCTTTCTTCCCTAATGCTCTCTAGAAGTCTCTGAACTTTTTCCTTCTTTTCAGGGTGTTTTGCTTTCATATACGAGTCAGCAGAAGTTTGGAGTATTTTTTCAGCCATCATGTAGTATCTTGCCCTTTTTTCTGGGTCTGCTTCCCTTTTGGCGTTGTCCATATGGACATAGGCGTCTAAGAGGCATTGCGTAGCTTTAGTATATTCTGAAGCGGTTTTGAAGCCAGCTTTAATGTAGTAGTTTGCCGCGCTTGTCAAGTGGCGGGTTGCAGTGGAGTAGAATGTCATGTCTCTTGTGGCTTCGAATTCTGTTCCAGCTTCAAGCGCCTTGCAGAAGTGACTGTGACCAGAGGTTAGTACCTTAGTCTTCTCATCAAAGCTATGTTCTTTGGCTTCATTGAAAAGTTGGGCAGCTTTCAAATATGGAGTGGACGCAGCTTCTGCTTCTGCTCGTGTCATCATCTGCCAAGCTTGCGAGAGATAAACTAACGGTCTCAACTCTTTGCGATCCGATTCGCGTTCCAGAGCATCAACTACTTTCTGGAATTTTTCAGATGCAGACCCAAATTTCTTAGAGCTGGCAGTATGGTTTCCTTTTCTATCGAGAATTTTTGCTTCTTCCAGAGCGATTCTGCCGAGACAGTATTCACTTCTTATGTTCAAAGCTTTGGATAGCTCAGCTGCCATTTCTTTCTCGTCTCTGGATTCGATTTTTTCAAGTTTGGCCTTAATAGATTTCTTGGCTTCTATAAAGAGCTTGGTTGCTTTTTGAAAGATGACTTTCGCTTCTTCAGTTTGTTCTCTTCGGCTCAGATCTTCGGCTTCCTCTAGTCGAGCCCATGCCAAGTAGTCTAGGCTGAGATAGCCCCATTGCCTTGTTGATTTATGAAGATTAGCGGCCTTCTCATAGTGTTCTTTTGCCTTTCCAGATTGTTTTTTTGCGTGGTAATGTTTTGCTTTCTCAATTTCGCTCCATGCTTCCATGTAGGATGCGTGATCTTGATAGAAGTCTTTTAGTTGGGGGATTTTTCCAGCGGCTTTCATGTAGCTTTCTGAGGCATGTTCGAAGTTTCCGGCTGCTTCCAAGTGTTCTTCTAGAATGCCTTGGGCTCTGGCGATCTTCCAGTATGATTCTGCTATGAGGCTGACCAGGTCTAACTTCTTGGCTGATTCGATTGCTCTCTGTGAGATTTCTATTGCCTTTTCAAGGTGTTCTGATCTGTTTGTTAGGTTGAAGAGGCGTGTCAATAGCGTGGCGTAAGTGTCTTGGTACCCTTGAAGTGCCACAAAAAGCGTAATGTCGCCAATCTTCTCGAAGTATGGTATCGTTTTGTTGCATAGGTCGAGGCATTTTTTCTTACTTAATACTGCTTCTTCAAGAAGTCTCCTCTTACTATCTAAATCTGGTTCAATGTAGGCGAGTTCCGCTTTTATCTCTGCGAGATAATTCTGCATTACCCCCAGATTCCAATAGTAGAAAGGTGTTCTTTTCTCAAGAATTTCAATCGATTTTTCTCTGTAGTCTAGAGCCTTCTCCAAGCGGACTCTTTTTTTTATGGGGTCTGGTTCCAGACGTGCTCGAGCTTCAAGAGTTTTACTGGCAATATGCAGTGCATTCCCGATGACGATTGGTATATCAGAGTATTCGGATAACCTCAAGGCGTCGGTCCCAGCCTTTTCAGATTTTTCTAGAAATTCTAGTCTCTTTTCGGGGTCGGTTTCCCATGCGGCTAGTTGCCAGTAATGCTCTGCGTGCCCAGCAGGTGGACATACAAAGCCTCCTCTTGGACTCATGAATGAAATTATGGAGGAATGATGCTGAGCTTTGTCATAGAATTGCATAGCCTCTTCAGCTATTTTCCGTCTCTTTTGGGGATCTTCAGTTGCAATGGCTTTCCAATAGGTTAGAAATGCTAGTAAATCCAACGCTAGAGCTTGCACGTAATTGTCTCGTGTCTCTTTGCCACATTCAAGAGATTTCTGAAGGTATCTTGATTCCTGAAGGCAGATTCCTAACCAGAAATAAGATAGCCCTTTCACGTAAGCGTCCCCAAATCTTTCCGAAGACTTGATAACATCACGCATATGTTTGACTGTTTCCAAGCGGTGTTGCCACTGTTTCTCTGGTTCTGCAATGAAATGATGACCCTGAGGGTCACACACGTACATAGTTTCTGAAGCAAAGAGACTTCCAGCGATCTCGTGAGAATCCTCGAGTTCAGTTAGCAGCTTGACTGCTTTTTCTCCCCATTCCATTCCCCTATCGATAATACTCTTTAGAATCTGTCTATTCCATTCAAGTGCAAATCTCTGCCAAAAAACTTGAGAAAGCTCGTTATATGTCCTACCGTATTCAAGCATTTCTCCGGAATCAAAAAAGAGGGCCAAGGCTTTGCCTTCTAAATCTAAACACTTATCAAGAAGTTTCCTCTTTGCAGACGGGTCAGCCGTAAGCCAGTAACCAAGATACCTGACTACAGCCCCACAGCGAAATACCCTTGCAGTTTTCTGCTCGTTCCCCAGCTGTTTGTAGGATTCACGAGCCTTCTCGTATGCTTCAACCGCTTGTTGCATTCTTTCTTTGAACTCTTTTTGTTTTTCCGCTTGCATGGCAGCTCGATACAAACCATAGCCAACCCTCTCTTGGACGTCACCAGCTTTCAAGAAATCCTTTTGCTTCAAGAATTGATCTAAAGCTTTTTTGTGAAGTTTTGTTGCGCCTAGCCACTCATACTTTTTTTCTTTTTCTTTCGCTTGAGCAAGAATTCGCTGTATAGACTGGCTTTTGGACATATTCACAAGCCAATTAGGAGATGTGTGTAAGCTTTGAAAAAGTTTTTGCAGAGTCTATGAAG
Organism: Candidatus Bathyarchaeota archaeon; assembly: GCA_026967815.1. Classification (GTDB taxonomy): domain Archaea; phylum Thermoproteota; class Bathyarchaeia; order Bathyarchaeales; family Bathyarchaeaceae. The sequence goes on along the minus strand of JAPUUO010000089.1, from coordinate 1,406 downwards.
CTAATTTGTTGCTCAATACTATACACGGTACACCTGAAATTTAACCGAGATAAGTCACGCATTCCGGGCGCGAATAGAAGAAAGTATGCATGTATGCTACTTGTGGGTTATGCTACGTTGACTGCGTACGATGAGATTCGGGATAAATACTTCAACGAGAGTACTCACAGATCTCTCCCTCCACGAGATCAATTCTATGTCCTCATGGCTAAGCTTGACACGTTAGAGAACAAATTGGAGTTCCTTATCAACAAGGTTATAGATGAGATTAACAACGGGAGCAAGTCGAAAGACCTTCCTTTGAACAGATTCTTCTCCAGATTCTGCGTATTAAAGGGATTGGATGAAAACCATCCCACCGCGGGGACATACAAATCAAGGTTGAACCTGTTCTTCAAATTCCTTGGGGAAAACTATCCAAAGGTAGGAAATCTCAAACAATTGAAGCCAATTATGATCTCTGAATTTGTTAGATATCTTAAGGCGAGGCAGGTATATTTGAAGAGGTATAAGAAGTGGGAGAAAATGTCAGATCGCACAGTTAACTCTCACATTAGGGGACTTAGGTATGTGTTAGAGGTCGTTGACAAGGTTGGAACCCAAGAGCTTAGGGAGCCATTAATCCCGATCAAGAGGCCACACTCGAGGAAGAATCCGTATATTCCAACCGATGAGGAGCTTGCTAGAGTTCCCAAGTTACTCAAGAAACTGAGGCAAAGTAGAAGAGAGGACTATCAGTATCTCGCCTTCATAGCCGCAACGGTGCTACAGTTCTGTGGGAGAACCAATGCCCTGTCAGAGCTAAGGTTCGACATGATTGAAGGATTGGAAGGGGAGAAGCCTACAGTTTCATACATAGGTAAACATCGAGTGGAGCAGGTGAAGGGGATAACCAATGAGTGGTACAGGGATTTCCTAAAGGAATGGAAGGAATATGTTCAGCAGAGGTATGGAAACATGTCTTACTTCTTTCCAGCGATCGAGAATGGCCAGATGAAGCACATCTCAGACCAAACATTGCGGCTCAAGTTTAAGGAGTTTATGCAAATGTGTGAGTTACCGCAATTAACTGTCCATAGTTTCAGATATATCTACGCGACTAAGTTGTATCTGAAGGGTGTCTCGCCAGACGCAATTAAGGACATCTTAGGAGTGGACAAGAGGACGCTGAGGTATTACATCAAAGCCGTGCAAGAAAGGAAGAAGAAGGTCTTATTCACCCACCTAGAAAAGGTAAGCGCACTACCAAAAGACGCGACTTAAATTTTGTCTACGAATTCTTTTTTAGTCCCATAGCAAAGGGCGATTAAATTTCAGACATATTGCGCCCATATTAAGTTTTTATCGAGATCATGCATGCATGCTGGATTAACCCAGTTCTTTGGTCCATTTGAATCATTCTTTTT
>JAPUUO010000088.1 GCA_026967815.1 Candidatus Bathyarchaeota archaeon | reverse complement strand
GAGCCGGGGATGGGAGTTGAACCCATTTATAGCGGCTCTGCAGGCCGCCGCCTAACCGGTCGGCCACCCCGGCACTTGTTTCACACAAAGTCATCATGAAAAGTAAAGCTTTTATGTTTTCTGTATGGTTAAATTGGCAGCTTTTCATGCGATTTCTTAATATCAGTTTTGTGTGCTAGTGTTTTTCAATTATGCAGGGTTCAAGCCTAGGTTCTCTATCACCTTGTTGTAAACTTCCAGCGCAGACTCTTCATCTTTCACATTCTTAAGAAGCATGCGTCCCTGATTGAAAAGGCTGACTTCGACGCCGTCATATTCAAACACAACTACAAAAGAAGATTTTATGAGGATTCTGAAATGGCGCTTTAATCTCTCATAGATTTCGCTCAAGTTCATGTTAGTTGGCTTTGGGGGATTAATATTCACTGTGTTACGTCCGCACAACCATGCCAGCCGCTCGCCTTGTTCAACTCTTGTCGTTGGTTTGCCTTGACATACTGGGCAATCGGAACGCTTGAAGATTTCAATTGTGGTGAAAAACATGTCACGGAAGTCAAAGACCATAAGTTTTCCTTTCAATGAATCGCCCATTCCAGCAAGCAACTTTATTGCTTCCATAGCTTGCATTGACCCGATAATGCCTGTGGTTGCCCCCAGCACTCCCCGCACGTCGCAGGTTGGAAGATATCGGTCGTCCAGATTTGGCAACACACATTCAAGGCATGGAGTCTCTGGAGGAGCAAAGACTGAGAGGTTACCCTCAATCCCGATGGCTGCTCCAAAAACATAGGGAATCTTTTGATTGGCACACGATCTGTTTAGCAGATAGCGCGTGTGCATGTTGTCTAATCCATCGACAACACAGTTCGTTCCTTCAATTATGTCGTAAACATTGCCTCTTCTCACGTTTTCTGTTATAGGCTCAACTTTCACCTCAGGATTTATCTGTCCAATTCTTTCTGCTGCAGCCTCTGCCTTCGGGTAGCGTAAACTGTGTACGCCGTACAAAACTTGACGGTGTAAATTGTTGAGTTCAACTATGTCTTGATCGACTAGGCGCAGATGTCCAACACCGGCTAGGGCAAGATAAAGAGCGGAGACTGTGCCTAAACCGCCCAAGCCAACCACAACCGCTTTGGAACGTCTTAGTTTCTCTTGACCTTCTTGTTTAAGCTCGGGCAGAGCAATCTGTCTACTATAGAACTCTTTGGGGTCAAAAACCTTGGAGGAAACCATGCGACCTCACCTGAAACCAAGCTCTTTGATCAGCCTTTCAACTCGTCTCTTAATTTCATCTCTAATCTCCCTGAACTTTTCTATAGATTTTTCTGAAGGGTCTTCAATTTGCCAATCTTCTGTCTCAATCGGAAACACAGAACAGACATCAGCAGCACAACCCATTGTCACGACCCTATCTGCTTCTTTAACCATATTAGCTGTCAACAACTTGGGTCTTTGCCTGCCTATGTTAATTCCAACTTCTTGCATAACAACAACTGCTTTAGCATGCACTTCCTTAGAAGGCTTGGTGCCTGCACTAGTTGCTGTGGCTTTTCCGTTGGCTATTTTGTTGAGAAAAGCCTCGGCCATTTGACTCCTACAAGCATTTTCCACACACACGAACAGAACCTTCTTCACGTAATTTCACCCAAACCATTTACAACACTTACTTGCAAGAATTCAATACGTTGCGAGGTGATTTATATTATGTGCGCGCGTAGAGTGCATTTCATACACTATCTTTCGAGAGCTTCACAGACAATTTGCATGACAGGGTCAAGTTCGACTACTCAGATGTGTCGTTTCGTGCGTGCATTGACAAGGAGGGTGTGCTGGAATTGATATTTGTAATGGACAAGATTTGGATGAACTCAAAAAGAATCAAGAGAGATGGATGTGACCCAGACCTTGAGCGTTTAATGAAGAGAGGCTATCAGAGAGATTTCTATGCCTATTGCGTGAGAGAAACGACAATATTGTTGATCATGCGGTTTGGCGCGCTCTTGATAGGTCTTTCTTCACTTAACAATGACCTTGTTGGGCTATCTAATGCTTGATAGATATCTTATGGATGACCTTTTCAGCCTTAACTTTATGGGTTTCTAGCGCCATTTCCTTCGGATCAATTCCCAAGGCCAGGGCTAGAAGTTCCGAATAGTGAAGCACTGGCATGTCGAAGGTTTCATTGAGCTTTGACTTCATCTGCAGTTGTCCTAGATCCAGGGCAATAAAGCAGAACGGGCACAGTGTCGCGATGCAGTCAGCGCCCGCCTTCGTTGCATTCGCGAGTTTTTCTCTGGCAAGACTAAGCGCGAGGTCGTCAGAATAACCCCTCAGGAGCCCACCACAACACTTCAGCTTATCTCGATATTCAACACTCGTCGCACCCAACACTTCGATCAAACTTTCAAGAATGCGTGGGCTTTCTGGGTCGTCCAATTTCAGATACTCGCTTGGTCTGAGTGCGTGGCAGCCGTAGAACGCTGCTACTTTCAGATTGCTTAAAGGCTTGGAGACGCTTCTCTTGAGACGTTCTAATCCTACATCTTCTGTCAAGACTTGGAGGAAATGCTTAACGTTTATGCTGCCTTGAAACTCCTTGCCAGCTCTGGACAAAATCGCGTTTGTCTTCGCTCTTGTTTCGTCTTCGGCTTTCAGAGTTTCGTTTGCCATGGCAAGAGATTCAAAACAACCAGAACATAACGTCACTATGTTCAAGCCTGCTTCTTCGGCTAGGCAGAGATTGTATGCCGCCACAGCTAAGCTGGCTTCTAGGTCAATGGATTGCATGGGTGGCGGGCAACAACACGTCATGTTGGGTAGGTCTACAAGTTCGATTTCAAGTTTGGCCAAGGCTTTTCTCGCTGATAACTCGTAGTTTGGTTGGCGAGCAGGTATGGTGCAACCGAGGAAAATGGCGTATCTTTTCATCGCATTTCTTCCTTCTTTTGAAACTTGTCGAGTCCTTTTGAGGCGAGAATCTTTCTCAGCGCTTCCATACCTGTTGGTTGGAGAGGGGGTAAGCCTAGAATGGGTCTTTTGTTTTCTACGAATCTGGAAACATTGACTAAGCGGCCATTATTCAAGAGCGCGGATGCAAACTCTGAGTAGATGTTCGGTGAATGGCCCGCGTGTAAGGCTATATTTCTGAGAAGGTACAGCACATGCGGGACGTGGACCTTTTGGGGGCATCTTTCATGGCAGTTATAGCATGAACAACACAACCATATGGCATCGCCTGAAATCACCTCATTTCTTTCTCCCAATAGAGACAATCTAATAACTTCTCTAGGATTAAAACGCTCGGTGATTTTCGCAACTGGACAACTGCTAGCACACGTTCCACACTGGTAGCATGGAGTCATATGTGTAACTGCTTGAGAGAATGCTTGGTCCGCAGATTTTTCCTCTTTTCCATGGGTCATGCCAAATTCACGCCTCTGCCAAAGAATCGTCGGTCAAATGGAGTGGACTCAGCTTTTCTAAACTTTGAGTCATCATTTGCGTTGCTTGGGCGAATTCTCTTCCTTCGATGAAGACCATGTTAAACATCGCCAATCTGTCCGGCTCTATACCATATTCTTTCAGCAACGTTCTTGCAAGCTCCACCTTTTTTTCAGCTTTCTGGACGCCGACCTCGTAGTGGCAACCGTCACTCTTGCATCCTACAACCATTACTCCTTGAGCACCAGATTTGAAGGCATCCAGCAATTGGTGAACTTGCAGTATGCCCGTGCAAGGAACTTTCATGACTCTGACATTGGCTGGATACTGTATCATGGCCATTCCAGAAGAGTCTACGGCTGTGTGGCCACATTCCGAACAGCAGATGGCTAGAACCAAAGGTTTCGATGTTCCATTAATAGACATGAGACCTTTCATCTGAGCGAGCATCTGGTTTGGTCTCGAGTGTCTGAGTTCAATTGCATTGAGGGGACAAGTTCCGACGCAGATACCGCATCCTTCGCAGAGGAGATCGGATATTCGAGCAATGAAATGTTCTCCGGTCGTTGGCTCGAGACTTATCGCGCCGTATGGACAAGTTACCGGGCAGAACTCGCAGTTCCCGCAATATTCCTCGTTAACCACGGCGGTTCTCTGGTCTTTGACTATCTTGGCGTTGTTCATGAATTTGGCGGCCTTTAGAGCCGCCGAATGTGCGTGCAGAGAAGTTGTTGGCGTGTCCTTTGGGAATGTTGTTCCTCCACAGATGTACATTCCTTTTAACTTGGTTTCAGTTGGTCTCAGCTTGGCATTATATTCCTTGAAGAAACCGTCTTCATCTAATTCGATACCTAGGATTTCGACCAGTTCCTTAGTGCCTGTGGAAGGCACCATCGCGGGAGCCAGCACTACAAGGTCAGCGGGCAGTGCTAGGAATCTTTTCAGAAGAGCGTCTTCAACATCGACGATTAGCCTACTCGTTTGTGCGTCCTGCAAGACTTCAGTTGGCCTACCCTTGACAAACTTTATTCCCATCTCCCGAGCTCGTTCATAGTAATCTTCATGCTCCCTTCCGGTGGTTCTTACGTCTATGTAACATATCGTGACATCTGCGTTGGGATCTATCGTCTTGAGTAGCATGGCATGTTTCAGGGAGACCATACAGCAGATGCTCGAACAGTAGTAATTGTATCGCCTATCACGCGAACCTACACATTGTATGAAAACAACCTTCTTGGCAGGCTTGCGGTCTGAAGGTCTAACAATCTCACCGCTTGTGGGGCCAAAGCCGTCAATCATCCGAGCCAGTTCAAGATTAGTTACGACGTCTGGATAGTCGCCGTAGTGATACTCCTTTATTATGCTGGAATCGAACTCTTGGAAGCCCGTGGCAACGATTATACTGCCTACGTTGAGTGTTATCTGCTCACCTTTCTGGTTTAATTCGATGGCTTTGGTGGGGCAAATTTCGACGCATTTGGCACAGTCGTGGAACTTGCAGACGTTTTCGTCGATGACATAGACAGGTGGATGAACATTGGGTATGTTCATGTAGATGGCTTTGCGAGCTTTCAGCTTTGCATTGTATTCATCTGGTACTTCTACAGGACAAACGGTTGTGCATAAGTCGCATGCTGTACATTTCAGTTCGTTGACGTATCTTGGCTTCTTCTCTATTGTAACCTTGTAGTTGCCAGGAACTCCTTCGATACTCACTACTCTCGAACTTGTCAGTATGTTTAGGTGGGGAATCTCGCTGAAACCGGAACGATATACGCATTTTCGTGAGGTGTGGGTTATGGTTTTTACGTCTGAGAGTGGGGATTGTATGCAGAGCGCGCAGTCATCCGTTGGAAAGAATCGACCTGCCTGAGCGGCTAAACCCCCAAGAAACGGTGCCCTTTCAACCAGATGCACTTCAAATTTCAAATCCGCCAAATCCACGGCGGCTTGCATACCGGCTATGCCTCCGCCTATGACCACGGCAGATTTGAGGACTGGAAACTCAAGTTTTTCTATAGGTTCGAGAAGCTTGGCTCGTTCGATGGCAGCTAGCAGCATGGCTTTGGCTTTTTCAGTTGCTTCCAACGGTGTTGCGCGATGAGGCCAGGCACAGTGATCCTTGAGGTCGATCACTTCCACCAGATAGGGGTTAAGACCAGCGTTTTCAACTGCCTGAACAATGTTGACTTCGCTTAGTTTCGGGAGACTCTCCGCCACTACAACTTTATTTATCCTTTTATCCTTAATGGCGTCTACGATTAGCTGTAATCCTTTGCCACGCCAGAACTCACTGCTTCTACCAACGAGAGACACACCTGAAACTTTTTTCACATAGTCGATCAGTGCGTTGTAGTCTAGAATTTCAGAGAGCTGCTTTCCGCAATCCGACAGAAAAACTCCAACTTTGACTTCATTCATTTCTCATCATCTTCTCACTGTCTTCATTAGCCGTCTTTCGTAATCGTAAATCTTGACCTCTAAAGGCATCTCACCAATAGCAAAGTGAGTAGCACAAGCAAAGCATGGATCGTAGGCTCTGAAAGCCAT
>JAPUUO010000087.1:3980-6021 GCA_026967815.1 Candidatus Bathyarchaeota archaeon | reverse complement strand
AGGAAAACTTTTAAATAGTTTTTCTTAGACTTGATGAAGAAGTGGTTGCAATGGGTGACTGTGTTCCACGACGTTGATTTCTTCTTCAAGACCCGTCCTAAACTAGTGTGTAGCTTCTTCGAAACCATGCGGCGAGAGATGAGTTAGAATGGCGAAGGCAGCAAAGATTACTGCTAAAAAATCCAAGCAATTTTCAGAATGGTACACCCAAGTGGTCTTAAGGTCGGAGCTGGCTGACTACGCTCCTGTTAAAGGCTGCATGGTCTTCAGAGAGTATTCATACGCAATGTGGGAAAAAATCCAGAAATACTTCGATGAAAAAATAAAGGAAACTGGACACAAAAACGCCTACTTTCCCCTGTTCATACCTGAGAGGTTCTTGAAGAAAGAGGCTGAACATTTCCAAGGATTCGTTCCCGAATGCGCATGGGTAACTATCGGAGGCGAAAGCGAGCTAAAAGAAAGGCTGGCAGTTAGACCCACGTCGGAAACGGTCATTTACGCCATGTTTAAGAAGTGGATAAGGAGCTGGAGAGACCTTCCCCTCAAACTAAATCAATGGTGTAATATAGTGAGGTGGGAAACAAAAGCCACGAAGCTCTTCTTGAGAACAAGGGAGTTTCTGTGGCAAGAAGGTCACACAGCACATGCAACAATGGAAGAGGCTGACCAGGAAGCCATGGATATTCTCAACATCTACAAGAATCTAATGGAAAACCTGCTCGCGATTCCAGTGCTTGCCGGAAAGAAAAGCGATCTTGAGAAGTTTGCGGGAGCCCTTTATACAGCCACGCTGGAGGCTCTTATGCCTGATGGTAAAGCGTTGCAGATGGGAACTTCGCATAATCTTGGGCAAAACTTTTCGAAGGCGTTTAAGATTCAGTTTGTCGGAGAAGATGAGAAAGACCATTATGTCTGGACGACTTCGTGGGGTATAGCTACTCGACTCCTCGGTGCAATCGTGATGGTTCACGGGGATGACAAGGGGCTGGTGCTTCCCCCTGAGATAGCTCCGTATCAGGCTGTGATCATTCCTATATTCTACAAGGAAGTTGAGAGGGACACCATCCTCGATAAAGCTCGAGAAGTCTCTAAAAGGCTTGACCAAAGTGGTATAACCACCATAATCGATGATAGACCGGAATACACGCCAGGATGGAAATTCAACGAATGGGAATTGAAAGGCGTGCCCATAAGAATCGAGGTTGGCCCGAGAGACCTAGAACGAAAACAGGTTGTAGTGGCAAGAAGAGACACATTTGAACGAGTCGACGTGACGGAAGAACAACTGGTCAGCGCAATAAGCGAAATGCTCACGACAGTTCAAAACAATCTCTTCAACCGAGCCAAGAAATTCTTAGAAGAAAACATCATATCCGTGAAAAGCTACGGTGAATTCAAGAAAGCCTTGAGAAAGAGACGTGGCTTCATCAAGGCCAGCTGGTGTTCAAGCCAAGAGTGCGAAGAAAAGGTGAAGGAAGAAACAGGTGCAGCAATCTCTCTAATTCCGTTTGAAAAAGAAGAACCGTTCTCTGATTGCTTCTACTGCGGCAACAATGCTAAAGAAGTTGTTTTGTTTGCTAAGTCGTATTAGGCTGCAAAGCAAGCTGACCTACATTGCTACATAGTCGATCGCTTACTTACTGTCTCTAAAAGAAGCCCTTAAATGAAAATTTAAGTGGTGAAATGGAAATAGAGGAAAGCTAGAGAGTCTAAATGAGATTAAAGGACTGGCGTAGTATGCACATAAACATTCAAGGTTTATCATCTTTGAATTTAAATAAAAACCGGTTGCTTTGGGATGAAAACTTATGAAAGCCATTTTTATCGTAGGAGACGGCATGGGAGATCGTCCCCTTGCTGAACTAAGTGGCAAAACCCCGCTTGAAGCTGCTAGGAAACCTTCTCTTAACCGGCTAGCAGAAAAAGGCATCTGCGGCATAATAGACGTCATTTCGCCTGGAATTCCGCCTGGTAGCGATGTGGCGCACTTAGCCTTGCTTGGATACGATGCAGAAAAGGTCTACTCTGGGAGGGGAGC
>JAPUUO010000087.1:0-3880 GCA_026967815.1 Candidatus Bathyarchaeota archaeon | reverse complement strand
CTGTCCATGATGGTAAGTGACTCCGACCCACATAAAGTAGAGGAAAACGTCTCAGAAGTACATCCTCTTAGCAACAGTGACGAAGCAGAAAAGACCGCCAAGATCCTCAACGAACTCACCGATTATTTTCATAAGGTTCTTGAAAATCATCCCTTTAATATTGAAAGACAAACGGCAGGCTTGTTTCCAGCCAACGTTGTGTTGTGCAGGGGCGCTGGTAAACTGCCCGATTTGACACCTCTTTCTCTTCAATATGACATCAGCTCGGTTGCCATTAGCGCCATGCCTTTGGTCAATGGCGTCTGCAAAGCGGCGGGAATGAAGCTTATCGATGTTTCTGGTTCCACAGGGACCTATGACACCAATGTTCTGGCTAAAGCAAGAGCTGCTGTCAAAGCCCTTCACTCTTGTGATCTTGTTTTTGTGCATGTAAAAGCAACCGACATTGCCAGTCACGATGGTCGAGTGGATGAAAAAGTGAGGATGATACAGAAGATAGAACAGCTAGTGGATTATGTTACCCGTAATGTTGATTTGAGCGAAACCTATATCGTGGTGACTGCAGACCACACAACCTCTTCCCGCACAAAGGAACATGAAGGCGACCCCGTGCCAGTGGTTATCTCTGGACCAGAAGTACGCACAGATGATGTCAAAGAGTTCTCTGAAAGGGCTTGCGCAAGAGGAGGACTCGGAAGGATCAGAGGTAAAGATCTCATGCCAATCATTATGAACCTTCTTGGAAAAACCAGAAAATTCGGAGCTTAGATCATGGAGCTACAATTGCATGCGGAATGAAAATTTAGAGATTCAAGTTTTCAAAGTCAATTATTGTCCAGGCATCGCCTCGCTTTTCAATATGAGCTGTAATGTGTTGTCCTGACTCGGTAGCTAGCAACTCGTACCATTGCTGTTTAGGCACGTCATTGGCTGTTGCCTCTATCCACTGGTATGTGCTGTTTTCGACATGCAACAACACATGGGTTGTTCCTTCAATAACATATTCATACTTGTCTACAACGGTTGTTTCTAATTCAACGAATGTAACCATTCCAAACAGCTTGATGAAATTTAATCTTGTTGATTGCACTAGTTGTTCACTTGTAAGTCCTTCGCCAGCCATTTCGATTGAGACGCTGTTTATATCTTGAGCATCAATAATTGCGAAGCCCGCCAAATAAATGGTTTCATCTGGTCCACCGGTTCCTTCACGCCAGTAAATTGGTACATACCAAGCTAAACGATACGAATTTTCTTCAATTTGAATTGGATAAAGAAGTGGCATTTCCGCATCGTATGAGCCGGTTGCGGGCTTAGGTAGCTTTCCCTCAATTATGTCTTCTGCTGTTATGCCCGAGATGTATTTCTCTTTTGAATAGTCATAATAGAAGACTCCTTCGCGTGTTGCTTTGAAGACGCCAGCAAGGGTTCTTTCGCTGGCAACAGGGTTCACGATGACCATGGCGATGACATCCTCTGTTTCTGGGTCAACAATGTAACGTGTATCTTCGGACATCTCAACTCGTTCTCTGCTTGGCGGAATAATCCATAAGAAGCCGCCAGCCCAATAATCAAAGGACTCTCCTCTCCTGAAGCCTCCCCACTCATTTATCATGCGTTCTAACCAGTCTTCGTCGTAAACTTGGGTGACCCATGTTGGAACTGTTTGAAGATTAGAAAAGTCGTATGATGTTGCTCCCTCGGAATTGTAAACAATTAGTCCAGCGTATCTGTGAATCAAGTCAAACCCCACATTGTATCTGGCTACGATGTATACTAACTCACCAGTGGTTAGGTCCCATGACGGGTAGGAGACGCCGTAACTGCCCGCTGTGCTTGACATGTACGGTTTGAATGGGAGACCGCGGTCCCACCATAATCCGTCACCTACTAGAAACTCCCTATGCACAATCTCAGGAACAACCGCTGGGTCAGTGGCGTCAATGATTATGAAGCCTTTCACATAGTTTTCTGCTATTACGTTGGTTGAGCCTATCACCGCAACCCAGACTAGGCGCCCCTCTAAGGTTTTTGTGATGTGCGTATCTAACACTCGCATGTTGCTTCCAAAGTCTGACATGTGACGCCTGGCAACAGAAATTGCCAACTCTCTGGTTACTAGCCGCACCATGCTGTCTGGAATCGGCTTGCTAAAGAGTAGACCTGACTGCAATTTGATAAAATCATTGAAGTAATAGGCATTGTTCACTCGCTGAATCTGAGAGAAACCCACACCAACAATGCAAGAAATAAGATACAAAACAAAAAGCGAAGCAATAATTTTCCCCTTAACCTTAACCGAAACTCGAAATTTGTCTCGAAAACGATAACCTCTGAAACCTTCGTCTTCTTGTCTCCGTCTAATAGTGAAGGCATATTCTAGAAAAGCCAGAAAAACTCGCGTATACACCAGCCAATACGTAAATAAACTCAAAGGTGTAAAGACGGCCCCGAAAATTAGGAACAGGAGCAAACCTAAAAGAAAGGTGACGATCCTAGGCAACGGCTTCACTCTGTCTCTTCTGGGCGGAATAGGAACAGCAAACGTGGCCATCCAGATTATGAAGAAGACGAATAAATTCATTGTTTCCCCCAAAATTTAATGACTTAAGCGCACTATTTAAAACTAGCACGCGACTCCTAGCAGGTGGGCAGCTTGTCCAAGAATGAGATAAGGATGAAAGTCTGGAAACTAATGGAAGAAAAAGGAATAGCCACTTTTCCCAAACCTGTGGTTCATCGAATACCTAACTTCATTGGCGCGGAAAAGGCTGCTCAAAACCTGAGACAACTGTCGGAGTATGAAAGAGCGCAAGTTGTCTTCTGTAATCCTGACTCTCCTCAAAGAGCTGTTCGAGAGATGACCCTGAAGGATGGCAAGATTCTGGTTGTGGCTACCCCTAGGCTTAAACATGGCTTTCTCGTGATCGCTCCAGAAATAACAGCTGGAAAAGAACGGTTTGCTTCAACGATCAAAGGTGCCTTTAAATATGGAAAGGAAACAGCGGCTTTCCCAAAACCAGACCTAATCGTAACTGGCAGTGTGGCGGTTGATAAAGACGGGAATAGACTTGGAAAGGGTCGCGGTTATGGAGACCGCGAAATAGAGATGATCCAAGAAAAGTTTGGAAACGTGCTCGTTGCAACAACGATACACGACGTTCAACTAGTCGAATATGCACCTTCTACGCCGCTAGATGAGAAAGTCGACGTTATTGTTACGCCAACAAAGATTATTAGGGTTGGACACGATAAGCGTTAAAACTAACCGTAGCATGGGCTTTCGAGAGGGCTTGTTTGCAGGTCTTACTTCAAGATGTCTTTCAACAGTTAGTCGAGTGGATGCAACAACTCGCCCAGACCTATGGGTACCTTGGAATTTTCACGATTAGCCTAATCGGTGCGGTATCCATATTTTTTCCTATACCTTATACTGTAGTTATTTTTTGGTTGGGAAGCACGGGGAATTTTGACCCTGTTTTGATTGCAATTACGGCAGGAATGGGTTCAGCTGTAGGTGAATTATCGGGTTACTTACTTGGCTATTACGGAAGGAGAGTCATCAAGAAAGAACGACGTCGAAAGATGGAGTTTATGGTTAAGGTCTTTGACCGATTTGGTCCAGTCGCCATCTTTCTTTTCGCTTTAACACCTTTACCCGATGACCTTCTTTTCATTCCGTTGGGCATTATGCATTACACTCTGATCAAAGCTTTTATTCCGGCTTTAATTGGGAAAACCTGCATGAACTTTATCGTAGCTTACGGTGGAAGTGTCACCAATCAACTCATTAAACAGATCTTTGGCGAAGGCAGTGACTTGATAGCCGCCATGATTGGAGCCTTTCTCGGAGTGATATTATTTATCATTGTAATGATTG
>JAPUUO010000086.1 GCA_026967815.1 Candidatus Bathyarchaeota archaeon | reverse complement strand
GCGTAGGACACGAATGGACTGACAGAGTGCCCGAAGATATCTTTATGCCCGAATTTGTCAAGACTGGCTACGAGCCAATTTTGAATCAAGAGATTATGGCACAAGGTACGGAAGCCGATTTGCGACTTTATGGCTATCAGACACGCGCGGCATATCTCAAGGCAAGGAAGAATTTGGCTTCTGGAATGTTCGCTCTTCCAGTTACCATTGACGCTTTGTTCGGTTCTTATGTGCAGGCTCGCGAGTTCAATTCTCTTCCTTTGCTCTCAATGCAGTTTGTTTCTACATCGCCCGAAAATATCCGCCGTGATTTCTTGGCTTACACGAATTATCCTGCATTCAAACTTCAAATTGCGACAGACATTAAACTTGTTCGCTGTCTGCCTTACAATTCAGTTCCCGAAACATTCGGATTCTAGGAGTTTTTTATGAACGAAACTTTGAAAAAAAGTATTTTGATGTTGGTTCAAGCGGTGGTCACTGCTGCCCTTGTTTTTCTCGAAAGCATTATGTTTCCGTCCTGCATATCCGCTGGCGGAGATGTGCAACAAACGAATGATGTTTACATTCAAGGAACAATTGAAATGTCTGACAAATTGCAGTCTGTCTACCATACTCGCAAGATTTGGCGCGATGATGACTTGTCGCTCTCTGTACCGCGTCCTAAAATCAAGTACGACAATATTGTCGATGACAAGGATTTTGCGGCTCTAAAGTCTTCCAATCGGCTCTCACGGCTCAATCAAGAGGGCGCAGGACAAGGACAAGGACAAGGTGTCTACGACTATCAGAAAGGTAAAATTCCCGACTTCAATAAAACTATTCCCGATGACATCATTGCTCTTCGGAGCGGATTTTTGGACAAAGCCGATGTTGACACCATAAAGCGCGCTCTTGAAAATCAGAATTCAAAGGACCTCGACCGAATGGAAAAGGAACGGCTTCAAAACAAACTCGATGAAATTTCTCGGCAAAGGCAGGAATTCATTGACAAAGAACTCGGTTTCTCTCCGACATCAAACGAGATGAATGCATAGGCGGAACGACCGTTGCTTTATCGCCGTTACGCGCCTATCTTTGTTTAAAAATCCAATCTAAATCGTTTGTAATAAACGGTTTTTCCCGTCCTCGCGCAGTGGCGAGTTTTCCACATTGTGGGAAAACGGTGGCGCACTAAACGCCAAACCGTTTTTCCACATTGTGGGAAACTCGCCATCTGACGCATAGCGTGTTATAGTCATAAAATTTTGTTGGCTCGCAGTAAATGCGTGCGCGCGCGCGCGCGTTTCGTGTGTGTGCGTGTACGCAAATTCATCGTCAGCCACACAAAAAAATATCCACAAATTATCCCCCTAGTTTCCACCAGTTTTCCACCAGTTTTCCACCATTTTTCCACATTCCTTTCCCCGTTTCCTTATGCGTCGCCTTGATAAGCATAAGGAAACGGTCGAATTTTCACTAGATACAGCGTATACAAAAAAATCAACCACACATTTAGTACTTGACACACTTTCGCTTTTATGCTACTATAAGTTTGAGAGAGAGGAACACCCGAATTACTGGCTTCGGGTGTTTAATCTCTCGTTATGTGTTAACAGTAGTAGTATCAAGGAGAAACTATACCCTATGGACTTTTTTAAGGATATGTTTCAAGGTTTAGGAAACTTTTTCAAAGACCCCTTGAATTTGAATTCTCGTGATAGAGAAGAGGAACATTTCGCACAACAGCAAGAGAACTGGAAAAAAGAATTCGCTCTTCAAAAAAACCAGTTTGAATATCAAAAGTGGTTCGACCAAAATAATGTTACTCTTAATCTTAAACAGAATATGGACGCAGGAATAAATCCTCTTGCAGCACAAGGCGCAGGAACTTCTTCCGTAGGTGCTTCCGCAAGTCCTCAGCAACCCTCTCAATCTGTCGGCGGTTCTGATATGTCTATTCTAGGTGATTTGATTTCCCAGTTAGGCGAAAATCGTAGAGAAGATGAAAGTCTTAAAGTTGCTAAAGATAAGATTGACAAGGATAAGGATACTCAAAATCAGATAATTGCTTTGAAGCGTGATGAACTTGGTTTGGAGAATCGTAGAACTTCTGCCTATGAAAAAGTTACTCAATCTCAAATTCAAGAAGCTATGGCTCGTTTCAATGAGATTATGCAGAATCTCTCGGAGCGTGAACGCGCAGGATATGGACGCGATTCTTCAAAACAGTATCGATTGTTTAAAGAGATTTTGGCTGAAATTAAAGGTTCTCCGCAGGATTCTGATTTTATTGAAAGTCAACAAAGTAATTCAGAAAATGCTCCTGCTAAAGGCACTGGTGTTTCTAGTGGCTCTACTTCTAACGGAAAGCGCACTTCCTCTTTGGCTCAAATTGATGACGCTATTAGGAGCACTCCTGCTTATCAGATGTGGGCTTTGCAACAGCAACAGCACGGTAAGCCTATTGATATTGCCACATTCCGTAGGGTTGCTTCTAAACAAACTCTTAAAAAGGCTGGTGAGCAAGCCTATAAAAATTTTGGTAAATGACAGATAATTTTGATTTGGACAATATCCGTAAGCACTTCGATTATTTGCATAAGAACATTTTCTTTGATAGTGAATTTTCCCGTCTTTTTAGGCTTTTTAAGGATTTCAAAGATGTCATCGAATCAATTCAGAAGCGTATAGAACGCAAGGAAGAGCCGTTGATTTCTTCCAGTAAATTTCAATACCTAGATATGTGTAGGAACAAGATGAAGTTTCCTCACCTTGTTTATGACTTTCATTGTCTAGGTGATTTTTGTAGGATAGAACGCCGTAGAGATGTTTTTTTCGTTTTCTGTAATTGGCTTTCTGTCGATGATACTATGAACTTTAGGCGAATACCTAGTCTTTTCGGCGAGTTTCTGACGCTTGATGAAGCGGAAAAATTTTACCGCAAGACTGTTAGAGAATATTTGGAGAAAAAAGATAGTGTCTTGTTCTAGACCTTATTTTGACAAGAATATAAAAAACATATACGGTAATTGTGTGCCTATTCCTTGTCGAACTTGTGAATCCTGCCGAAAGGATATATCGAATATGTGGATAGACCGCGCCCGATATGAGTTTTCGCGTTTCGGTGTAGGTGCTTTCGTTACATTTACCTACGATGATGAGCATTTGCCTTTAGTCGATGGATTTGAACATCCTACGCTTGATTATAGCCATTACCACAAGTATCTTGATACTCTTCGCCATCGTGCTAAGACAATATTCCCTGCGAAGCCCAACAAGTATTCTCATTCCACTTTCGATTTTACATTTATTGGTTCGTGCGAGTATGGAAGTCAGACGGAGCGTCCGCATTATCACATACTTTTCTGTGGACTTGATTTTTATGAGTGTGAACAGTTCTTGAAAAAGAGTTGGAAATTTGGAATGGTTGATGTTAAGCCAGTTAAGCAAGGTGCTTTCGCCTATATTGTCAAGTATTTGAATAAGCAAGTTTACGGTAAACTTCTTGATGAACTTTATTATGATAAAGGTTGCTTGCCACCAAAGATATTTTTCAGTCAAGGCTTTGGTCGTGGATTGTATTTGGACAATTCATCTGAATTTCAGAAAAACGGCTTCATTATGTTCGGTAAACGCCGTGTGAATGTCCCTCATTACTATATGCGCAAAATGTATTTTTGGAATCCTCAATGGCTTATGGATATTGACTGTAAGTTGAAAAAAGAGGAAATGAAACGCTTTTATAATTATCGCCGTCTTGGTGGTGATAAGCCTTTTGCTCTTTGGAAGATACAGAATAAGATTGTTCGTGAATATCGGCTTCGTGCTAAAAAGTTCAAAAACAATGACAGTGAGACAATTCTTGAAACTATGTTCGACTGCTATTCGAACAATAAAAATATTCAAAAGATGTTGACACAAGACGATTTATATGATATGATTCAATACGCAAAGGATAACGGTGAATTACCGCCCTTTTAGGAGTTTGTATGATTCCTTTAATTGCTGCTATCGTTTCCGCCGTTGCCAGTGGACAAGGCAACAAAGAAGCGAATGTCGGAGACGCTATCTCAAACATTATCAATAAGATTGGTAAAAAAGACGGCGACAAGGACAAAGGCGACAAGTCGTCTAGTGGTTCATCTTCGTCCAGTGGAAGTTAATTATGGCAAAGAAAGTTTTCTTGATTACCGATGAGGTAGAAGAAAGGACTGTGGCTTATTATGAAGCCCCTAATTTTGGTATTGTTGTTCGCAACAATTACAAAATGTTTGAAAAAATCAATCCGAATTATCAGACGGATTGGAAAGTTTTTGAAGTTGGCGTTTATGCAAAAGGCGCTGTTATTCCGCTTTTTTATACTGATGATAAATATATTATTCATCATTGGAATGAATTCAATTTTCCCGAAGAAGTCGTTCAGAAAATGAATGATTCCGAACAGAAAAAATTGCAAGCGCAACCGCCAGTTGTCGGCGAAGTTCCGCCCGACTTCAAAGGTATGTAGAAAATCGGTTTGTCGGTCTTTCCTCCTGCAAGCCGTTCGGAGTTTATGTGTCTCCGATATTTTCTTCAAAGGATTTTGAGAACCGCGCAACTCATAATCCACGCGCCTAACTGTCTTGTTTGCTAGCATTCAAGACTTTTAGGCTTTTTGTTTGCCAGTATCATTTTTATTTTAGAGGTGTTATTTATGATGACGCAACTTGAACAAAGGTATGGTGCTGACAATTCGATTTATGATGTAAAGGAACTGGCAAAACTTGATTATTCCAGTTTCGATTTTTCCCGGAAACATAACACAACTTTTGACATCGGACAGTATGTTCCGTTCGATTGGTTTTTGACGATTCCCGGCGACAAGATTTCTCTCAATGTCCGATACTTGCTTGATACTTTGCCTTTGGTCAATCCTCCTTATACGAATTATCGCGTTCGTGTTCACTGGAATGTCATCAAGATGTCCGCGCTTTGGAAAGGTTGGAACTCTTTTGTCTCGCAAGGTCGAAAAGGCGAAGTTTCCGTCAAAGAAATTCCTTTCTTTTCTAAAGATGATTTTGAGGGCTATCGACTGCCCTCTTCTCTCGCTTCTTATCTTGGCTTGCCTGTTTGCGAATATTGCAAGACATTAGGCTTCAAGTATTACAAGCCCAATGCCGAAGAAAACGATGAAATTGCTTTGATTCCGAATCGCTCTTTCCCTATCAATGGCGTTTCTGCATTGCCTTTTATGGCGTATCAAAAAATTTGGCGTTTCGATGTCTGCCCGCAAAATCTCTTGCAGGACAATGAAATTTGGTTTCCCGAAGATTTGTCCGAAGAATGGCGTATAAATTATCTCGGCACAAATTTGAAAAAAGGCATCTTTACCCCGCAGGATACGCTTACACCGAATGCAGATGGTTCTGCATACACTGAAGATATTGTCGCGCACAATGTTCCGTCTGTCGAAGATAATGCCGTTGACATTCGGCAACTTCGATATGCAACATTCGACCACGATTATTTTACAACCGCTAAACCGTGGCTTGTTCGTGGAAATTCTCTCCCTCATATTGATTTTGAATCTTTTATTAATTTTGAGGATGTTTTTAGTGATTTTTACGAAGGTCCTGGAAGTACTGAAAACTGGGCTTTAGGTGCTAATCTTGTTTCAGATACTTCAAATCCTGTTCAAATTCGTTTAACAACTCCTCAAGGTCAACCTTTTTCTTCTTTGTCCTCTGAACAAAAATCTTCTGTTGTTAATGCTTTGGTTGCTCAATATAATAAGGCTAAATTGGTTTCTGCTTCTATGACTGCTAACAATCTTCGTTCAATGCTTGCATTTTCTGTTTGGCAAGAACGCAATGCGCTCACAAACGGCGAATACAATGAGTTTATCCGCGCTCATTTCGACATCAAGCCCAATCAGCCCGACTATCAGCCTTATTATCTCGGCGGTCTGTCCGATATGGTTTCTTTCGCGCAGATTTTGCAGACTTCCGCTTCGCAGGAAGGCTCACCGATGGGAACAAACGCTTCAATCGGCTCTACCAACGGACAAGGACACTGTTTCACATACAAGTCAAATGATTTTGCCCTTGTTATGGGTACGATTTTTGTAACTCCCGAAGTTTACTATGAGCAAGGCGTAGGACACGAATGGACTGACAGAGTGCCCGAAGATATCTTTATGCCCGAATT
>JAPUUO010000005.1:3514-31749 GCA_026967815.1 Candidatus Bathyarchaeota archaeon | reverse complement strand
GCAAATCCATATAGATCACACGACTGAAAATACGTATCCATCTAAATAAAGCTGTATAGTTAGAAATTCTAGTGCGAAATCTAATCCGTCCAGGCACGTACATAAAATAGCATAAGGAAAGTTTCCGGAAATTGAAGGAAAACGTCATAGTCGGAATAGACCTGGCTGGAAAAGCAACTAATCCAACTGGCTGGGCTTTGCTCAAAAACAAACAAATCCAAACCTGCCATCTGTACACGTCAAAGGAGATCCTTTCTCACACCTGCAACTGTTCGTCCACACTTGTAGCAGTGGACGCCCCTGTGACCTTACCGAATAAAAATGCAATGCGGGAAGCAGATAGACAGATGCATAAGCTTGGATATCCTGTGCTCCCCCCTCGGTTCTCAGCTATGAAAACCCTCACTCTACGAGCCAAAAGAATCACAAAAAAACTAAAAGAAAACAAGATCCAAGTAATAGAAGTTCATCCCACGTCAACCCGGAAAGCCCTCGGAATACCGACTAAGAACTGGAAACGCATCCAAGAAATCCTTCAAAAAATAGGATACAAAGGCGACATCGAAAGACGTACATTAACACCACATGAAATCGATGCAGCCACAGCCACCTTGACAGCACACCTTTACATAAAAGGGAAAACAAAACTAGTAGGAGATCGAAAAGAAGGCTATATTGTGATCCCACTCAAAAATGACTGGACGAGGCTACAAACGTGACTGAACACCTTCAAAAAGCTGTTTCTTCGGCCCTCAAAGCTGGATATCAACTCGACAAAGAGGCCTTCAACTTCTTAGAAAAGCTCTCGAGAACAGAAGACCCAATCGCAATAATAGAAAAAGCTGTTGAAAAAGCCCAAACTCTTTCACAAAAACCATTATTCATTGGTCGAAGCCTTCTAGAGGAACTACTAGCCGAAGAAACTAAAAAACCTGTTCCAACCACGGTGTATATATCTCCTCCTCTACCCGAAACAAAAAAAACACGTTTTCAACCATACGCAAAAGAAGTTGACCCAGATATCAAGATAATTGAAGATCCTACAGAAAAGATTTGCACAATGGGTTCGATTCAAGATTATCTGGAATATTTCCAAGACCGTTTTAGAAGATTAGAGAAGATCCTGAGACAAAGAATCGACATCAAAAACGCCATGCCAATTTCAGAAGCATTAAAAGCACCCAGAAATTCTAAGGTTAAAGTTATCGGCATGCTTACAGAAAAGAGAGAATCGAAACACAGAATCTTCTTCAAGATAGAAGACATGAGCGGTGCAGCCACTGTACTAGTGCCCCAAGGTGTAGAGGAAGCAATTCGAGCAAAAGCGCAAATGCTACTAGTAGATCAGGTTGTCTGCTTTATCGCGGTCAAGAGTCGAAACGACTTGCTTGTATTAGAAGATGTGCTCTTCCCAGAAATACCCCAAAGACGCCCCCGTAAAGCGCCAATTCCAGTTTACGCAGCCTTAATATCAGATTTACATGTCGGCAGCAAGCTGTTTATGCGAGAGGAATTCAACCGATTTCTGCTGTGGCTAAACGGTAAACTGGGAGACGCCTACAAAAGAGAAATGGCGGGGAAAATAAAATACGTTATCATTGCTGGAGATATCGTAGACGGTATAGGAGTTTATCCGGGACAAGCAAATGAACTGGCAACCACAGACATTTACCAACAATACAGGGAGGCTTCAAGATTTATCGAACAAATCCCAGATTACATCGAACTAATTGTTATACCTGGAAACCACGACGCTTCTAGAAAAGCTATACCTCAACCAGCAATACCAAGAGAATATTCGGAAAGCATCCACGAAGCACGAAAGGTACATTCTCTCGGAAATCCCTGCACAATAAGCCTTCACAACGTAGAACTACTTGTTTACCATGGACGCAGCCTAGATGATATCATTGCAACGGCTCCAAACCAGAGCTTTAAAGAACCAGAGAAAGCCATGAAACTGCTTTTGCAATGTAGACACCTCGCGCCCATTTATGGGCAGAAAACTCCAATTTCACCTGAGAATCGAGATTTTATGGTTATAGAACGCATTCCAGACATTTTTCACACAGGCCACATACATGTAGAGAGACATGAGACCTACAGAGGAGTTCTATCAGTCAACTCTGGCGCTTGGCAAGGGCAAACAGCATTTCAAAAAAAAATGGGACTGGAACCTACGCCCGGAATTGTGCCAATTGTCGACCTGCAAACATTGCAGGTTTTTACAGTGAACTTCAAATCAACCACCCTAAATTAGATGAAGGGAATTTCAGTGTCGAGCACCTGAAACACCAACTAAAAATTTTGGTGTATACTTGACAAGACGCCCAAATCTCTCATCGTTCATGAATATCCTTCTAATTATACTACGAGCAACTCCCAAACGAATCTTCTTCGTCCTTCCATAGCGTCCCATGCTCACGACTTGAGTATTCAACAATCCAATCACATCTAACTCGTTGATTAAGCCGCTGACACGCCTCTGGGTTAGCGGTGTTAGACCCGTTTGTTCACAGAGTTCACAATAGATCTCGTAGATTTCTCCAGTAATAGCACGAGCGATGCTCACTTTCACTAGAAGATAAACTCCAAACAAGACAAGTTTAGAATGGGCAGGAAGATTTTTCAAGGCTTCAACAACACGGTCATGTTCAATCCTTGTCTCTGCTCGCCGTATATGCTCATCTGTCATAATTCTGGCGCCTTCTCGTTCAGCCAACTCTCCAGCCACACGAAGAAGATCTAAGGCTCGTCTCGCATCTCCATGTTCTGCCGCAGCTAATGCAGCACAAAGGCTTAGGGCACTATCAGAAAGCACTCCTTCATGAAAAGCTGACTTAGCTCGAGCTAAGAGAATATTTCGAAGTTCTGCGGCGTCATAAGGTCTGAAAACCGTTTCTTCTTCACTTAATGAGCTTAAAACTCGAGGATCAAGGAAATCTTTGAACCTAAGGTCGTTAGAAATACCCACAATTGACGTTTTACCGAAATGAAGAGCCTCGTTAACTCTTGTCAATTCATATAGTAGCGTGTCACCACGAGTTTTCACAAGGGCATCAATTTCGTCCAATACAGCAATGAAGACGCCGTTTTGTGTATCCAAGCCTTTTTGGAGTCTGTCGAAAACTTCTCCCAAAGCCAAACCTGTAAAAGGAACTTTAACACCAAGAGCAGAACACAATGCAGATAGAACTCTATATTCTGTACCAGCCCATCGACAATTGATATAGCAAAAATTAACCGAAGAAGCAAACTCCTGTGCTTTTTGGTTCAACTTATTCAGCACATATTTCACAACTGCGGTTTTACCTGTGCCCGTTTTACCATAAATAAGAATATTTGAACAACGCTCACCCTTAAGAACAGGAGCAACAATCTCTCCCAAAAAGCGGATTTGCTCTTCACGATGAGGAAGATTCTCAGGAACATAATCATGTCTCAATATCTCCCTATCCCTAAAAACACAAGCACCTTGGAGAAATTGATTGAATACTCCATCTAACACGTTTGTTTCTTTCAAGGTATTTCTCTCCACTAAACAAGCCGAAACGCGACGCTCGATTTCACCCAGAACAAACATAAGAACTCTCCTACAAAAAACTAAACAGAAAACACCAAACTTCCAAGAAAAATTCTAGGAAAACAACCAGATATCTACATTGATGAAACAAAAGTGCTCAAAGAGTTCCCCCACCCCTACATTTCATGTGGAAAGTCTCTTGAGGAAAATAGAACTTGTTTTCTTTCTTTTTGAAAAAAAACAGTCTCCGTTAATTAAAATGATCTTTTTAATTTAATTCTTTTTATTAAACCCTTTGTAGTAGCTGTCGAAATTTATTGCCATTTTCCTCCATACTCCACCTATGCCTTCCTTGGGGTTTAGTTTTCAGTGGAAATAGAGGGGTGAGCGCCTATTCTTCCCTTCACCATTTTCAATACTTTTAACGTGTGAAATTCAGAAACCTAAACCAAGCAGACAGATAACTCAGCTTTTCTGTTAACACTTGTGAAACAAACATCTGATTTCAAAGATTACCCCTTTTTTTAAAAATATCTACTCATTTCCAGTTCCTTTCCACCAAACACTTGACCCCTACGTTTCTTGTGGAAGAAGATAATTAAACCAGTCTCATCTTAGATTTGACTAGATTTCGTTGAAGTGAACTTTGTGAAATAAATTTGTTCTGAAAAATGCTACGTTTTCAATTTAAAGCGCAATTTTGGCGCTTCACAATTAACAGTTTCACCGTAAACTCTATAATCTGTGAGCTGTAAACTGTTTAAAAGCTTGGGTGCGATAATGCCGGTAAAAAAAATGCGGGTTGAAGTGTTCGATGGTGGCGGGAATCGTTACACCATAACTTTTGAAGGAAATGTAACCCGGAAAAAAGCCCTTCAACTTCTTGATTTGATTGAACTACTCGGAGGCACACCAAGCGTTAATCCTAACCTTGAAGAATCAACTTCTGCGTACTCCAAGTTTAACAAGCTGCGGTCAATGTTGGAAAAACATTTCCCGATCGTGTGGTTTTCTTCTGGGGATGCTCAGCTTGTTTATGAGCAGGAGTTTAAAGAACCCATCAGTCTAAGTACGGTTTCTACTTATCTATCTCGTATGACTGACCGCGGGGTTCTCGCGAAGAGTAGAATGTCTAACCAACGGCGCTATAGGATATTGACTAGAATCTCACAGAATACATTGAGTTCTATGAGAGATAATAAATAGCAGTCGTTCTGGAAATAATAGAGTAATTATCTTAGCTCTGTACCGCAAGCACAACCTTGCAGAGTTTGTTGGGAGAAAGTCAAATGAGCAATAAAATAGGTGAAGATTTGGCTGAGATGAAGAAGAAACTGAATGAATACGTTGACAAGGGGCGAGCAGTGGGTTTCCATGGGTTTAGGGAAAAGCCTGTGATTGCTGTTAAGCCGGACAGATCCCAGATAAAGCCTTTGAGAAAGATAAAGAATTGCGACGTACATTTTTTAGCTGTAGACTGCTCAACCAGAACCTTGAAGAGAGCCAATAACTGGGGGGTGTACCTCCTTCGCACCGCGTATGCCTCCGTTAAGGCGCGTAATGTTGATTGGGGTTACGAAGAAAGAGTGCGTTCTGTGATTGGAGACACGAGAACCCGTTATAGGTTTTTAGAGGATGCCCGAGTTGAACTTGAGAGTATGATGGCTTTACACCTCCTTCGCGAAGGAGGTGGAGTTGATTATCTTTTGTTAGATGGAGCCAGTTACTTCGGCGGAGAAAGAAAATTCCGTACATTTCTGTATGAAAAATGCGAAGGAGATGGAATCAATCTTCTCGCTATTAGCAAACAATCTCCAATGCTTCACGATGACAAAGGACGAGACTTCGTGGCAACGACGTACGGACTATCTCCCTATGCCATGTGGGTCTATCACCCAGTCGCAAAGGCGAACATACGTGAACATCTGTACGGGAATATATCCGTCGTTAGGTTATGTGAAGATAGTCCTCGAGTTTTTCGTTGTGACATAATGGGGTACCTCCTTCGCGAAGGAGGTGGAGTTGAAGAATTACTTTCTCCATTAACGTCTGTCTCTGAAGATCCTAGGTGCCTCGGCTACCCGGTGACTCTTTGGCTTGCCCACGATTTCTCTGCTCCATCAGACTCAAAACTCCTTCATTATTATGATCTGATTGAAGAAACGCTGGCCAGCGTTGGTTTGTTGGATGTACTCCGCATGGAAGAGCTCTCATGTAGTTTCACAGATGAAATTCATGGAGTGAAACATCCTTTTGAGTGGGAGCGGATTGTACATGTCTGAGCCCGTAGGGTTTATTCGTGAAGTGAAGGGGGATAAGGTTTCCTTCTTCCTAAATGGAGGGGCTAACCTTACGTTTGGTCAGATTGTGAGAGTGGACTCTGGCAACAGAAGCTTCTATGCACGTGTCTTT
Source organism: Candidatus Bathyarchaeota archaeon (assembly GCA_026967815.1). Lineage (GTDB taxonomy): Archaea > Thermoproteota > Bathyarchaeia > Bathyarchaeales > Bathyarchaeaceae. The sequence continues at coordinate 25,814 of JAPUUO010000005.1, read as the reverse complement.
GATGCTGGGAGCAGCTCGACGCTGAAAACGGACGAGCAACTTCGTGAGGCTGAAGGGAAAGAATCCTTTGGACCTTACTCCAGTTTCAGGCATGTTGATGCTATTCTCTTCCTTGAGAAGAGGGTTGAAAGAATTCGTTCTCCAACCTTTAACCCCAATTATATGGACAAAGTGTATGCAGCTGGCAAAGAGGATTTTTCTGTTCTGAGGCTTGGCGGGGATTTAGAGATTGGGCGTCTGCGTTCTGGAGAACAGGTGCTTGGTACCGTAGGGATAAGTGTCAAGGCTATTCCCCTCATGATGGGCATGTTTGGAATGACAGGATCAGGAAAGACCAACACAGAACTCATGCTAAACGCTCGCATTATCGATTATAGTCCTAAAGCTGTCGGTCTTGTTTTCGACTTTGCTGGCCAGTTGCTGACAGGAAAGGGCATAGAACCTCAGCGGGGTCTACGGGATCATCCACTTTTTCACACTAAGGTCCGCTATTACTCAGCTAGGGAAGGCAAGTTATGTATAGGACTCCGTACCCTTCATCCTGGGAAACTGCGAACGATTTTCCCTGAAATAGGCAAGCCCCAGATAAGAGTTGCCCGAAGACTGCATGAGAAAATGGGCAGTAGCTGGATAGAGGAATCGATTGAAGCCTATGGAACACAAGGATATGCAGGAGTTGGCGAAATCATCAACTACAAAGCAAAAAGCGTAATTGAGGCTCTGATGAGTAAGCTTTCTGACCTTCCACCAAATCTGTTTCCGCCTTCCAACTATAACTTCATTGATGATGTGATCCAAAACGTTAGCAAAGGAGTCACGTGCCTCATCGACATATCGGGCATAAGCTCTGAAGATCAACACAATATCACCTGTCTCACAGCATCCAATGTTTCATATCATTATAAGCGGATGTGGGAAGGTAATTTTGATGAGTGGGCGAAACTTCCAACCCTCTTGATAACCCTTGAAGAAGCCCATGAGTTCCTTGATCCAGAAGTGCGGAAAACCATATTCTCTGACATCGCTTTAACCTACCGAAAGTATCGAGTTGGACTAAATGCTGTGACACCGCGACCTTCAAGAATAGACCGTAACGTCTTCGCCGAACTTTGGACCAAGGTTATTATGAAGACCGAGTTGCGTCGCGACAGAACCTATATCACAGACAACACGCCTTATCTTGAGTACAGCGATACCGAGATAAAGATGCTTGATGTTGGGGAAGCACTGCTTATCTCAGAGCCGAAAATTCGATTTGCGGTGCCAATAAAAGTTATTCACTATCCAGAATATTTGGATGAAAAGGAGAAGGTTGACTACAAACTGGCTCCGTCCAAAACTCTTTCAAAAATGGATGAACAACTCAGAAGAATCAGACAGGCAGGAGAAGACCTTGCTGATAGCAACGCTGAGTAAATCATACATTTACTGAGGCATAGACTTGGTTTTCTTTAAGATTTTACGCATCTCTTCCTTGATCCGATAAGCGTAGGGCGTTTTTGCTTCATCCCGCTCTACGTAACCCTTCTGATACAGCTTCTTCATAAGCCTAGCAGTATGCTCTCTCGTCAACCCTATCCCGCTTCTTATCTCTGGAGCGGTTTTCTGTTCCTCATTTGCGAGAATCTCTAAAACACGCAGTTCGGTTGCAGTTAGCTGGGCCAGAGCCCGCTCTCTCTTAATAGGGATAACTCCCTCTATTTTCACTTCTTGAGGTTTAGAAATTCGTTGTTCCATCTCTTCTTGAGCTTCAACTACTTTGTCAATTCTCTCATTGATTTTCTCGATTTGCGGCACCAATTGCTCCTCAAGCCCTACGATCGTGTCCACCTTAACCGTGATATCACTTAACCGTGTCTCATACTTCTTCAACTGATCTGTGATACCTGTGACATCCCCAGTCTTAACGGAAAGAAATTCTAGTTTGTGACCAACCAGTCCGATACGTTCTTCCAATCGCTGCAGTTGGTTATTGAAACTTATGACAATGTCTTTCACAATGTCTTTCGCTTCCTCATACTTCTCATGAGTTTTTCTTACCCGCTTATAATATAGTAGTATCGTACCAATCAACAAACCCAGAAGAACAATTGTTACCACGAAAAGAAAATCAGTGAGCAATGAGATTCCTCTAAACATTTGTGAGCGCTTTAACTAAGTGTGATGTGAACGTGATTACCTGAAGCTCACAGGATATCACGCTATTTAATGGCCACAATATGGGCAAACGTAACTGTATTGTTCCTAACTGTGACATCACAAATCACATCACGCTACAAAATACCATTAAATCGGCCTAATAAGGTTTATGCTGTTGGAAAAATATAGCCAAGATAGATGTGACCTGTGATGTCACGGTTCTGAAAAAACTTTTTCTCTTGATGACAACTCCAAGCTTCTTTCCAGTTCATCCCTCAACCTTTTAATGACTCGCAGATTTTCTTCTGCCCGATTCTTGTCTGGAAGAATGTTCTTGTAGGCGTCTACATAAGCCTGCAGCCTGTTTGAAATTTCTATGTATGGGTCTAAACGTGTGCCGTCAAATATCCCGAGATATCCGAGAAGGAGAACTGTATAAATGGATTGGATGACGTTTTTTCTGGCCTGTTTCAATGTCCTGTTGAAGGCTCCTCGGCTTATTTCCGCCTTGGTTAGGCGTAATCTGGCCTTTTCCCCCATCTTTATTCGTTTTTCAGCTATGTTTTCAGCTAAGAAATCTATTAATAGAGTTTCCACCTGTGTTCTGGTTAAATTGCCATTTTTGACCAATATTTTGGTAATTTGGTCATCTAGTGCGCTTTTTATCCACTTTTGGACACTTTCCTTGGCGTACAATCTCTCACCCAACAATTAGTGCTAAATGGATACAGTTTTGTATACAAGCAAAAAAGGTTTGTGGTGGGCACCATTACAAATGTAAATGCTTTATGCAGGAAAGATTACACAAAATACCCAAGGAGGTAGCGAATCTATTGAACCATTTTAAAACGGCGTCACGGCTAAGCGGAATTAAACCTTCAGGCATACGCCGTTTGTTCACCTTGGCAAAAGGCAAACCTAATGCCATAGGCTTAGGACTCGGTGACCCCGACTTTGTCCCTCCTCCTCATGTTTTAGAAGCGGCCAAACAGGCTAAACGTGGATATGGGTTAATTACACCCCAGAGACAGAAATTTTAGCAACTGTTGGGGGGGACACAAGCCGTTTTTCTCGCTTTAAGGCACTAACAAATCCTGGCGATGAGGTGCTTGTTCCTGATTCAGGCTTCGTATGCTACCAACCCAACGTTTTGATAGCTGACGGAAAACCTGTGTCAACACCGGTTCTTGAGGGAAACATGTTTAAGCCTAATGCGGATTTTGTGATGTCACATATCACAGCCAAGTCACGTTTGATGATCGTAAATTCCCCCAACAATCCCACAGGTGCAGTGTTTTCTTACGATGATTTGGCGTCTTTGAGCAAGCTTGCAATTGAACGTGATTTGATTGTGATTTCCGACGAGGTCTATGAGCGAATTACATACGATGAGGCTAAGCATTATTGTTTAGCTTCTTTCCCTAGAATGCGTGAGCGTGCTTTAGTTGTAGGTTCTTTTTCTAGAACCTATGCTATGACAGGTTTCAGAATTCGTCACGTGCTTGATCCCGAAGAATTGATCACTCCTATGAAGTTGACCAACTAGTATTCAGCTGCATGTGTGAGCGAACCGGTGCAATATGCAGCGGTTGCGGCTTTAGAGGATCCTCAAAGATTCGTTAACGATATGATAGCCGAGTTTGATAAGAGACGAAAGTTACCTTGTGAAAGACTAAACAAGATTGATGGCTATAGCTGCAAGCTTCCAAATGAGCATTTTACGCATTTCCCAATGTAAAAGAGCTCGAGGCTCATCGAAAAGCCTCGCGGCGTTTCTGCTAAATAGAGGGAAGGTCGTAACTGTACTTGGCTCTGCCTTTGGTTGATACGGTGAAGGATATTTGCGATTATCGGATGCAACTGCTTATGATAAGATTGAAGAAGCCGTAGATCGAATTGAAAAAGTCACGAAGGATTTCAAGCCAAGAACGCGATAAATCTAAAGATCTTTTGCTTGCTCCTTCAGGGAATCGAACAATTCTGGTCTTAGATCACGTAGCATTGGGACGAAGATGCCGATGCGATCCATATCTGAGTAATCAATGTTCGTGACTACCATATCTTCTTCATCATATTTTGCTTGAGCAAGTATTCTGCCGCTAGGACCTATCATTCGGCTTCCACCCCAAAATTGAAGCCCATCTTCGATGCCAACAAGGTTTACATAAGCCAAGAACATGGTGTTCTCTAGAGCTCTGGCTTTTGTTAGCACTTCGAAAAATCCGCGTCGCACCGAAGGAGACGCTGAAATGCAAATCACAAGTTGTGCTCCTTTCAATCGTAGCAAACGTGTGATTTCTGGGAAAAACACATCATAGCAAATTACTAATCCCAACTTTCCTAAGGAAGTATCGAAAATAGGTGTTCTGTATCCTAATCTGAAGTATCGCTTCTCCTCAAACACGCTGTGGGTCGGCAAGTGGATTTTCTGGTATTTGCCGATGAATCCCTTTGGGCCGATGAGAACTGCTGTGTTGTAGAGAGCAGCTTTGGTTTTGCTACTTCTTTCAAGCATTCCCAAGACAATGTGCATTTTTTCCTTTCTTGCGATGCCTTCCAGTAGGTGAACTGATGGTCCGGGAATAGGCTCAGCCAATTCGTATACTAAGTCTCTACATGTGTATCCCGTAAGGGCGAGTTCAGGAAAAACAATGAGATTTGCCCGTTTCTCCTTTGCTTGCTTGACATAACGTTCAATCTTTTTAATGTTGAAATCTTTATCGCCGACTTTGCAGCTGATTTGAGTCAGAGCCACATTAACCTTGTCAGGCAAACACTTTCCTCCTTTATCATGAAGTGTAGGGTAACCTGAAATCTTTTCCGATAGTCCTATATCCCAGTTTAGTTGTCAGGGGCGCACGGCGCTTGTGTTCGTTTGCCAATAATCTTGCTTTTGTGTCTAGCACGAGTTTCAAAGATAGTTTTAACTGGCGAGCAATTTCTTCAGGAGCCAAGAAATTTTCTAGTCCAAACAGAATTAAATCTAGCGTTTCGTATTTAATGCCTAATTCTTCCTCAGCCGAATGACCTGGCCAAAGAGCGGGTGTCGATGGTTTAGTGATGATTTCGTTAGGCACTCCTATGTGTGCGGCTAGTTCCTTCACCTGTGTTTTGTAAAGATCCATAAGAGGTGAGATGTCTGCGGCTACGTCGCCCCACTTAGTGTAGTAACCCATCATGGTCTCTGACTTGTCGGAGTTGCCGCAGACTATTCTTTGAAGTCTGTTGGCGTAGTAGTACCAACAAATCATTCTGACTCGCGCTTTCAAGTTGCCCTTGCTGCGTTTTTCTTCCATCTCGTAGAGTGGAAGAGAATCGTAACATGCTCCTAAAATTCGTGATATATCAATGGTTTCTGTTTGGAAGCCGAATTTTTCCGCAAGCATTTCTATATGTTCTGTGTCTGTAGCGTTGTAAGTTTCCTCTTCTGGCATTGAAAGAGCAAGAACCTTTTTCCCTCCAATAGCTAGGGATGCCAAGGCAGCTGTTGTGGAACTGTCTAGGCCGCCCGAAACTCCTAGCACGATCCCCTTCATTCCGCTTTTCTCCATATAATCTTTTATGAACCGCTTAATTCTTGTTGCAACTGATGGCCAGTCTAGCTTTAGCACACTAGGTGATAGTTTCAGGGTTGCCACCTTCACATTCTTATTGAGCTTTCAACCTTTTTATAGCATAACTCTGTATTATCAAATTCGCACCTTTTTGAATAGCACATCGTATGTGAACAAATATTTAAGCGCAGATAACCTACTTTACTGAAATGTAACTTAGTGTTGAAACAAATTAATGGTTACTTGGAGGTTTTAAGATGGGACGAAGACGCAGAAAAGTTGTGCGTATACCCAAGAAACGATTGCCAAAGGTTTTTTTGTGTCCCAGATGTGGAAAAGAGGCCATTAGAGTAGAGTTGTTGAAAGGCGAAGAACGTGCGGTTGTGCGCTGTGGAAGCTGCGGTTTAACAGAGGAAATGCCATACAAACCTGCGTACAAGGAAATTGATGTATACTGTGTTTTCACAGACAAGTATTATGCTAGTATAAGAGCGCACAAATGAAGGCGTTCCCCATGAGAGGTCAAGTGGAAAAATACTTGCTAAACAAAATTCAAAAGGATGGCGCCATTCACTTCGCTCTTCTCGATCCAGAAGAGTTTTCGTCCGAACCAGCGGCCAAGACCGCGCGCGAAGTCGAATTATGCGGAACAGCTGCTGTGATGGTTGGCGGTTCCACAATCGTTTCTACTCCACATTTGGATGTTATTGTAAAAGCTATAAAGAAAGCCGTGAAAATTCCAGTTATACTATTTCCTAACAACATTACAGGAATTAGCAGATACGCAGATGCCATATGGTTTATGTCTCTTCTCAACTCCTCTGACCCTTACTTCATAGCTGGGGTTCAGGTTTTAGGTGCCCCAATAATCAGAAAATATGGTCTAGAAACAATTCCTCTCGGTTACGTCACTGTTGGCGAAGGTGGAACAGTCAGCGTTGTAGGACGGGCTTGTCCAATTCCTCACGATAAACCGGAATTAGCTGTTGCACATGCATTGGCTGCTCAATATTTTGGTATGCGCTTTGTGTATTTAGAAGGCGGATCTGGAGTGAAACAACCCGTGCCAAACACTATGATTCGAATGGTGAAAGGTGCAATTAATATTCCACTTATCGTTGGCGGAGGCATACGAACAGTTGAACAAGCAAGGAACTTAGTAGGTGCTGGAGCAGACGCTGTTGTGACAGGCACGATAACCGAAGAAGAAGGAAACTTAAGGGATAAAATTGGTGCTATTGTAGCGTGTGTAAAATCCGGGAGCACAAAATATTAGCTCTTCGAAAGGAAGAAGCCGTTTGAACACGAAGATGAGTAGAGAATACCAAGAGTACTTTTCCTTTTTAGAAAGTCAACTCGAGAAAGTATACCAGTTTGCAAGGAAAGCTCGAGAAAAGAGATTAGATCCATCGTCGACTCCCGAGCCTGAGATAGCAAAGGACATGGCAAGCCTTGTCGAAGGCTTAGTTGGGCCGTCTGGTGTCGCTGAAAGCATAAGAGAATTAAGCAAAAAGTTGCCCCGAGAAGAACTTGCCTTTAAGATTGCTGAAGAAGCAATCTATGGCAAATTTGGACACATGGATGCATGTGAAGCTGCTGACCAAGCAATTAGAACTGCTCTTGCAATTTTCACCGAAGGTATCACAGCGGCGCCCTTACAAGGTGTAGCACGAGTGGCCGTTAAAAGCAATCTTGATAGAACAAAATACCTTGCCATATATTTTGCTCAACCAATACGCTCTGCAGGTGGAACCGACCAGGCTCTGACGCTGGTGGTTGGTGATTTTGTAAGACGACTTTTGGGGCTGGACCGATACAAGCCTACACCTGAGGAAATTGGGAGATTTATCGAGGAGATACGGCTTTACGAACGATCTGTGTCCCGTTTTCAATACAGGGTTTCTGATGAAGAATTAAGAAACGCTCTACAATCACTCCCAGTAGAAGTGAATGGAACGGAATCAGACCCTGTGGAAGTTTCGTCGTTTCGTAATCTGCCGCGTGTTGAAACTAATCGTGTGCGTGGCGGCGCCCTCCGCGTTGTGAACGATGGTGTTGTTGGGCGATCTTTGAAAGTTTGGGCCATTGTGAAGAAAATGGGGATTGAAGGCTGGGACTGGCTGAGAAGAATGCAGGAGATTGAAGAGAAAAAGACCGCTGGGTTCATGGAGGAGGTAATTGCTGGGCGTCCTGTGTTCTCCTTTCCTTCTAGACAAGGTGGTTTCAGGCTTCGCTACGGAAGAGCAAGAAACACGGGATTAGCCGCAGTTGGCGTTCACCCAGCAACGATGATGGTTCTTCAAAACTTTTTAGCCGCTGGCACTCAACTTCGCGTTGAAAGACCAGGCAAAGCTGGAACAGTTCTTCCAGTCGACTCGATCGAGCCCCCCATTGTTCGACTAAAAGACGGTTCAGTTGTGCAGGTTACAACTAAGAATTTTGGACAAGTCAAAAATATGATTGATAAGATACTTTCTCTCGGCGACATTTTGATTGGATTTGGTGACTTCCTCTACAGCAATGAGCCGCTTCCCCAATCTGGCTATACTGAAGAATGGTGGAGCCAAGAACTACAAGCAGTAATCAAGATTATGTTTAATAAGGATCCAAATGCAGCTGCCACAGAAGCTGAAATCGACGTCGGTCGTTTAGAGATGTTTTTGAGAGACCCTTTTGAAAATAAGCCAACAGCCGAAGAAGCTTTAAAGCTGGCTTCTGCTCTTAATGTGCCGCTTCATCCCACCTTTACGTATTTTTGGCACAACATCTCCACGGAAGATTTCCGAAAACTGAAGACGTGGCTTATCAACTGTGAAGTCAGCAAAGAGAGCGAAGTGATTTATGATATAACCGGTGTATCAGATGCTTCTGTAAAAACCTTGCTGGAAAAATTGTGTGTGCCCCATAGGGTCGTTAATAAAAGAATTAAAATTGAAAAGGATGATGCGTCAATTTTTGCGTTTTGCTTGGGATTGCAAGTTCCAAAAAAGCGAATGTCCCATGTTAAACCCGTCTTGGAGGTCATCAAAAATCTAACTGGAATTGTTGTTCGGGAAAAGGCACCTACTGTTGTTGGCGCGAGAATGGGGCGTCCTGAAAAAGCTAAAAGACGCGAAATGCATCCTCTTGTTCACGCGCTTTTCCCAACAGGATTAGCTGGTGGTTCCCGGCGGAATCTAGCAAAAGCATCCAGCAAAGCGGTCGTTGAAGTTGAACTTGCTAGAAGGCGTTGTCCCAGCTGTCGTGAAGTAACCTTCAAAGTGAAATGCCCCGGATGCGAAGTGGAGACCATTATTGAACGTGTGTGTCCTCAGTGTAAACGCATTGTCAAAGAGCGTTTATGCCCAGTTTGTAAGAGCAGAACGAAAAGTTTTGAGAAGCAAGCAGTGAATTTCAGGGAACTAGTTGAAGAAGCATGTGAAAGGTTGAATCTCCCTTTTCCCTCGATTGTGAAGGGGGTTAAAGGACTGACAAATGAGTCGAAGACTCCTGAAATCGTTGAAAAGGGAATTCTGAGAGCCAAACATGATTTGTCGGTTTTCAAAGACGGGACAACACGATTTGATGCGACTAATGCACCATTAACCCATTTCAAAGCTCAGGAAATAGGCGTATCAGTAGAAAGGCTGAGGCAGTTGGGATACCTAAACGACGTCAACGGGGATCCTTTGGCTCAGCTTGACCAGATATGTGAGTTGAAGACTCAAGATGTTGTTATTCCAACAGAATGTGCGAAATATTTTGTTCGTGTAGCCAGTTTTCTCGACGAACTCCTGGAGAAGGTCTATGGACTTCCAGCCTACTACAATGTCAAACGAACTGACGATCTCATGGGGCACTTAGTTATAGGGTTAGCCCCTCACACTTCTGTGGGAATTCTTGGAAGAATCATCGGCTTCACACGTTTACAGGTTTGTTACGCGCACCCTCTATGGCACTCAGCTAAGCGTAGAGACTGCGATGGCGACGAAGACGCTTTGATGCTTGGATTGGATACAGTTCTAAACTTTTCGAAATCATACTTGCCTGCTCAGATTGGTGGGATTATGGATGCACCGTTGTTCATAATTCCAGTGGTTAACCCTATTGAGGTTCAACGGCAAGCGCATGAGGTGGATGTTGCGGATGTGTATCCGCTGGTTTTTTATGAGAAGACTTTGCGGAACGTGCCGCCGCACGAAATTAGTCCCATTATAGATATTGTAGAGCATAGGTTGGGCAGTGAAGCACAGTTTCAAGGGTTCAGCTACACAGTTCCAGTCTCTAACATTAACTCTGGGAATCGCGAAAGCGCATATAAAAAGTTGGGGCGGATGGTCGACAAGTTGAAGAACCAACTTCAACTCGCGGAGAAAATCGAGGCTGTAGACGCCAAAGAAGTAGCTCAAATAGTTTTAACAACCCATTTTATGCGCGATATTTCGGGTAATCTGCGAGCGTTTTCCACTCAGGGTTTTCGTTGCAAGGCTTGCAACAAGAAGTTCAGAAGGCTACCATTGAAGGGCGTGTGTCTAGAGTGCGGGGGATCCTTAACCTTAACGGTCTACCGAGGCGGAATTCAAAAATATTTGGAGGCTGCAAACCAGTTAATTCGCAGGTATGAGCTGCCGAACTATTATGCTCAGCGCCTGATGCTCGTTCAGGAGGAGATTAACTCTCTTTTTGAAGGCAGAAAACCTACACAGATAAGCCTCAAAGACTTTATTGCCTAAAACCAAGAATAGTTTGAGGAGTCCTGGTGAAGGAAAAATACCATCCGAAAGCCTTCTTAGTGGAGACGAGAAATGTTCGATTAGGATTGCTAGCTCGTTCACGAATTGCACGTTTTCTGGAAAAGCAGCCGTCTAACGCCAAAAACCTTGCAGAAGAAACCGGAATGAGCTATGCGGTGGTACTTCATCACCTACACCTTTTTGAAGCCGAAAAAGTTGTTGCTCGTAAAGGGAAAAGGCCTTTCCGCTGGGAATTAACTGGCGCTGGACAACAGGCTCTTATCAGAGCTTTTCTTTGCCTCCTCTGACATTGTTCTGACAAATTGTATTATTTGTAAAGGACTTTGCCGCACGGGTTAGGGTTGAAGGCTTCTAGGGCATTCACAGGGTATTTGCTTACATCTTGGACATTTTTGATTGTATTTACCAAGAGCTGCTTTTTCCAATTTTACGTCGACTACGTTTGCTAATGAAGCCAACCATGCGAGAACATCGGCAAACTCGTTTTCTAAAGCCTTTTTGTTTTTTCCTTCAATGGCTTCGCCTAATTCTTCTACTTCCTCTACAAGCCACAAGTATGTATCTTTCGCTCCTCGCTTCGAGTCACGGTGAAAATAGATCTGGTGCATCATATTTTGAAATTTATAAATATGCAAGATTGTGCGTACCCCTATCTAACTAATGATTTTTAATTTTTCACTTGTAGAGACTTGTTTGTCCATTAGCAATTATGTGTACTACCTTTAGGTCTTTGCTTTCTAAATATGCCGATATAAAACGACGATGACAGTACTTTGGGTTTGGCTCCATACACATTATGCATGTTCTCTTCTGCTTTGCAATCTCGGAAAGCCCTTTTATTCCGTCCTTAAACAGCTTGGTTCTCATATACGCCTTATAGCCGCCGTGACGATATCCACCTAACTCTTCACCCAACCAAACGTATTCGATTCCTTGCTCAGGTAACCATTGCTCCATTGGTTCTCTCTTGAAATACTCAACTTTCGACGTTGGAAACCGACGGACATCAACCAAGACTTCAATTTTATCTTCTTGTAGCATTTCCAAGAATATTTTTCGAGACCTATTATCGTATCCTATTGTCCAAATTGTGGTTTCAGCGGATTTTGATGTATTGATAGGCCTTGGTGGTGTTTTCAAAGCAGTAATGCACCTTCTGGTAGTCTTTTCGAAAGCTTCTAACGTCGTTTTTCACTTCTTCTGCGGCTTCCTTGTCGATAATCACTCTTTTAATGAACTCTGCGATTTCTTCCATCTCGCTCTCCTTCATTCCGAGCCTTGTAATCTCTGAGGTTCCTAGTCGTATTCCACCCGGATGCATGAAGTGGCGTCCTTCTTTTATGTCCCATGGTAGAAGGTTTCGATTGATTATGATGTTGGCATTTTCCAGTTCGCTTTCAATTGTGCCTCCGTCGCCATGTTTTGTTATGTCTATGAGCAGCACATGGGACTCTGTGAAGCCTTTATGCTCTGCTAAAACATTAAATCCTCGTTCATAAAGTGCTTGACCCAGAGCCTTCGAGTTCCTAATGATTTGTTGAGTATACTCTTTTCCAAACTCTAACATTTCTGCGCACGCAATAGTTACTCCTGCCAACGCATGTAGGTGATGATTACTTACCATACCGGGGAAGGTTGCCCGTTTAATCTTGTCCGCATATTTTTCCCACGAAAGCACGCCGCCATGCTGTGGACCAAACAAAGTCTTATGAGTGCTTAAAGTCACAGCGTCAGCTCCTTCTCGCAGAGGGTCTTGGAAGCAACCTCCAGCAATCAAGCCAGCCACGTGAGCTGCATCATAGGCTACGGTTGCGCCAACCTCATGGACCGTTTCTGCCAATTCCTTAACTGGGTGAGGGAAAGGAAACACGCTGGCGCCAAATGCAACAAGTTTTGGGGCTCTTCCGTTTCTTGCCAATTTGGCAATTCTCTTCCTTGTTCTGTCTACGTCGATGTTTAACTCTTTGTAGTCCAGTGGAAGATATTCCACAACCAAGCCATGCACTGCACCTGCTGTTCCCCCTAGTTTCTTCTTGCCCATAGTAATGTGCCCGCCGCAAGGAATAGATAAAGCCATCATCACATCTCCAGGCTCTGTGAACGCAGTATAAACAACTAAGCTTGCAACTACACCCGAAATTGGACGAACATCCACAAATTCTGCTCTGAACAGCTTCTTTACAAGATTTATGCAAACGAGTTCAACTTGGTCGATGTATCGGCATCCAGCGTAGACGCGTTCACCAGGCCAGCCTTCTGCGTAGCGGTTTCCGAAATCTGTTGTAAGCGCTTCGCGCACAGCCGGACTCGGCACGTTCTCGCTTGCGATCAGCGGAATTGTTTCTTGAAACCATTTGTGATGTTGCTGGAGCAAATCTAAAGATTTAGCGTAATATTCGCGTGATGAAGTCATGTAGACACCTTCACGTCTGTATTCATTATGGTCTAGCAAGATAAAAGTTTGGAAAGGTAAGGTTAATTAGTGGAAATCGTGTTTATCATTCGTGCAACATTAGGGTGGGCGTTTTGAGTCGAAAATCTAAAAAACGTGAAACCGCTCCCATGCCCTCAGCAAGCGCTGGCTTGCTTCGGTTCTTTGAAGAAGAAACAAAGGGCATTAAAGTGAGACCAGAACTCGTCGTTGCCTTGGCTGCAGCTCTGACAATCACAGTTATTCTTGCAAGGATCTTCTTGGGACCTATCTAATATTATGAAATAATCTTCTAGAATATTCTTATATTCCTCTTTTTATCAACATGCTAATGGTGCGGGGTACGTAATAGCGTCAACGACCTTCCTCTCACTCTATTAATCTTGAGGCGCACCCCCCACCTCTAAAAAGAATTCACAAGAAGAATCAAACTATTTGCTTTTATGCAAGACTTCGATACGTTGAACCGCGCTAAGGTTGATGAATACCTCACTTCGGTTTTCTTTTCCAACAACCTGTGGTATGGGTTGAGCTATTGTCGCACGTAAGATAATTGCATCTGCGTCGGAGAGCCATATTCCTGCTGGATCATGAGTAACCGCAATTAGTTTGCCTTCGAAGCCATAAGAAGGATCTAAAATTACCGCAACTCTGCGTCCAACGTTCTTTTCGAGCATATGAAATACTGTCGGCGGTAGACTACTTTCCGACATGTATACCAGCAGAATCTTACACTATTTTCAAGCTTAAAACCTTATCTCATTGGTGGGATGACAATTTTTCATGGGTGATGTAGGATAATAGTCTAAAGTTTGAATTATGTCGCAATTACTCGTATAGTCTGTTTTTTGGCTTTTCAATAAAACAATAGGACTTCAGGCAAGTAGTTCTGCCATAATTAGTGTAAATTTTGGCTTTCAATTGGCAATGGAATTTTCCTGTCAGACAAAGAGAAGTATGTATCTGGATTTGATTATCCAAAGCTTACATACGGAAAGGGACAGCTTCTGAGAGATATTTGGTGGGTCTAAACATAATCTAGGCTTCTGATAGAGCTTGTTGTTAAGTGGAGATGTAAGCGAACGTTGAGTAACCTTTTTAGTTTCCGTTAAGTTACGAGTAATCCATTAGAGGCATCAGTTTGAGTTCCAAAGATGCACTAAATAACGACATTAACAAGGCAGTGAAACGGTACTCCTCTCTCTTCACTCTCCCATCTCACAGAACAGTGACAATCTGGCTTTTCGTAGGAAGCCTTTTTGTAGGCGTTTCTACTATTTTGCCGATTATTTCTTCTTTTGATGGGCTTCTGCTAGGTCTGGTTGTTGGATTTGTCGTTTTCATCTTGGCGACGCTGGCTGATCTTGCAGTCAATCTTTGCATACCTAGAAGCGACTCAGTTCTCAATTTGAGACGTTGTTTTGCTCTTTCCCTTTATGCCAACCTTTTATGGATTTTGTTCATTCTCCTCGGAGGCTTCAGTTACCTTTTCTTAAATGATCTTGTTCTCTGGCTAAGACTTGTTCTTTTAGGTCTTTGTGCCATCATCATTCTTCGCTTGCTGGTTTTTTCGGCGATTTCTTTTGGTAGCGGTGGAAGGATTATCTTCTACTCTATTTTGCAACCAGGATTGTACGCTATGCCATTGGTGTTCATGCAAGGAATATTGGGTCATGTATTTTCTTCTTCAACTTTTTTCTTCTTCGCATTATCGCTTTCTGTGGGCGTTTTGGCGGCTTTTTGCTTCATGTTCTTCCTTAACCGGATGGGCACAAAAATTATCGGCGCTAAGCTGCTTTCTGTTCTTAAAGCTTTCATGGCGAATTGGGCAGAAGACCTGAATGAACCTTTGGAAAGCCTTCTGGAAAAGCTCAGCGTTGAACGGAGCATAAAGCTTTCTGTGATGATGTTTCGAGCAGGAGGGAAAGTGAAAGCAGCTATCGTTGTTCCAACTTTTCATCCGGGTCCCTTCAAGAATGTTGGCAGCAGTGCCTTACCTTACCTGATTCAGAGAGAGCTGGAAAACAAGCTGAAATGCGTAGTTTCTGTTCCTCATGGACTATCAGGACATGACCTCGACCTCACTTCGCAAGCTCAAAATCAAAAGATTATCGAAAAAATCTCAGAAATGGTTGATGTGTCAAATTTTGACTCTGCAACCACCCATTTTGTGCGTGCTCAGAAGAATGGCGCCAATTCAAGTTGTCAGATTTTTGGAAAATGCGCTCTTTTCACATTGACTTTGGCTCCTCAGACAATGGAAGATCTTCCGTCAGATTTGGAATCTTTTATCACCGAAGAGTCTAGAAAACGAGGTCTATCAATGGCAATGGCTATTGACGCCCACAATAGCATCGAAGGGCCTTTCCACATTGTCAGGGCGATTTCTCCCATTAAAAAGGCTGTAGTTGCAAGCTTGGAAACTGCCTTGAAAGGTCAGAAAGGTTTTCTGCAAGTTGGAGCAGCGAATTTTCTTCCTACCGATTTCAGCTTGAAAGACGGCATGGGTCCTGGTGGAATCTCTGTTACAGCGGTGAAAGTGAAAGACCAGTTGATAGCCTATGTCACCATTGACGGAAATAACATGATTTCTGGTCTCCGAGAGAAAATCCTTCAAAAGCTAGAGGAAATCGGCTTTACCGATGGCGAAATCTTAACCACAGACACTCATGCAGTAAACGGCATTGTGGTGACTCCTAGAGGTTATCATCCACTTGGAGAAGCACTGGATCAGAGAAAACTAATTGAATACATTGAGCAAGCTGCAACGATGGCAAGGAGCAACTTAGAACCTGCTGAAGCCGCTTGGCTTACAAGGGTAACGTCAAACGTCGGGGTTATCGGCGAGAGACAAATAGGGATGCTCTGTCTCTTAGTCGAAAAGGCTTTCTTACGTGCAAAGAGACTAGCTACAATCATATTTCCATTGGTTGGCTTGATTTGGACAACACTGCTCTTTATTTCCTAGTTTTTTAAGCGATTTCTGAGAGCCAGTGACTTATAAGGAACTGATAGGTGGCTGATGGGTATCATCGCGGTGAATTCAAACAGGGAAGGGATGATCAGGGCATGTTGCATCTCTTAAGCAGTTTTTGCCAGCGCCTGTCCACCGTCTCTTGAATCTTCCCAGTTAAGTGTTCAAACTCGGGCTTGAATAAGTGCCTAAAGCGCCCCTGCATTTTCAGATACTCTTTCACTGTTTTCTTCCGTTCTGGTCTTAGAGCCATGAGCTTGCTTGGCGCCGATAGGTTGTATTCGCCGTCTATGGCTTCCCACAGTGGGAATATGCATGTTTCAACAGCTATGCGGGAAATCTCGATGCTTTTGCTTGGATCAGAGCGCCATCCTCTTGGACAAGGAGCTATCACATGCAAGAAAGCTGGACCCTCCACTTCCAAACCTCTTCTCACTTTCTTAATCAGGTCTATCCAAAAAGCCGGGGATGCAGTTGCGACATATGGCATTTCATGTGCGACCATTATATCTGCAATTGGTTTCTTGAGCTGAGGTTTTCCAGGAATCTTTCTTCCTGCTGGAGAGGTGGTTGTCCATGCACCAAGCGGGGTTCCTCCGCTTCTTTGTATGCCTGTGTTCATGTAGGCTTCATTGTCATATAGAACATAAAGGAAGTCGTGTCCTCTTTCTACGGCTCCAGACAAAGCTTGTATACCTATGTCAAAGGTTCCCCCATCTCCTCCGAAGGCAATAACATCTACATGTTCGTATTCAAGTCTGCCCTTCTTTCTCAGTATCTTTAGTGCAGCTTCAATTCCAGAAGCGTTAGCAGCAGCGTTTTCGAAGGCCGTATGTATCCATGGTATCTTCCACGCTGTAAAGGGATAGATAGTCGAGGTTACTTCCATGCATCCAGTTGCATTTGTTGCTATTGTTGGTCCTCTAGTAGCTTTCAATACAAGTCTGTGAACAGTTGCTGGGGCACATCCTGCGCATGCCCTGTGTCCAGACATGAAAAGGTCTGGTCTTTCTGCAATTTCTTTCGCTGTAAATTTCCATTCCGATGCCATTTTCCTTGCCTCCCTTACTCTCTTAAGCCCACAAATTGGACTAGATGTTCCGTTCTTCCTGTTTTGATAATCATTTCTAGGTCTTGGTAGATTTTCAGGATCATGTGTTGTGACATGTCTCTTCCACCCAATCCATAGATGTAGTTTACAGTGTGTGTATGTGGATTTGAATCGTAGAGAGCGTGCCTAATTTCATGGAAAACTGGGCCACCATAGCCTCCGAAGCTGCAACTTCTATCCATTACAGCGATGGCTTTCACATTTCGTAGAGCTTCGATTATGTCTTGAACTGGTAAAGGTCTGAAGGCTCGTATTCTTAATAGTCCAGCTCTCACTCCTTTTGCTCGCAGTTCGTCTACCACTGTTTTGACGGTTCCGGCGGTTGAGCCTAGGCATATAGTTGCTAATTCTGCATCTTCGAGTCTATATGTTTCTACTAGCCCGTTTCCGTATCTGCGCCCACTGATTTCCGCATATTCTTCGTGAATCTTCTTGATTATCTCGGGTGCCCTTTGCATGGCTTCTTCTTGTTGTCTCTTATGTTCGAAATAGTAATCCTGGAGGTCTAGTGGTCCTATTGTTATGGGATTTTCTGGGTCAAGTTTGAACGGTACCAATTTTCCTTCGTGGTTCTTTACAAGTGGGAACTGCCTTTGACTAACGAAATTTCGAACGACTTCATCTGGTAGAACGCATACGTTTTCCAAAGTATGACTAAGGAAGAATCCATCTAAACCTACCAATATGGGCAATAAGACCTCTGCGTGCTCGGCTATTCTGAAGGCTTGAATGATAGAGTCATACACTTCCTGATTGTTTTCCGCATAGACTTGTATCCATCCCGAATCCCTTTCAACCATGCTGTCTGAGTGGTCACAGTGTATGTTAATCGGAGCTGACAAGGCTCGATTCGCAACTGCCATGACAACTGGAGCCCTACAACCGGAAGTGACGTAGAGGATTTCATGCATTAGGGCTAGGCCTGCAGAGGCTGTTGCCGTGAAGGTTCTTGCTCCAACCGCTGCAGCTGTCAAGCAACACGTAAGTGCGCTATGTTCCGATTCTGTGCATATGAATTCTGTGTCTACTTCACCGTCGTGAACATATTCGCTGAACTTTTCAACTATTATTGTTTGCGGAGTTATAGGGTAGGCGGCTACGACATCAACATCACATTGCTTCACCGCGTATGCAACTGCTTCGTCTCCATTTAGGGCTATTACCTTTTGTCCCTTTTGCTGAATTGCGGTCATGTTTATGGTTCCCCCTCCAGTTTCATTGATATTGCGTTTGTAGGACATTCTGCTTCGCAGATTCCACATCCTTTACAATAGTCATAGTTGAAGATCATCTCGTTTGTTTTGGCTTTCCATGTTATTGCACCGTCTGGGCAGTAGAGATGACATAGCACACAGCGTGTGCATTTTTCTGAGTCCCAAACAGGACGGTAGATTTTCCAGTCTCCTGTAAGGTAAGATGTGCTTGGAACCCAACATACTCCAGCCATTGGGATTTCTTTCCAACCTTTCTTTTTTTCTGTGTTCATCCGGTTTTAGCCTCCTCGTAGGCTTGTTTAATTATTGCAATATTTTTCTCGGCTACGCTCGGTGGGAATCTTCCTTTTGCAGCTTTTTTTATGCTTTCTAAACTTACAATCTGTAATGCTTTTGCAACAGCGCCGACCATTGCAGTGTTTGTTATTGGTCGGCCAAGAATTCTCATAGCTATTTTTGTTGCTGGAACTGTCCAGACTTTTCCAGATCTTAGATTTAGTTTTTCGCGAATTTCAGTTGGAGTTGCTATTGTGTTGACTAAAAGGGTTCCGTTTTCTTTTAGTCCTTGGGTCACTGGGACTGTTTTTAGAAGAGTTGGATCTAGGACTGCAACTATGTCTGGATTGTAAACTGAGCAGTGCAAGTTTATTGGCTCCTCACTTATTCGTGTGTACGAGTTTACTGGTGCACCCATTCGTTCCGGACCGAACTCTGGGAAAGATTGAATGTATTTTCCTTCCAGTATAGCTGCTTTTGCTAGGATCTCACTTGCAGTCCACGCTCCTTGGCCACCTCGACCGTGCCATCGGATCTCTCTGAGTTTCTCCACACTGTTCTCCTCCAAGCTTCTTTCGACATAATTAACAGAGGCTAAATATACACATTACTCTTTTATAGCTGGATGTAACGGACAGAAAAGTTTTCCAAAAGCTGGATTCACTACATGCACACACGTAAATCTGTGTTGAGACCAAACACTAATATCTTATGAAAGATACGTTTCTTTTCTCTGACCAGAAGGAAGACCCTAATGAAAGAAGTCAGGATTCATGGTCGAGGCGGACAGGGCAGCGTAACTGCCGCAGAGTTATTGGCGCGTGCAGTGTTTTCGGAGGGCAAATGGGCACAGTCGTTCGCATTTTTTGGTGCTGAGCGGAGAGGGGCTCCAGTCGAAGCTTTTCTTCGAATAGCGGACAAGCCCAATCCCATACGCAGCCGAGTCTACAATCCGGATTATGTGATGGTTTTTGATTTTAAGCTTCTGAAGGTTGTGGCAGTCACGGATGGGCTTAAAGAAGACGGTATGGTTATAATGAACACGACAAAACGGCCTGAGGAGGTCAGTATCAAGGGGCATCGTGTGGCAACTGTCGATGCTACTGGAATAGCTCTTGAACTGGGGCTCTTAGTTGCCGGGCTTCCGGTTGTTAACACCACAATGATGGGTGCTTTCGCTAAGGCAACTGGCGAAGTCAAACTGGAGAGCGTGAGGGAAACTATATGCAAGCAATGGTCTGGATCTGTTGGGGAGAAGAACGCTGAGGCAGCGACAAGAGCCTATACAAGGCTAGTGAAGGTTGGCGAACCTATATGAGTAGAGAACCAAAAACCATGAAGGACTTACCACCTACACCCCTTTCGCGTCCAAAGACTGGTAGCGCGGGGGAGACTGGTTTTTGGCGAACATTTCGTCCCGTTTTCGACATGCCCCGATGCACTGGGTGCCTGTTATGCTGGATATACTGTCCAGAGGGTTGTATTGAACGAGATGAAGAAGATATGCCGAAAGTTGACTTCAAGTATTGCAAAGGATGTGGAGTATGCGTCAATGAATGCCCCGTCGACGCGATAAAGATGGAGAGAGAAGTCTAATGCCTCAGACGATCATGGACACAGGAAACCACATAGCAGGCTACGCATGTAGAGCCGCCAGAGCCGAAGTGATTGCCGCTTACCCTATAACTCCTCAATCGCCCGTAGTTGAACAGATCGCAGAGTTTGTTGAAAAAGGAGAGATGAACGCTAAGTACATAAGAGTTGAATCAGAGCACAGCGCTATGTCAGCATGCATTGGGGCAGCCGCGGCTGGAGCCCGTACCTTCACAGCTACATCAGCACATGGGTTGGCGCTCATGCACGAAATGCTTCAATGGGCAGCCGCAGCTCGCCTTCCAATCATCATGTCGGTGGTAAACCGTGCTATGGGACCAGGCTGGAACATTTGGGCAGACTTCAGTGATTCTCTGTCACAAAGAGACACTGGCTGGCTCCAGTTCTATTGTGCGGATAATCAAGAGATCTTCGACACGATTATCCAAGCCTACAAGCTATGCGAGGACAAACGTGTTGCGATGCCAGCAATGATCTGCCACGAAGGATTCATCCTCTCTCACACATCCATGCCCGTAGAAATACCAGATCAGAGTGAAATCGACGAATTCCTACCGTCGTACAATCCCTCTTGGACACTAGATGTGAGCAATCCAGTCACTCACGGCAGCCTAATCTATCCCGAATGGTACATGGAGTTTCGCTACTTCATGCATGAGGCCTTGGAGAACGCTGTAAAGCTGATACCAGAAATCGATAGAGACTACGGCAAGAGATTTGGTCGTGAATATGGCGGGCACTTGGAATGTTACAGATGTGAAGACGCAGACCTTCTGTTGCTATCAATGGGAACCATTGGAAGTGAAGCTAAAACAGCAGTTGACCGACTGCGAAACCGTGGACGCAAAGTGGGTGTAGTTAGGGTACGCGTCTTCAGACCATTTCCAAAGGAACAGATTCGAAACCTTGCAGAAAAGCCTCGCATGCTGACAGTGATCGACCGCCATATCTCCTACGGGATGGAAGGACCACTTTTCACGGAGACTAAAGCATCACTGTACGAAAAAAAGGAAACACCATTGATGGCAGGTTACATAGCCGGCTTGGGAGGAAGAGACGTAACTTACCCTGTCATAGAAGAAATTGCCCGTAAATCATTGAAGGACCTTAAGCTGGGCAGAGTGGAAAAGGAGGTTAGATGGGTCGGCTTGAGGAAGTGAAAGACATGGTAAAGCTGAAAGAACTACATCGTGAAGAATATTTTCTGCCCGGTAATGCTACGTGTGCCGGATGCGGTCTTTCAATAGCAATAAGGCTAGCCTATAAGGCACTTGGCCCACGTACAGTTTTCGTGGTTCCTGCCTGCTGTGCATCTGTGATTCACAGTCCATTCCCCAACACGGCGTTTGCATCTCCCTGTCTCAACATAGCGTTTGAAGCGGCAGCAGCGGCAGCCTCCGGAGTGGTTGCAGCATATGAAAAAAGAGGTGTGAAAGATGTGACTGTGCTTGCTTGGGCTGGCGATGGCGGCACTGCAGACATAGGCATCCAAGCGTTGTCGGGCGCCGTTGAACGTGGAACTAACTTCATATACGTCTGTTATGACAACGAGAGCTACATGAACACAGGCATCCAGCGAAGCGGCTCTACGCCATATGGAGCTTGGACAACCACGACACCGACAGGAAAAAAGCAACACAAAAAAAATGTTCCCTTGATCATGGCGGCGCATGATATCCCCTACGTTGCGACAGCTTGTATATCGTATCCTCTCGACCTGGTTTCAAAGCTGAGGAAAGCTAAGGAGATAAAGGGGCCTAAATACATTCAAATACTGACGCCCTGTCCACCAGGTTGGAGATTTCCCACCGAAAAAACTATAGAAACGGGACGATTGGCGGTTCAAACAGGCATGTGGACTCTATTCGAGGTCGAATATGGAGAATTGAAATTCAATGGTCCGAGTGCGCGTTTGTTGGATAAATCCAGACGCAAGCCAATCGAAGAGTATCTAAAGGGGCAGGGACGTTTCCGACACATGACCAGTGAAGATGTCGAAGTGCTTCAAAAGTGGGTTGACAGGTCATGGGAAAAGTATAAGAAGCTACAACCTGTGTAGTAGTAAGCAACTTCAATGTAAACTTTGAGGAGGAAGAAATTTGTCTAAAAAAGAACAAGCAAAAGCCGAGAAACCCAAAAAAGTTAAAGCAGCTGAAGAAGCTAAGGCGCCCCCAAAAGCAGCTGAAGCACCCGGAAAACCACCTAGAAAAGCAGGCGAAAGCATAGTCTTCATCGGAAGGAAACCAGTGATGAA
>JAPUUO010000005.1:0-3414 GCA_026967815.1 Candidatus Bathyarchaeota archaeon | reverse complement strand
CACCTAGAAAAGCAGGCGAAAGCATAGTCTTCATCGGAAGGAAACCAGTGATGAACTACGTGGTTGCTTGTCTCACGTCCTTTAACACAGGAGCAGAAGAAGTGTGCATTAAAGCGAGGGGGCGATCTATGAGCAGAGCAGTAGATACTGTTGAACTTCTTCGCCGAGCCTTTCTTAAAGGCTTAGGGGTCAAGCGAATAAATATCGGCACTGAAGTGATGACAAGAGAAGGACGGGCATCCAACGTTTCAACGATTGAAATAACCGTAGCTAAAGCTGAATCCAAGTGAGTTTTACAAGCGGGCAAACAAGAGCAGAATAGCTAGAGCTTCTACCACAGGCTTTCGCTTTGCTTATTTTTCTTTAGATTAGACAGTAGGGAATATCCTTAAAAGGAGAAGCTCCAAAAAGATTTATCTCCTTGAGGTGAAACCTATGAGTGATTATCCTAAAATTGTTGTCCGTCCACCGGGTCCAAAAGCGAGAGAGCTTGTCAGAAAAGACGAAGCCTCAATTTCACCCTCTTATGTCCGATTCTACCCACTTGCTATCGAGTCTGGCAAGGGTTGCATAGTAAAGGATGTGGATGGGAACGAATACATAGACTTCAATTCAGGCCTCTTATGCCTAAATGTGGGGCACAACCATCCCAAAGTTGTCCAAGCAATAAAACAGCAATCCGACAAATTCCTTCATTATTCTAACACTGACTTCTATTATTCTAAAGTTGTTGACTTAGCTGTAAAACTGGGCGAAATTACTCCAGGGCGCTCTGAAAAGAAAGTTTTCTTTGGAAACAGCGGAGCGGAAGCTGTTGAAGCTGCAGTTAAGCTTTCAAAATGGCATACACGAAAACATCGTTTTATCGCTTTTATAGGAGCCTTTCACGGTCGCACCCTAGGAGCTCTTTCTTTTACGGCAAGTAAACCCGTGCAGAGGAGACACTTCTTTCCTTTGCTTCCAGGAGTGATTCATGTGCCTTACCCTTATTGTTATCGCTGTCCTTTCAGGCTAGCCCTGCCGGATTGCGACTATTGGTGTGTTGATTTTATTGATGAGCAAGTTTTGCAGAAGTATGCGCCGTCTGAAGAAATCGCTGGCATATTGTTTGAGCCAATTCAAGGCGAAGGGGGTTACGTGGTTCCCCCACCAGAATACTTCCAGCGCCTCAAAAAACTAGCAGACAAGTACGGCTTACTGCTAATAGACGATGAAATACAAGCTGGAATGGGTCGAACCGGGAAATGGTTTGCAATCGAGCATTGGAAAGTGGAACCCGACATAGTCTGTATCGCCAAAGCCATTGCGTCGGGCTTACCTCTCAGCGCGATTGTAGCGCGAGCTAGGCTCATGGATTGGGAGGGCGGCTCTCACGCTACAACTTTTGGTGGAAACCCGGTTTCATGTGCTGCCGCATTGGCTGTAATTGACGTAATCAAAGAGGAAAGGCTTCTCGAAAACGCAATTAAGCAGGGCAATCATGCTCTTAAACGGCTTGAAGAGCTAAAGGAAAAAAGCGAGATTTTGGGCGATGTTAGGGGCAAAGGTTTGATGATAGGAGCCGAGGTCGTAACTGATAAGCGAACTAGGAAGCACGGCAGCAAAGAGGCTAAAGAAATTATGTTGCGATGTTGGAAGCGTGGTGTAGCCATAATCACAAGCGGCGCGTCTACACTTCGTTTGGCGCCTCCGTTGAACATCACAACTGAGCTGATTGATGCTGGGCTCAACATAGTTGAGGATGTTATTCGAGAAGTTGAAAAGGAAAAATGAGCACTATCTGTTTTTCTCTTTAGGTTAGACAAGTCCGACCATTCGAATTGCGATAAGTAAAGAGAAGATGGCTAGTAAATCAGAGATGCTTGTGCTTATCGGAATTGTTACATTGTCTGGGTCAAGTCCTCTACGCCAAGCTATGAAGGCTACACCGATTGCAACAACACAAACGAGAAGAGTAAGGACGGTAACAGCAATAACATTGACTGCCAAGAAAGAAAGTATTGTGACAGGTTCTAAGCTAGCTTTGTCGGCTACAGCGAAGTTTATCATTCCCATGTAAAATGACGAAAGAACGCCGATCGTTATAATTGCAATAATGTTCGTCTCCAAGGCTTTGTTCCTTTCAACTTTTGGTTTGATAACACCTAGAGCCATGAGTGTCGTGATC
This sequence comes from Candidatus Bathyarchaeota archaeon, assembly GCA_026967815.1. Classification (GTDB taxonomy): domain Archaea; phylum Thermoproteota; class Bathyarchaeia; order Bathyarchaeales; family Bathyarchaeaceae. The sequence continues at coordinate 1,247 of JAPUUO010000005.1, read as the reverse complement.
CTCGAAGAAAGAATGCAAGCCGCGTCGTTTCCAAGTTCACTAAGGGATGGTACCAACATCAGAAAAATTGGAATCTCTAACCATGCTTCGATTCCCCTGAGTTGCATTGTTGTGCCTGCTAGGATGTGAATTAGAGCTGCTACTATAAGTGCAGGGATGCTCTCTCTCATAATTCTCTTAAATGCCCCTTTCCGCATTGCTATCCCACCAACACGGCTGCAATAAATAGGCAAATCACTGCTGTGATGTCGCCGACGCTTGTAACAAGAGGTCCCATAACGCTGTCTGGATCTATTCCTTTTTTAAAAACTAGGATTGTGAGTACAATAGTGAATGGTCCAACTATCGCTGAAGCCAGTGCGCCACTTAATGCTCCCACAACCATGAGTTTCCACAAGACGGCATCCATGCTCAAAATGAGACTTACAAGAAAAGCTAGCACACCAATTAACGTATTAACAAACGCGCTGAGCAAAAGAGAAGCAACAAAATTCATGGCGGCGTCTCCTTTTAATGTGATTTTCGGCTCTATCAAACCCGTATGCAGTCCAGTTCCGACACGAGCGCTTACAGCACCTAAAATGTTACCTCTAAGCCCCAAGAAACCAGGAACCATAATTAATAAGCCAGAAAAGTTTTCCAAAAGATTCTGCATTGCACCGCTAACTAGAAAAAGGCCTGCTAAAGTTCCGCCACTTATGGAGAGCACTTCTGAAAACAAGCTTTCCTTGACCATTTTCCGAAGTTGAGTCATTCTGATCGCCTTGTGGCGGATCCCGCAACCTTTCCACCTATCAACTGTTTCTTTTGATGTCCATTTATAAAATTGTTTCCGTAATCTTCCAACGGCTTCAGACTCAAATGGGATAAGACATATTTGTGTGAAGTATTTATGCTAGTTGAAGCAAACAAGGGCTTTCCCTTGGGAGTTTTCACCGTATGGTTCGCGTCAAAAAGGTTGAGTATAAACCAGTTGGGGCGAGAGAGCTTCTCATCGAGATGAAGGATCTCTCTGAATTAATGATTGACCTAGCCTATTCGGCAACGCTTTTTGACAGTCCAGAGCTTGCTCAAGAAGTGATGGAAATGGAGAGTCACATAGACACGTTAACTTATCTTTTAAGCATGAATGTCATGGTAGCCGCTAGAGATGGTAAAGACGCTGAGTCTCTTGTTGGAGTTACCAAAGTAGCTAGAGCTACCGACAAAATATCCGATGCTGCAGCTGATATGGCTACGATAGTTTT
>JAPUUO010000085.1 GCA_026967815.1 Candidatus Bathyarchaeota archaeon | reverse complement strand
CCTTTCCTCTACATTCGACAACTCACTCGATTGCATGGAAGAGAACGCAGAATCGAGGGTCTAATCATGCCTGGCGATCGTGTCTTGCTTGTTGACGACTTGATAACAACCGGTGGTTCGATAAGAAAGGCTGCTCAAGCCATTCGTGCTGAAGGAGGAGTAGTAAACCACGCTTTGGTGTTGCTTGACAGAGAAGAAAGTGGAAAACAAAGACTCTCTGAAGACAACATTAGCCTACATTATTTGCTAACAGCAAGTGAAGCAGCAAAAAGGCTTTATGAAGTAGGCGCCATTGACGACGAACAGCTGAAGACTATTCTTAGGCAAGTGAAAAAGAAGTAACGCGCCAGCAAAGTCTTCAGAAAAGGTTTTATACATTAAGAACACACGTGATGAGTTCTTCACACGAATTCCAGAAGGGAAAAAAATGAACGAAAAATTGGCAAATCCCGCTCCTCTTGGACTCTTGGGTTTCGGAATTACAACAGTACTGCTGAATCTCCATAATGCTGGCTTCTACTCTTTAAACAGCATGATTCTAGCGATGGGCTTGGCTTATGGAGGACTTGCACAGGTATTCGCAGGCATAATGGAATACAAGAAGGGGAACACATTCGGCACAACGGCATTCAGCTCTTATGGCCTGTTCTGGTGGTCTCTAGTGGTTTTGCTTGTGCTTCCAAGGCTCAAGATATTCGACGCCATAACAACTTCTCCTCTTCAAGCAGCTGATTCCACAGCCATGGCAGCATACTTTTTCATGTGGGGACTGTTCACGTTCGTAATGTTCTTTGGAACGCTGAAAACAAACCGTGCCCTTCAGTTCGTATTCCTGAGTCTAGCAGTGCTTTTCTTTCTCTTAACCGCAAAGGAACTAACGGGAAATACCGACCTGGGTTTAGTCGCCGGATACGAGGGAATAGTCTGCGGGTTAAGCGCGGTCTACACAGCTTTAGCAGAAGTCTTAAACGAAGTTTACGGAAAAACCGTCTTACCTTTATGTGCAACTAGCTAGGAATAGTGACAACGCATAGCAAGCATACTCCTGCTTCTCCATCTTTCAGTTCACAGACGAAGTCATTTGCGACATTTACATGTTCAGAACATAAAGCTTATATCGCGTTTCACATTTCCCAATACGACTCTAACAAAGTGGTTGATGCCATGTTTAAACCGGTTATGTGGGTTAGGAGAGATACACAGAATAACAACGTATTCTGGCCATCCGATGAACTCAAGAAGAAGGCTTGGGTGAAGGATGAATCGATCTACACAGAAGCTTCCAAAGACCCTGCGGCTTTCTGGGCAAAGCTTGCCCGTGAGGGACTTGAGTGGTTCAAGGAATGGGACGAAACATACCAATGGAAACCACCCTACTACAAGTGGTTTCTTAACGGAAAACTGAACATTTCCTTCAACGCTTTAGACCGGCACATCGAAACTTGGAGAAGAAACAAAGCTGCGATAATATGGGTGCCCGAACCACCAAATGAGAAAGAAAGAGTGCTCACATACTTCGACTTATACCGTGAAGTCAACAAGTTCGCTAACGTGCTGAAGAGTCTCGGTGTAAAAAAGGGTGACAGAGTTGGAATATACTTGCCCATGATCCCTGAAGTGCAAATTGTCATGTTAGCCTGCACCCGCATCGGAGCCATACACAGCGTGGTCTTTTCTGCCTTCAGCGGCAAATCACTGCAAGAAAGAATGATAGATGCAGAGGCCAAGGTTCTCGTAACATCAGATGGATACTACAGACGGGGAAAACAAATAAACTTGAAGACTGAAGCGGACAAAGGAGTAGAAGGCACACCCATAAAAAAGGTTGTAGTTGTGAAGCGAGTCGGACTGGACGTAAACATGGTTGAAGGCAGAGACTATTGGTGGCATGAACTACTGAAAAACGCAGACAACTACTGCGAACCCGAACCCAGAGACAGCGAAGATCCAATATTCATTCTCTACACAAGCGGCACAACAGGCAAGCCAAAAGGAGTTGAACACCACACTGGTGGATACGCGGTACAAGCATATTGGACAACAAAATGGAACTTCGACCTTCATGAAGAAGATGTCTTCTGGTGTACCGCCGATATCGGCTGGATTACAGGTCACACCTACGGCTGCTATGGTCCCCTTCTAGTCGGCGCCACGATGCTCGAGTATGAAGGTGCTCCAAACTACCCTCAACAAGACAGGTGGTGGAGCATAGTGGAGAAGTATGGTGTAACAGTTTTCTACACCGCTCCTACAGCGATAAGAATGTTTATGCAATGGGGTGAAGATTGGCCTGGAAAGCACAACCTCAACAGTATTCGAATACTGGGCACAGTAGGTGAGCCGATTAATGAAGAGGCGTGGTTATGGTATTTCAATAAGATTGGCGGTGGAAGATGCCCGGTAATCGACACTTGGTGGCAAACGGAAACTGGTGGAACTCTCATCAACGCTCTACCAGGTATAGGTCCGTTTATCCCAACGGTTGCTGGCAGAAGCTTCCCAGGCACAAGTCATGACGTTCTCGACGAAATTGGAAAATCTGTACCTGTTGGCGAAGGTGGATACTTAGTTCAGACAAGTCCTTTTGCGCCAGGAATGCTTAGAAACATCTGGAAAAATCCGGAACGATACAAGGAGTACTTTAGAGTGTACGGCGAAAAATACTACTACACAAGCGACGGAGCAAGAAGATGGGATGAGTTTGAAAACATTCGATTAACCGGTAGAGTTGACGACGTGATGAAAGTTGCAGGTCACAGACTATCAACGGCAGAACTGGAAAACGCTATAACAAGCCACGAGGCAGTAGTGGAATGCGCAGTGGTAGCATCTCCGCACGATATTAAAGGCGAGGTTCCCATAGCCTTTGTTACACTCAAAAGAGAAGCCGAGCATTCAGATCAACTCAAAAAAGAACTGATAAAGCACGTTGACGCTACGATAGGACCAACCGCTAGACCCGATAAAATAATATTTTCGCATGAACTGCCTAAAACCCGAAGCGGAAAAATCATGCGGAGAATCTTGAAGTCCTTGGTAAGAAACCAACCTGTCGGCGACACTACAACTCTTATGAACCCAGAGTCAGTTCAACAACTGAAAGAAGAGGTCGGCTATAAAGCATAAATCACCCATTTATCTATTTTTGTCCATTCTATTTTCAGAGCGAATCGTTCCATAATTCCTGTAAATGACATTGTGCGAATCAATTTTCACAATTGAGTACACAGACAAGCGTTCGTTCCATATTGCGAATCCAGCAAGAGAGGCGAAAACTCACTGAGCTGAGAGAAAAAGAACCGAGCAGAAATCTAGGATAGTTTCAATGCCGCTTTTATAGTATCTTCGTCAACAGGCTCCAGCTTGAAACCCTTTTTAGTGCACAAACGAATCATCTTGAAGTTCCTCGACAGAACATCACCGGCAATTGTTTCCAACCCCATATCTTTACCAATCTCAATGATGTAGTCAACAAGCTTCGACCCAAGTCCAAGTCTTTGCCAATGGTCTCCAACCACAACAGCAAACTCCCCACATTTTTGACTAGGCTCCAAGATGAGCCGTGTAGCACCAATGATTTTTCTCTTGCCTTTTTTCATCTCTGCAACTATGGCAATTTCTCGGTCATAATCTACGTTGCAATACCTGACCAGAGATTCGTGGGGCAGATCTTTGATTACTTGAAAGAACCGGAACCGCATCGTTTCTTCCGACAAGGATTGAAACAGCTCAGAGAGAAGAGCTTCATCTTCAGGCTTGATGGGACGCAGAACAACGGATGTGCCATCGTTCAATTTTCGACGAGTGATGTATTTGTTGGGGTATGGAGCAATTACTATGTGTTCATCAGGCGGAGTTTTTTGAGCAATTCTTTCTTTGTCTATTACTATTCGGGCGTCTACAGCGACCGCATCGCGTTCGTTAGCTATGACCGGATTTATGTCCATTTCTTTAATCTCAGGAAAATGTATCACTAGCTGAGAAGACTTCACTAAGATTTCTTCAAGTTTGGCGCTAACAGAATGCTCCATTGACTCCAAGATTTTGAAAATGGCAGTTTTCTCCATAAGCCGCCTCGCAAGCACTTGATTTAGCGGTGGAAATCCTATGCTTGTATCTTTTAATAACTCAGCAGCACTCCCTCCAGCGCCAAATACCATGACAGAACCGAAATGAGGGTCTTTCTTAGAACCGATCAAGATTTCGCACTTCTTTTTCTGGATCATAGGCTGAATGATGACACCCTCGAATTCTGCTTCGGGTCTGCACTTTTCAACTCTTTCAGCCAAGTTCCTAAAACTTGCTTTAACTTGTTCGGGTGACCACACATTTAGAACAACTCCTTCGGCCTTAGACTTATGAGTTATCTGTGGTGACAAAACTTTGAGAGCAACGGGGTATCCTAGTCTAGAGGCTGCAGCTACAGCTTCTTTCGTGTCTCTGGCAACTAGAGTCTTGATCGTCGGGATACTGTATGTCTTAAGGAAATGCAAGCTCTCAATCGGATTTAAAACTTCCTGACCTTTTCCGAATGCCATTCTTAAAACCTCTTTAAGAGATGTCGGGTCAGGCAATCCTACAGAAAACTCTTCTGGAGTCTCATAGAGGAGCTCTAAGTTCTCAGCGTAACTATGCATGTACATGAAAGTGGAAACGGCTTGCTCAGGTGTGGTGAACGCTGGGATACCGTTCTTCCGTAGGATTCTCCTCGCCTTCCAGCAATCGTCCTCTCCCATAAACGACGTAAGGGTGGTCCTCCTGTTTTTCCTAGAAAGCTCCACAATCATCTTTGCAGTTTCAACAGGATCGGCTACTCCTTGAGGAGTGTATATGATCAAGAAGCCGTTGCTATTAGGATCCTTGAAACAGATTTCAATCACCTTTTTGAACCTATCCACAGTGGCTTCCTCTAAGATGTCTATAGGATTCAAGATGCTACAATAGGAAGGTAAGGCACTCTTCAATGAACGAATTGTTTCACTACTCAATGTCGAAAGCTCTCCACCCTTAGCGATAAGGAAATCAGTAGCCATAATCCCAGGTCCACCAGCATTGGTGATTATGGTTAGATTGGAACCTTTCGGGTTCGGTTGCATCGCCAACGATTCTGCACAGTTAAAAAGATCATTTATCGCTTCAACACGAACGACTCCGGAGCGTCTGAAAGCTGCGTCATAAACAGCGTCCTCCCCACACAAAGCACCAGTATGGGACAACGCCGCCTTTGCACTTTCGCGGAATCGCCCTGCTTTCACCACTACGATTGGTTTAGCTCTGGCAAATCCCCTCGCCGCACTCAGAAATTTCCTAGCATTCTTAATAGATTCAAGATAAAGCACAATGCTTGATGTTTGAATATCGGTGCCAAAGTAATCGATTAAATCTCCGAAATCAACATCGAGCATTGAACCTACTGAAACCAAAGCACTAAATCCAACGTGGGCTTCTGAAGCCCAGTCCAACACTGAAGCGCATAGCGCCGCACTCTGCGAGATGAATGCTATTTTCCCAGGACTCGCTGTCTTTTTCGTAAAAGTGGCGTTGAGCTTGATTCTTGGACGCATTACTCCAAGACTGTTAGGTCCAATGATGCGCATGTTGTAACGGTTTTTGTGTTCAAGAATCTCTTTTTCAAGAGCCTTTCCTTCTTCTCCAGCTTCTTTAAAACCTGCTGAGACAATAATTGCTGCCGAAACTCCAGAGGCTCCACACTCTTCGATTATTTGCGGAACGGTGTGCGCTGGAGTTGCTATGATCGCGAGTTCTACTTGTCGCGGGATTTTCTTGATGTTCGGGTAGGCGGTTATGCCTTGCACGGTTGGTCTAAAAGGGTTGACTGGATAAACAACTCCATTGTATCCTACGCCAATCATATTCCGAAGCAGTTTAGCTCCGAGAGAGTTCTCTCTGTTACTTGCTCCAATGACGGCTATTCTGCGGGGATTGAAGATTTTGTCGAGATTTTCAACGCCCATCGTGAAGGTTCCTCCTATTTCCGCAGAAACTGCTTTTCAAATGAGATATTACATGCATGATATTTATAGTATGCACTTTCGTACCTTTCAAAAGGTGTTCTCAAAGCACCCATCGAGCACGCGCGAAAAGTATGATGAAATTCTCGGACTTATCGATGGGGATCAGGAGAGCGAAGTTTTTTCAAAGTTTATATGACACTTGTCTCTTTTTAACTAGGCTTGTAGATAGCTGAAAAGGGAAGCCCAAAAGATGGACGGTTCAGCCACAGATGGACCCAGGATCATCGAGTTCCAGAAGGAAGATGCTCGCAAGCTAGCCGAGCTCTTCAACTCATTTGATA
>JAPUUO010000084.1 GCA_026967815.1 Candidatus Bathyarchaeota archaeon | reverse complement strand
AGCAACAGGCTTCTCGTTTTGCGCATGCATGCATGGATTGGGGACTGCTGTGATTTTTTGTAACATTTGTTTGTGCAAAATTATAAAAAGGAATTGCTGAATACAATATCGGATAAGAGTTGACTAAGGAAAAGGTGATTAAAGGACTTTTGAGCTTCGGCCTAACCCGGGATGAGGCGGAAGCCTACTTCTTCCTCCTAAGGGCAGGGGCTTGTAGGGCCGGTGACCTTGCTCGTAAACTTGGGATCAACAGGATGAAAGCTTATAGAATACTGAAGGCCTTGGGGGAAAGAGGTGCGGTGGAGGCCATTGTTGGACGCCCCGTAAGGTTCGTAGCCGTCCCAGTGGAGAAGGTGATTAACCAGCTTATAGAAGGAGAGAAATTGAAGATTCTAGGAATGGAAAAAAACAGAAAGGAGATTATACAATATTGGAGGGACATCCAAAGTACGGTTGAGGCTATGGAGGAGCCAAGGTTTCGCATCCTCCAGGGTCGGAAGCAAATATATGAATTTCTACTTCAGATGTTTAAAAGAGCCAAAGCAAAGATCGACATAATGACCACAAGAAATGATCTTCAACGTTTGTCGTACTATGGCATAGACGACAAGTTAAAGAGCTTGGACCAATTGGACAAAAGGATACTTACCCAAATAAACCACCACAAGCCAGAAACATTGGAGAATTACTTTGACTTTGCTGAGGCCCGCCATGTTGCCCTGCCAGCGAGTATAAGGTTTGTTATCGTTGACGACACCGAAGTTCTAAGCACCTTCGCTATGGATGACTCTATGAGCATGAGTACTCAAAAAGACACAGGCCTGTGGACTAATGCCCGCAACTACGTACAGGCCATGAAAACATTTTTTGACTCTCTGTGGGGGGTGGCAATAGACGCCAGAGAAGTCTTAAATGCTGTAAAGGCGGGTAAAGCTCCTGAAGAGATGAGGGTAATAGGAACCCGAGAGGAATATAACGAAACCTTTAGGAATATGGTAGAATCGAGTGACGAAGAAGTCATCATCATGACGCTCAAACAACTAGAGGGAATTCCGTTAGCTATCACAGACTTACAGGCAGCATCAAACCGAGGCGCCAGGATAAAGCTTCTAACACGGGTTCAGTTAGACAGCTTTTCAAACATAAACCAACTCTCAAAATGTGCCCAAGTAAGGCACAACGCAAGAGCACCAGACCTTCAACTATTGATTGTGGATAGAAGGGAAGTGCTGATAAACATTACGCACCCGAAGATCCTTGGATATTCCACTTGGTCCAACTTAAAGCCTCAGATTCAAACTATGATACAAGTATTCGAAGGAAACTGGATTGATGGTGTTCCCGCCCAAAAAGTCCTTCAGAAGCTTGCTACCAAACACAAGCTTACAGAAGGCCTAAAACTCGCCAAGAAATATCTACAGGAATCAGGCTGGATTGTAGATGTTCCCGGACAAATAACCAGCGAAATGGGGACAAAAAGTCTGTTCAGCCTGGTCGCAAAACACCGAGAACAACCTATTGGGCCTCTTGTTTTAGACCTGTTAGTTGAGGAAGACGCATTAGGCACGCTAGCAAAGCTTAACGCTAAAGCCATGGATGTAAAGCCTGCCTTGCAGATTCTAGCTTCAACTAAACCCTTTTACAAAGAAGAATCTATGCTACCCGACCTATATGGCATCAAAGTAATATACTCGATGAACCCCAAAGAGTTAGCCACAAAGATAGCGAACGAAGCAAACCGAATCTTGGGAGAAATAAACCTGCGCTAGTTGCATCATAAATCTTACGCTTTTCTATTGCCCAATGCGTGCTCATCGGAAATCGTGTTAACGTCCGTATTGATCAATTTTGTTAGGACCTCGACGACGTTATTCTAGATCTCCGTTTTCGAGAATTATTGAAAAAGAGAACTACAAGTTCAAGAAAGCCGTGCTCGTATGGAACGTCCCTGGATTCTTTCCTCCGCGTGCGCGGCGCAGATTACGCCTAAGCCGCTCCAATTTCTTTCTTTCTGTGATGTCTCTGAAGATGCCCTCGACTCCAATCACCTCTTCATCCCTGATTATGGGGGAGGCGTTGACCTCAACGTTGACCAAGGAGCCGTCTCCCCTAAGCAGTTTTATCTCTAGGGCATCAATGGTTTCGCCCTTCAGTACTTTAGATAAGGCTTGGATCGTCTTGGGCATATCCGATTCATGTACAAAGGAATGGAAAGGTTTCCCTGTAATATCCTTGAGCCTGCGACGTCCGATCCTCTCAGCTGCGGGAGAAGCGTAGGTGATACGACTCGAGAGATCCAATGTGAATAATGCGTCGAAGCTCCTCTCAGCAATACGCCTAAACCTCTCCTGGGACTCCCGAAGCCGTTCTCTGATTTCCACGTTTCTAAGGAAATTTATGCTGTAGGCCATCACCATTTCCAGTAATAGGTTTCCGCAGCTAGCAAGGTCAAGGGCTTCTTCTTTTCGGGCTTCACGTTTGAGTCTTCTGACGGCTTCGATGTACAGCCCTATGATCCAGTCGAGAGGTACCTTCTCTTCTAGGAGTTTCTTACCGAGTTGAGATGCTTGGTACCTGACCTCCTCGAAAGTGTCCAATGATTTTCCGCTTTTCATGTATGCCCTGAAGAGTTCAACGAGTTTCTCTATGTATTTTTCCCTGATCGCCATCACTATTTCTCCACTGCGATTAATATGGTGGCGTCGTCTGTCTCCTTGCCACACTGATTAATTATCTGCTCGGCTACTCGTTGCGGTTCTCGTCGAAGGTAAGGATACTTGGAGGGATCGAATCTAATTGATACGCCGTCGGAGTGGATTATTACGACGCTCGCAGCGTTGTAAGGGTAATCGAATTTACGGACCTTTCTCACATTATACCCCACGATGCCAGCGGTTGACATGGGATGTCTGGGTCGTTTATTCAGGATCCGCGTCTCTACGTTTCCGACGCCGCAGCAGAAGAACCGGCTAGTATTCCTGTCGATTCGAACGAGTCCAATAGACACCCCCCTCGTCTTTCTAATATGCCTGTCGCAGCCCCTGATGATCTCCTCGACGTCTTCGGCGGCGTGGTCTTCCACGTATTCCCGAGCCTTTTGTGAGGCCATGTATGCTTCACCACCGTGGCCAAGCCCATCAATGACCGCCATCAGGGTCTGCCCGTTCCATTCCACGAAGAGGTAAGCGTCGCCATTGGTTACAAGATTCTTCACTGGTCTAGAGGCAACCCCCAGTCTCACTTATATCACCTCCGAAGCTCGCCTAGGAGCCATTTCCTCATAGTGACCTTGGTCCCTACGCTACTCGACTCGATGCGAAGCTCATCCATCAGCCTCTTGGCGCCTCCTAAGCCTAGGCCGAGGCCACCAGCTGTAGAATAGCCATCTTTCACAGCTTGGTTTATGTCCGGGATGCCTGGTCCTTTGTCAACGATCACTATTTCTAAGCCCTTTTTCCGGTTGATGGCGCGAAGGGTCATTTTTCCACCGCCGCCGTGAACCAAGGCGTTTCTAGCTATCTCGGAAACCGCTGTTGCGATGCGCGTTTGATCGACTAATTCGAAGCCAAGCGTCGCAGCCACAGCCCTGGCCCTCGCCCGCGCTTTAACGATGTCGAAATCTTCTTTTATTTCGACATCTAGCAACTCTTCTTCGGACAATTCGATTAGCGGCTCCTTTGGTCACGGAGGAACTTTAAGGCTAAATCAAGGTTAAGGAATGGGTGAACTTGTCCGATTGAGACCCCCATTTCTACCATTGTAATTGCCACCTCTGGCCTTAAGCCGATTACCACGACTTTTACGCCTAGAAGGGCTGCTGAATTGGTGATTTCGCCGATGGTCCGTCCCATGAAGCTGTCCACGACGTCGATCCCGCTTAGGTCTAAGATAAGACCGTTGACTCTGCTCTCCTTAACTCTTCGGAGAACATCGTCTCTAAACCGGACGGCTGCCAGGTCGCGCATTGCTTCCTGAGGAGTTGCCAAGAGGAACTCCTCAATCTTTATGAAAGATGCTCTACCGGCCTCTTCCAAGAGTCATCACTCCCGCGCGTGCCTTAGGATTATTCTTCTGTCACCTTCAACTTCAAGATTCTGAAGGCGTGTTTAATGCCCTCCCTGAGTTCTCGAAGTGTGTAGGCTTTTAATTCAATCCCCAGCTTTACGATGATAGACGCGACTTCTGGACTTATCCCTGTGATGATGGCCTCTGAGCCCATCAGCCTGGCTGCCTCAATCGCTTGTATGAGACGATTAGCCGTAGCTGTGTCCATGGCAGGTATGGCCGTCAAGTCTATGAGGACGACCCTTGCATCGTGTCTCCGTATGGCGTTCAGCATTTCTGTAGTTAACTTTGTCATGCGAAACGTGTCGAGAATTCCTTGTAGGGGGAAGGCGATTAGGTTTTCCCAGACCATAATCATGGGATTTGTGAACTCGAGGGCCGCTGCCTGTTCTTTTATTATTTTTTCTCGAGTTGCTGCGAAGCTTTCGAAGGTGTACATGGCCAGTTTGTCGATGAGGCCCCCAACAATCATAACTTGAGCAGCAAGCTTCTTGGGCTCCTTAAATTGTTGCTCTAAGTATTCGTTTAACGTTTTCTTGAAAGTTAAGACGAAGGAAGCGGTCTCCGTGGGAGAGAATCCTAGCTCAGCCCTGTTGGCGCTGATTTCCCGAAGCATTTTTAGCAGCTTTTCATACTCCGGCCGGGTGAGGTCCTCGTAGTTCTCTGAGCTGATGGCCTTCACGAATTCGGTCACGAAAGACCGGGCCTCTTCATCGAATTGACCGACGGTCATCAAGTCGAAGGTGCTACCGCCCATCTCGCTGATGTTCTTCTTCCAGCTGTCCGTAACATGCTTAGTTTTCCCCTTGAGAAACTGAGCCAAGGTCAATCTTGATTTCACAAAATCACATCCTTCTTTAACGTGGACGCAAATACTATTTATAATTATCTCAAATGTTTACATTCATCCAAGTACTGCTCATGATTACTTAAATGCGTGGACTATTGTTGAAACTGCATAAGACTTGTTTGTAACATTTGTTCGTACAAGAATTTATTATGAACGCGACACATCCTTGGACTGCAATATACTTTCTGAGAAGAGGGGGAAGTTGTGGCCGAAAAAACAGATGTTGATGAGATAATATGGATTCTCGCTGATTTCCCCGAAGACCTGCGGAAAAAGATGATTCTAGATCGTCTTAAAGTGATTGCTGCCCAACCTGAAAAGCAGAGAGTTGAATCTGTAAAGGCTATGATACTCGCAGTTCACAAACTAGACCCAGAGAAAAAGAAAGAATTTATAAGAACACGAACCAACGCATTGGTAGAGGCTCCTCCACAAGTGAGGCAAAATATTCAGATTGCAAGTGTGAAGGCAGGAACACAGGTTCCAGAAGAAGTTAACCGATCTGACATGAAGGAAGTCTTGCAAGCATACTCAGAATGGCCCAAGGAGAAACATCAGAAATTCGTCGATAATGTAGCGGGGGTCTTCCTAATCCTATTGCCCCAGCTCCTCAAAGACTATTCCATGGAATGCTCATTGGACTGGTTATAGTTGTTATTGGAACTCTTCCTCTTGCGTTGACAAGGATAGCAAGCGCTAAGATCTTTTCAACTGAGATGTTAGTAAGAAAAACGGATTCTGTTGCCTCTCAGGTTGAGTGGGAAGAGTTAGGAGATACTGTGCGGTGAAGAAGGGGGGTGCGATCTTCGGAGCAAACGACGGCTGGTCTAAACCCCCACCTTCGTGGCCGGAGTAATCGGAGCTATCGCAGATTCCTACATTCATTCTTCAACAATGATAACGTTCTCCACAACCATCCGTGGTATCCTCGCGAGGCTTCCTCAAGTGCGTTTCGTATTTCAGCTTCAACTTCCTCACTGCTTTTATTTTCTGCCTCTTACGTTGGGCCGATAAAGACTACTATCGCGGCTTTCTTAACCTTGGTTTGCTCGTGCATATCTTCAAGTACAGCTTTTCACCTCGATACGGGCGATTTCCGCTTTGCTTGTAACTCTGACTGATGATCTCCAAGAAAGCCCTACTAAAATTTTGACCACGATCACGATTCCTTGTCTCTTCAACTTAGACACAGGCCTTATACTTCACGCGCAATCTTACGATTTGGAAGCAAAAAGTTTTAAGTCTTGCGAATGTGATTTTAAACAGTTAGTCCAGATTGAGGGAACTTTTTGGACGCGCGCCCATCTTCTGAAAAGAATGTTGAGATATTAACAGACTTCGGTCTCACGGGTAACCAGGCAAAGGTGTATTTGGCCGCCGCTAGACTGAGGTTAGCTTCAGTCGGCCAGATTTCAAAAGTGTCGAAAGTGCGGCGCGAAGACGTCTACAGAATATTGCCGAAACTCGAAAAAATGGGGTTGGTCGAGAGACTACTGGGAAAACCAACCAAAATCAGAGCCACCCCCGCGG
>JAPUUO010000083.1 GCA_026967815.1 Candidatus Bathyarchaeota archaeon | reverse complement strand
TCGGGTGATTCGTGAACCCCTTACAGACATATATGTTCCTGTATACGCGGGAGATTATGCTCCAGCCGAATGTGCCGGCAGAGACAAATACACAATTGATGGAAAGGAATACGAGGAGTGTGCCTTCTGCAGAGCTTCCTGCCCGTCCAGGGACGAGTTCAAAGAACCCGATTCCGGTCTTCCCCTCAAATGCGATATGTGTGAAGACGATCCGCCACAAGAAAAGCCCTTGTGTGTTCAGTGGTGCTTAAATGATGCCCTGACTTATGAAGAAAGGGAAGAGGAAGTAGAAGAAGAAGTGAAGCTGGAGGACATGGAGATAGGGTTGGAGTCAATGGTAGACAAATATGGATTGCAGAAGGTAATAGATGCCGTTGTCCGAGTGTCAAAGAAGGGCTAGAACATTGAGGCGAAAGAGGAGGATTGAAACAGATAATGGAGATTGTACCCCTAGCCCCCTTCAAAGAGATCATAGATGAGGTAAAAGCGAACGGTGGAGACGCCGTCAAATTCTGCTATCAATGCGGAATATGCGACACGGTGTGCCCTTGGAATAGGGTGGCCACTTTCAGCATGCGCAAGCTAATCCGAGAGGCTACATTCGGTTTGAGCGAGACAGAAGAGATTTGGCGTTGTACGACCTGCGGGAGGTGCCCTCAGCGATGCCCCAGGGACGTGAAGATAATAGAGGTCATGGTATCCCTGCGCAGGATGGCCACGGGATATGGTATTTTTCCTCCCTCTGTCCGTCCTGTACGCGCCGTAAACGCAGGTCTTCCTGCTCAAGGTAATCCCTTCGGTGAAGATCGAAAAACCAGGGGGGATTGGGCAGAAGGTCTGTCTGTCAAAGCCTTCACAGAGGGGACGGAAGTTTTATATTTCCCTGGTTGCTATCCCAGCTATGACCCAAGACTAAAGAAGGTAGCTCAAGCCACGGCCAATATCCTCAATAAGGCAGGGGTGGATTTTGGGATACTGGGTGTCAAGGAAAACTGCTGCGGAGAAAGCATCCGCAAAGCTGGCAATGAGGCATTATTCAAACGCCTCGCCAGGGAAAACATCAAGACTTTTATCGAAAACGGGGTAAAGAAAATCCTTCTCTCTTCCCCTCATTGCTACCACACCTTCAAGAACGAGTATCCTGAATTTAAGGTGAACTTTGAGGTGGTTCATATCTCCCAGTATTTATTCCAGCTGATTAACGAGGGGAGACTTGAACTCACCAAGGAGTATGAGAAGAAAGTGACTTATCATGACCCATGTTACCTGGGTCGACATAATGGCATCTATGACGAACCTCGAGAGGTCTTGAAAAAGATACCCGGTTTGGAACTGAGTGAGATGGCTGAGTCGCGAGAAGATAGTCTCTGCTGCGGAATGGGAGGAGGCAGGATCTGGTTTGAAACTCCAATGTCTGAAAGATTCTCCAACCTCAGACTGGAACAAGCGATCGGGGTTGGGGCTGAGGTGCTGGCAACTTCCTGCCCGTATTGCATCACCCAATTCGAGGATAGCAGGTTAACCCTGAAGGATAGTGAGGTCATACATATTAAGGACATCACGGAGATTCTCCAGGAAGTGATTTAGGTACTGAAGAACTCTGATGAGGTGATGGAAAGTGGAAAAAGAACTACTGCTAAACGAAAACATTCAACAACCTTGTAGAAGCTTCGCAGGCAGTCATTTTGGTGATGTAATGGTTGTCGGTGGAGGGATCAGCGGGGTCCAAGCCTCTCTTGATCTTGCCGCTTCGGGTTTTAAGGTCTATCTGGTGGACAAGGCACCTGCCATTGGCGGCCATATGGCCCAGCTTGACAAGACCTTTCCCACCAATGACTGCTCCATCTGAATACTTGCGCCCAAACTGGTCGAGGTCGGCCGGCATCCCAACATAGAAGTCCTGACCTATACTGACGTTGACAGTGTAAATGGCGAAGCAGGAGACTTCAAGGTAACTCTGACCAAGAAGCCCAGGTATATTCTGGAGGACAAATGCAGGGGTTGTACGACCTGTGTAGAATACTGCCCGGTCCAATACCCTGATCAGTTCAATCAGGAAATATCGAAGAATAGGGCCATCCATATCTACTTCGCTCAAGCCATTCCCCTGATCACTTACATCGATGAAAGCTGTCTATACCTGAAAGAGAAGAAGTGTCGTATTTGCGAAGGTGTCTGTGAGAATCAGGCTATCGACTTCAGTCAGACGCCGGAGAAGATAGAGATAAAAGTGGCGGCGATCATTCTGTCTCCTGGCCATGAGCCATTTGACCCTAAGGTAGGGCACGAGTATGGTTACGGAAGGATGCAGAATGTGGTCACCAGTATGGACTATGAACGGCTGATGTGCAGCACTGGGCCGTACGAGGGTGAAATCCTGCGTGCTTCCGACAAGAAGCATCCCCATAGAATCGCCTGGATCCAATGCGTCGGTTCCAGACAGGTCAACCCACCGAGCGGTAACAGCTATTGTTCAGCCGTATGCTGCACGTATACCCAGAAACAGGTCATTTTGACAAAAGAGCATGACGCAGAGGCAGAGTGTACGATATTCCATAACGATATTCGTTCCTTTGGGAAGGATTTTGAGCGATTCTACGAAAGGGCAGAGGGACTTCCAGGGATTCGATTCATAAGAAGCTATGTATCCATAGGAAGAGAGATCCCGGAAAGCAAGAATGTCACCATACGGTATTCTACACCCGACGATGGAGTGAAAGAGGAAGAATTCGATATGGTGGTATTATCCGTTGGATTGAACCCTCCTGCTGATGCAAAGGGCCTGGCAAGAAAATTCGGCATTGAACTCAATCCTCACGATTTCTGTAAGGTCAATCCTGTCAATCCGATGGAGACGACCAGGCCTGGGATCTTTGTAAGCGGAGCTTTCCAGTGCCCTACAGATATTCCCGAGTCGGTTTTTAGCGCCAGCGGAGCTGGCTCCCAATGTGGTGAACTCCTTGACTACCGGCGAGGGAAGCTGGCCAAAGAAAGGGTCTATCCGCCGGAAAGGGACGTCTCCAAAGAGGAGCCAAGGATAGGAGTCTTTGTGTGTCATTGTGGGGCGAATATCGGAAGAATAGTCAATGTTCCTGAAACAGTTGAGTATTGCAGAACCTTACCCAATGTGGTCTACGCTCAGGAACAGCTGTTTTCATGTGCTACGAATTGTGCCAAAGAAATAACAGACATGACAAAGGAAAAAGGGCTCAATCGCGTCATTGTCGCTGCCTGCTCCCCCAGGACCCTTGAACCGCTATTCCGGGACACCGTTCGGGAGGCGGGACTGAATCAATATTACTACGAAATGGCGAATATTAGAGAACATTGCTCCTGGGTCCACCCTAAAGAAAAGGGAGAGGCCACCGAGAAGGCAAAGGATATCATCCGGATGTCGGTCGCCCGCGCTTGCCATTTGGCGCCATTACAGGAAATTGATCTGCCTGTCAATAAGGCGGCGTTAGTGGTTGGTGGAGGGATAGCCGGCATGACCTGTGCTCTCTCCGTAGCCAACCAGGGGCATGAGGTCCATCTGGTGGAAAGGGAAAGGGATTTAGGGGGGACAGCAAGAGGAATTTATCACACCCTAGAAGGGCTGGATGTTCAGGCTTACTTGCGTGATCTTGTGCACAAGGTCTATCAGAACCCCTTAATCCATGTATATACGGATGCGACCGTCACAGGGGCTGCCGGTTATGTTGGGAATTTCGTAACCAGCGTGAAGTCTGAAAGAGGGGTCACAGAGATAAAACATGGCGCAACCGTCATCGCTGTAGGTGCTGATTTATATAAACCTACCGAATACCTTTATGGAGAAGATGGCAGGGTCATGACCCACCTTGAGTTGGAGGAGCAGATCAACAAAGGAAACGAAAAGGTGATCAATGCAGAAAGTCTCGTGATGATCCAATGCGTAGGCTGCAGAAATGAAGACAGAAATTACTGTAGCAGGATATGTTGTAGCGAGTCGATCAAGAACGCATTGAAATTAAAAGAGATCAACCCCGAGATGGATATCTACATTCTCTTTCGGGATATGAGAACTTATGGGTTTAGTGAGGATTATTACCTGGAAGCGGCAGATAAAGATGTAAAGTTCATCCGCTATGAACCGCAAGACAAACCAGAGGTGAAAGCGGGTGAGTCGGAGGAGGGTCGGCCTGTTCTAAAGGTGACCGCCCCAGATGATATCTTAGGTATGAAGGTTGAAATAGATGCCGATGTCGTAGCTTTGGCTGCTGCCATTATTCCCTCCGCAGGAAGCAAGGAAGTATCCCGATTATTTAAGGTAGCTTTGGGCGCGGATGGTTTCTTCCAGGAAGCCCATGTCAAATTAAGACCGGTTGAGTTTGCTGCAGACGGCGTTTATCTTTGCGGAATCGCTCACTATCCCAAGTTAATATCTGAAGCGATTAACCAGGCCTATGGAGCTGCAGGCCGGGTCTTAACGCTTCTCTCACATGATACCGTCATTGCTTCCGGCTCTGTTTGCGAGGTGGATGAGAAAGAGTGTATGGGATGTGGGGCATGTATCTCAGCCTGTACGTATGGTGCCATAGAGTTTCGTGAGACCCGACAGGGCAAGAAGGCTGTCGTGAATCCTGTTCTCTGTAAAGGAGATGGTCTCTGTAACGCAAAGTGTCCCACAGGGGCAATTCAACTGAAGCACTTTAGCGATGAAGAGATCTTAGCTCAAATTGACGCGGTGGCTGAAGCCGCGTAAAAGTCTACTGTGATTCAGACAGTGAGACTATGGACGTCAGACTTGAGACTAAGGAGTGGGAAGGGCGAAGATGAGAACGAAAGTATCCGTATTCATCGCAACCAGCCTGGATGGATTTATCGCCAGGGAAGACGGTGCGCTCGACTGGTTTAATGAAGCTAACGCTACCGTCCCGGAGGGTGAGGACTGCGGCTTCCAGGCGTTCTTGGAGTCAGTCGATACACTGGTCATGGGACGAAAGACCTATGAGCAAGTGATGTTCTTCGGCCAATGGCCTTATGGTCAGACACCTGTAGTCGTGCTGAGCCGTAACTCGATTTCTTTTCCGCCCAGCTTGCCGGATGCCGTCACCCATTCATCGGAATCGCCGCGAGAGCTTTACGAACGGCTCTCGGGTGAAGGGGTAGAACACATATACGTCGATGGCGGAATCACAATCCAGGGGTTCCTTTCCGAGGGATTAGTTGATGAGATCACAGTGACGGTGATCCCGGTTATTCTTGGAGCCGGGATACCACTTTATGGCTCGCAGGAGAATGACATTAGATTGACTCACGTGCGCACGACAGCGTTTGATTTTGGATTCGTGCAGACAACGTATTCGGTGGAGAAGAACGCATGACCAGTCGTTCAACCTGCCGCGCGGACGCGGCAGGTTAACTCGGCGTTAGGCACCGAGACAATCGAGGAATTACGAAGAGGTGAGAACGAATGAGTACAGCACCTAGATTCAAACCAAGAATCCTAGGTTTTGTATGCCATTGGTGAGCATACGGCGCTGCTGACATGTCTGGAGTTTCCAGACTTCAATATACAACTGAAACGAGGCTCATACGCGTCATGTGTTCCGGTAGAGTCGACCTGGAATTTGTACTCCGGGCTTTCTCAAATGGAATGGATGGGGTGTTTATTGGTGGTTGCCGTCTTAATGAATGTAATTATATTACTCATGGAAATTACGATGCACTCAACATGGTGCTCCTCTGTAGAAAAATAATGGAACACATAGGCCTGAACCCAGAAAGGTTAAGGATCGAATTTATGTCTTCGGCTGAAGGAATCCTTTTTGCCGAAGTGATGAGTGAATTTGGCAACAAGGTGAAGGAGTTAGGACCGCTTGGCAAAGTTGAAGGAATAGACCAAAATGAATTAAAGTCCAAACTTGCAGAAATTAGAAAGTTAGTCCCATACATTAAGGTGGTGAAAAATGAGAAGCTGGCGTCACATCTTGTGAACCCGGAAGATTATGACAAGCTTTTCACCAAAGACGAAATAGACAGGTTATTCAGCGAAGTCATCTCGTACTATATCGACCCGGAAAAGTGCCAGGCCTGTATGATTTGCGCTAAGAGATGCCCTGTAGAGGCGATTATAAGTGCCAAGAACCAGGTCCACGTCATTGATCAAGAGAAATGCATAAAATGCGGAACTTGCTTTGAAGCTTGCCCCACCAAATTTGGTGCGGTGACGAAGATTACCGGCGGGCCTGTCCCGCCTCCTATTCCTGAAGAAAAAAGAACGATCGTCAGAAAGGGTAAAGAGAAAGGAGGAACAGAATGGCACTTGAGTGGCTACCAAGAGATCACGAATTGAAGGATCACGATGTGGGCGGGGACGAGTTCTTCGGCACCGAACCCCCGTGCGTGATGTATGAGAAGAAGCCCATCGTTGACCCGGAGGGCAATCCCGTCGAGGGGTTGTACTCGGCCTGGGTGTGGCTGAACAACCCCCGGCAGTACAACTCTTACACCACCGAGATGGTGAAGGGGGTCATCGCCGGTATGAAGAAGGCCTCGATGGATCGCAGCGTCGTGGCGATCGTCTTCACCGGTGTGGGCGACCGGGCCTTCTGCACCGGCGGCAACACCAAGGAATACGCCGAGTACT
>JAPUUO010000082.1:3906-6634 GCA_026967815.1 Candidatus Bathyarchaeota archaeon | reverse complement strand
GAGCCGCAGGCTGAAACAACAAGTCGAGCAAAGGGTTGTGAAATGGAAATGCGTTTTTCAACGTTCACAGATGGTTTTAGCCTTATTTGGCATTTTCCGCCCTTTTTTAGACGTATTTCTTGTATTTCTTTTGTTGTTTTTATTACTCCTTCTGAGAGAAGGTTTCCAATCGCCAATTCTTCCAATAATGTAGGTAGGCATAGGATGGTTACATAGTGTGTTTGGTTCAAGAAAATGTGAAGCGGGGTTTCTTCAGCTACATAGTCAGTTTTTTGTTCGAACCGTTGCGCTTTTACGTCTATGCGGGAAATTTCCACTTTTCTTATAGTGTTCATTTAGGATTTCAACTCCGACAGAACGTGTTTGACAATTTCTTCCGCGATATCTATGGATGTAACCGTTTGCAGCCCGCGCCACCCAGGCTGACTGTTAAGTTCAACAATAACTGGGCCATCGGGGCTTTCTAGAATGTCGACCCCAGCCACTTTACATCCAATGACCTTAGCTGCTTTAACTGCTAATTCTTCTAGTTCATTACTTAGTTTGAGCGGCATCGGTCTTGCACCTAAGCTTACGTTGGTTTTCCATGTTTCTGCAACTCTGTGCATAGCAGCTATAACATGATCGCCTATAACGAATGCGCGCACATCCGAAACTCCGTGGGGAATGAATTCTTGCAAGTAAAGAACTCCATGGTGAAAAGATACGGTTCTAAAAATTCTTGCAGCGATTTCTGAGTCAGAAATTCTTGTGGAGCCTATCCCCCTCGACCCGAACAACGGCTTCATCACTATGTCGCTGCCTAACTCGTGAAAAGCCTTCAACGCTTCTTCGTGGTTTTCGGTTACAATGGTCTTGGGAACGGGCAAGCCGCTTTCTTCTAGAAGTGCCAGCGTACAATACTTGTCAACTGAGCGTTCAATTGACAAGGGTGGATTAATGATTAACATCCCTAAACGTTGAAGCCTGTGAAGAAGGTCCATTCTAAAGATGATCTCCTCGAGGGAGCCTCGCCCAATTGGACGAATTATTAGAGCGTCTAGATCAGAAAGGATTTTTGTTTCGGAAACTGAAGCTTCGGGTTTTAATTTAATCCGGGCAACAAGCTGGGAAAAAGTGAAGCAGATAGGGGTTATGCCATGTTTCTCCATCGCTTGAAGGAGTTGTGTGGAGCACCAACCGCTTTCATTTCTTGTGATCAAACCCATCTTTGGAATTTTCGCCATTCTCTTGAATCCCCTTTGGTATTAACCCATGCTACGTTGGTAAGATGCACAATTGGGTTAAATTTCTTCTCCTTTGAGAGACCATTAACAACTACAGAGGATTCTTGATTACATTCTGCTACGTAAATTCTGGGTAATACATGTTGTGTCGATGCTTTAGGGTTTCGTAAGTATTCAGAAACGCTTATATGCCTTAGGTGGCATAGTATACTTGTATGTCCGATTGCGGACATATTGTATATACGTGCAACTAAAAAACTGTCCAACAAAAATACAAGAGGCTTAAGAATGGAGTGTTCCCACCTCCTCAATGATCCTTTCCAGAAAATATGCAGACAAATGATAGACCAGGGCCTAGATGGAGAACTAGACGACTTCGATGTTACCCATTACTGCAAAGGCAATCCAAATTACTGTTTCTTCTTCCGTTTTTACAGCAACCGGACACACGTTATTGAGGAATCTGAAGTATACGAGTCTGATTTACCCATCGTACCCGTTGGCTCTGTAGTGATCAACGAACCCATTCAGACGGACGAACCTTCGTCAAAACAATCGGATAAATTGATTAAGCTGAAACGCTTTCTCCACCGTATAGTCTAGATCCAGCTGCAAATAAGCCCCATGTTCATTGAAGTATGGGGGTCCTATCCTTGAAAACAATGTCAGGATTTTTCCGTTATGATTGATCTTGAAACCTTCTTGACTTGGTTCATGTCCCCGAATCAATGCTTTCACGTTAAGCATCTCTAAAAATCTGTCCGTTTCATTTTCTCCGAAAAGTTTCCCCGCGCCTCTTGGCGAAGGATGAGTTCCAGTTAGACCTTCCCATGGGTCATTCCAAAGAATCTCTTCAAGATGGGTTTCATGTGGATGCTTTTCATGAGCATAAGCTACATCGTTTACAGTTTTGGCTTGAGTTGGCACGCCACCATGCAATAAGATACATGTTCCTTTTACAAGAACGGCGTTATGCAGATTATTGAAAAGCTTGTGTAAACTATCATAAGCAGTATTTGAGTTTTCGCCAAACTTGATGTATAAATGATTTGACAAGTCATGAGGGTAGGCCAAAATGTCGTCTGGACCTTCATGGTTACCCCGCATTAAAATGACGTTTTTCGGGAAAGCTTCTTTGAGCTTTAACACAACGTAGTAGACCTCTGGCGAGTGGATGCCACGGTCTCCGTAGTCCCCGAGAAAAATCAGGTGAGAACATTCGCCGATTTGAACCTTTTCTATGAAATCGGTTGCTTTCAATATGTGGAAAAGGCTTTCTAGGTCTCCATGGATGTCTCCGATAACAACTGCTTCACCTTTTGGCATCAGGTTGACAAGTCTGCCAGTGATTTGAGCACTTCCAACATGACCGTGTTCGTTTGCCTGCAGCTCTACTACTGTGTCAACAAGTCTCAGAAATTCTTCGAAATTGACCCCCATTGCTTCCTTAACGAGGTTTTCTAGGTTTTGAACAAGCCTCATTTTTGCACCAGTTTTAACTT
>JAPUUO010000082.1:0-3806 GCA_026967815.1 Candidatus Bathyarchaeota archaeon | reverse complement strand
TTAACGAGGTTTTCTAGGTTTTGAACAAGCCTCATTTTTGCACCAGTTTTAACTTGTGAACCTTTTCCTGAATTTTCAGGAGAGTTTTATGAATATCCACTGTAATTAAGGCTTCACCGTTGGAAACAAGAACAAAGGATTTTTACATGATTAGCAACCAGAGTTTTCACAAGAAAATGCGCGTGCAAATGGGTAGATTTATACGCTTTGAGTGAGTTAAAGCGTCTTCATAAACTCGAAGATGAAGAGTCTGAAGAAGGACGGATAGAACCATGAGCTTTCCCAAATCGAGTTTTGAGGAAACTCTTCTAGATAGAGTTGTTTTGACAGAAAAATGTGTGGGTTGCGGTGCTTGTGTTCTTGTTTGTCCCTTCGGTTGTTTAGAATATCATGAGCAAAGACCGAGACTGGTGAAAGAATGTGAAATCTGTGGAATTTGTCCCAGGGCGTGTCCTCGACTTGAATGGTCGCAGTCAGATTTAGAGAAACTTGTGTTTGAAAGAAACAGAGAGCCAAGTGAAGACTTCGGCATTTATCAACGTCTCATTCTTGCTCAAACAACCGATAAAGACGTGACACCGATTGGTCAAGACGGGGGAGTTGTTACAACCCTAGTTGCATTTGCCCTGAAGAAGGGAATAGTTGATGGAGCTCTTCTATCTGGAGTGAGTCTGGACAAGCCTTTCTATCCAGTGCCTGTGTTGGCAACAACTCCAAAGGAGGTTTTGAAGTGTGCTGGCACACGCTATACTTACTCTCCGAACCTGCTTGCAATTCAAGAAGCTTTAAAGCAAAAGAGGAAGAGTTTGGCTTTCGTAGGCACCCCGTGTCAGATTCAAGCCATTCGCAAGATGGAAGCAGCAAAGTTGCGAAGATACTCTGACAGAATCAAAATCGCTATTGGACTCATGTGTACTGAAAGCTTCACTTATGAGGGGTTGATGGAAAAACAGATTCAACAAACACTGGGCATCAATCTGCACGATGTCAAGAAGATAAACATCAAAGGGAAAATCATTGTTACTACAAATTCTGGCGATGTCAAAACGATTCCTTTAGTTGAAGCAAAACAATACACGCGTAAAAGCTGTTTGCCATGCCCAGATTTCTCAGCTGAACTTGCTGATATATCCACGGGCGGCTTAGGGCTAGGCGGCTGGACTCTGACCATAATCCGCACTGAGGCAGGCAGAGAATTATTCGAAGACGCTGAGAAAGCAGGATTAATCAAAACGAGACCGGTCGAAGATGCGAAAAACGCTCTGAATTTGTTAGTTAAGCTTTCAAAGAAGAAACGAAAGGCATCTAACTCTTCTTAAAGGTTCCAAATCTTTAACATGTATATATCAATGCTGCTTCAATGTTGTCAAATATTCGCATTGGCTTTATTGGCCTTCGTAAGAACTACTTGAACCGTTTTGTCAACTAACTCCAAAATAGATTTCTCCAATTCATTTTTCTGGCTTTCAATCTTTTTCAATATTCTTTGGTGCTCTTCTTTGAGAACCCTTCTTCTTGATTCAAGGGATTCTTTCTGGGTTTGCAGTTTTTGAAGCACTGTTTGAAGTTGATCCACTTCTTTTTGCGTAGCTGTGACTGTTTGTGACGCGGAGAGCTGTCTTTTTCTTGAAACGACTGCCAGACAGTCCCGATGCAGATTGAATAATGAGTTCTTTCTTAGTATGCCATCCATTTGTTTCTGAGCCTTTCTAAATCTAGTGGTCTTTAGCTTCAGTTTGCCGCGAACCATTGTGTCGTCAAGCTTTTGCAGGATTCTTTTCAGCACGGGATGCCCATATTCTTCGCTAACGAGTGCCTCAAAAGGATTATTCATATACTGCTTGAGCTTTCGGACTTCATCAGGCGGAAGGGCAACTTGTGAACGTAGAGCAAGACTCTGCATCTTGTAGAAAGGTTTTCGCAAGTGACGCAGGCTATGCTTGACTTTTGCTCCTAATTCTATAATTCGTTGCTCCAGTTCTGCAAGTTCGTCAAGTTCAGTCTTATCTGTGATCAAACCGATTTTCTGGTTTTCCTTGCGTATTTTCTCTTCGTGGAGATTTAGGCGTGTTTCTATTTTGTTTATCAATCTTTGTCTTTTCTCAGCGTTTTCTAGCAGTTGAGAAAGCTTGTCAATATCGTCTGAAAGGTTCTTAGCGGTTTCCACGTCAACGTACTCCGATAGCAGAAAGCTGCGAAGTTCCCGAATTGAATCTTCAGTTCTTTTTATCGAGATATCAAGTCTTCTGCGATCAAGAATGAAATAGGGCGAAATCCGCCGATACCACGTTCTTCTTTCCTGTTCGATCGCTGCAAATGATTTCTCCAAATCCTCGGCCAACGATTGAATGTTCTCAATGGAGACGTTGTCTGGAACTGCAATTCGATTGATTATGTCCGAAATGTTTTTGCTCATCTTGTTGGCTGCTTTGGCACAGCGATACGTTTTCGCGCTGCCCTTTTGCACTTCCTTGTCGCTTTTGGTGAAGAGGCGATCTCCGTTCTCTTGGACATCATCCAGCCTATCTTTGATTTCGTCCAGCAGTTTTTCCCCCTTGTCTCGTAACGGTTTGATAATTGGCTCGGTTTCGCTTTGTAGCCATTTTCTCAGGTCAAGAAGGGGTATTTTGACACTTGAAGACATACCTGTACACTACCTTGAGTAACCACAAAATTGCTATTTAATTTTCTGCTGAGTAGCATTTGAATTATAATAATAGAAAGCCTCATGCAGATTACTTGTTTCTAAGTAGTTACTCTTAAATAGGTTAAATTTGCAGAGGTTTAAAGCCATAAGAGGCTTGACCAATGAACTCCAAACTAATAACGTTCATAGTTATGATGGCTGCCTTGGGCAACGTATTATCGTTCATTCCGATCGGACTTACACGAGTTGGACAGGTTGGTTTTGACCTGTCACACATAGCCACATTTATTGCGGCAATTTTTGGTGGTCCCCTAGTTGGCTGCTTAGTCGGATTTGCAGGCGGGTTTGTTGCAGGCATTCATTTCGGCCCCTTAGGATGGCTTTCGTGGCTCGGATTAATCGGCTTACCACTCGGAAAAGCGTTAACAGGGCTCGCCGTTGGTGCTTTCTTCAAGCTCTTTAAGATAAATGATAAAACTCATTCCGGGTTGCTAACAATTCCCGTCGTCTTGGCTGGATACATCCCAGAATTCCTGTTCACGGTCTTCTTCTTCCTCGTGCTCGTGCCCTATTTCTTCGGTTGGCTTAACCTTCCTCTTCTTGTTTCCATAACCGTTAAAGCTTGGATGGAAATAACCGTAATGAGCGTTCTCATGGCTGCTCTCGTTGGAAACACGGGGTTCAGCGCGTTCGTAGTCAACTTTCTTAAGTCGCATGAAACGCAATGAATGCACTATGGAAACTAGAGCGGTAAAAATATCAAGAGCTCTGCCACTCCACTGGGGTGTAAGAACCTTTCCTCAAGGTGGCCAATTTGCTAAAGTTTACGGTCAAACAAAAAACCTTTGAAATTGGCGACATCAAAGTTGGCGGTCAGCCTGGAGAACTGCCGACTCTTTTGATTGGCAACGTCTTCTATAAGGGAATGCCTGAAGTAACTGACCACGAGAAAGGAAGCTTCGATGAAAAATCAGTGTTGAAATGGATTAGAAAGGCTGAAGAACTAGCTGAAAAAACGGGCGTTCCCCATTTTCTTGATGTTATGGCAAATTATCCCAAAGCAATGGAAAAATACGTCATGTTTGTTTCGGACCAAAGCGATGCTCCGTTTCTTGTTGATGGAGCTACTCCAGAGACGCGGGTTGCAAGCCTCAATTTT
>JAPUUO010000081.1 GCA_026967815.1 Candidatus Bathyarchaeota archaeon | reverse complement strand
GGAGCTACAGCCAATTCAGGATTTATCATATAACCCCCTCGTAGCCTCCTTTTTTCTTTAAGCCACTATTTAAGTCTTTCATTCTAGTTTAAACCTCAAATTCTCGCTTTTTCCTTTTCAATAATGTTTTCGGTTTGTAGATTTCAAATGTTCAGTGTGGGGGATCATCTACAAATTTAGGGCAATCGAAAGATTTCTTTAGCGTTTTCTGTGGTTGCTTCTGCCAGTTCGTCCACAGAAATTCCTTTAAGCTTTGCAATCTTTTTAGCTATGAAAAGTAGGAAGGCTGGTTCATTTCGTTTTCCTCTCATTTCCTGGGGCGCCAACCAGGGGCTGTCAGTTTCGAGAAGAATCTTGTCCAAGTCTATGCCTTTGGCAATTTCATGCAGCTTGTGGGAGTTTGGGAATGTAACGGGACCTGCGAAGGATATATAAAAATCAAACTTGATACATTGTTCAACCATTTCTCTACTTCCTGAGAAACAGTGCATTACGCCGGTTATTTTGCCTTTGAATTTTGACAGCATTTCAAGAGTGTCGGCATGCGCTTCTCTGTCGTGGATTACAACGGGTAACCCTAACTCTTCAGCCAGAAATAGTTGAGCTTCGAAGGCTTTTTTCTGAGCTTCCCTAGGAGATAGGTTTCGATAATAGTCTAGTCCAATCTCCCCGACGGCTACAACCTGTGGATTTTCAGAAAGTGTCCGTAGTTTATCTATAACGCTTTCGTTCAACCGACTAGCGTTATGGGGATGGATTCCTACGGTTGCGTAAAGACCCTCATGCTTTTCAGCCATTTCAATGGCTTCTCTGCTGCCATCCAAGTCAAATCCGATGTTCACTACGCATTTCACGTCGACTTTTCTGGCTCGACTTATCACCTTTTCTCGGTCTTTGCTAAAGCTCGCCCATTGAAGATGAGCGTGAGTATCGACTAACATGTTTCAGCCTTTTTCTTGGACTAACGTTTATGCATTAGAGATTGGAGAGCGCGTTTGAAGATTTCGACGGTGTTCTGGTCGTAGAGGCAGTAGACCACTTTTTCCAGTTTAGTGGGGCCTTCTAGATACGCTACTGTGGTTGAAAGCATTATTGTGGCGCATCGGTCTTTTGGAAACCCGAATATTCCTGTGCTTATAGCTGGAAACGCTATGCTTTTCAGATTGTTTTTGTCGGCGAGAATTAGGGAGTTTAAGGTGGCGTCCTTAAGTTTTTCATCTTCGTGTTCTTCGCGGTGTCTTGGACCAACGGCGTGGATCACGTATTTCGCCTTGAGGTTTCCTCCGGTTGTTATGACTGCTCCGCCCACAAGGGTTCCTCCTATCTTGTTGCATTCTTCTTGAATTTTTGGTCCGCCTTTTCTTCTAATGGCTCCAGCTACTCCGCCGCCGAGTTGTAGGGCGGCGTTCGCAGCGTTGACTATGGCGTCAGTGTCTAAGTCGGTTATATCGCCTTGCGTCAGCTCTAGGACGGTTTTGTTAATTTTGATCTTCATGTTTTGGCCTCCACATTAGTGAGAACTAGATTCTGGTTATTGAGTAGTTTTTAGCTTAGTGCTTTCTTGAGCTGAGAAATGAAAGTTTCTTCGTCTTCAGCTATGCGCTTTTTCACTTCTTTCCATGTAGCCGAACAGTTCTTGTACTTTACACCCATTGTTTCGTGAATAACCCGGTCGATCTGTCTCTTGTTTTCGTCGGTGACTTTGATTCCAGCTTTATCGAAAAAATCGCGGAGATGTCTAAAATAGCAGGTCAAAGGTTTCACCGATTAGATTAGTTACTGAACTGCCTCAACCTTAACTATTCCCGGTATCTTTTTCTTGAGAAAGTTTTCGACGCCCCATTGAAGAGTCATAGTTGACATCGGACAGCCAGCGCATGCTCCCTTCATTTTCACTTTCACAATGCCATTCTCCACTTCCACAAGTTCTATGTCTCCACCGTCAGCTTGCAGCTGAGGTCTCAATTCTTTAAGAGCTTTTTCCACCTTGTCCTTAACTGTATCTTCCATCGTATTCACGAACTACGTTTTGTAGATATTAACTTAAAAAGTCTTACATTTTTCACTCGCAAGACCGTTCGTAATGGCTTTCGATTCAAATAAGAGAATCGTCGTAGATCTTATTGACACTTTTACTTTCACTGAGGTCTGTTCAAGATGTTTTTGTTCGTTGCGGCGCTGCTCTTTTAAGCACTTTAAGGAAGCGAAAAGTGGTGAGTGGTTGGAGAGAATTCGTTACCGAAGGGCGTTTGAGGATGTTCTGAGACAGTGTCAAGAGACAATGGAGAGGTTTGAAGGTTCAGAGGAAACCCTAAGGCATATCCAACGCGTAGAAGAATCTTTGAAAAGACTCGTGACCGAAATCAACTAAGAGAAATGCTTTTAGCCTCAAGTGAAACTTTCACGTATTAAAAGTGAAAAATCAAGGGTGCCTATGAGACTCGTCGACGTAAATATTCACCTTTCATGTGACGAATACGACCATACGCGTGAGTTGTCTAGGGAGATTGGAGAGATTATTAGGCGCATGCCTTTAACAAACTTGCTAACAGAGACAGATGTTTCAGCTATGTTTTTTAACGGAACTGTCAGCTTTTGAGGCTCACTTTCGCTTTCTGAAGATTTTGCCGCCGTCCACGTAGTCTCCGGTGACGTATTCAAAGCCCACCTCGATCAGCTGGCAGGCTTCCTCAACCGTCTCGGCTACTCTGACGGTGAACTGGTCGTTTTTGGTTCTGAAGATGGCGTGTTCAAGGTCTATGTATATGAGGGTGGTGTTGATGGTCTGATGGCCCAAGATCCTTTTGACGTGGAGGATGTCCCTGGTGCGGTTGTATTCCATTGTGCCTTTCAGGTGGCGTAGGCTGCACAACGTTATGTTCGCGATTCTGGGGTTGCTGAGTTTCGCGGCTACGCGTCGTTTCTGTCTTCCCCAGCTGACGTAGAACACCCTCATGGTGCCTGGAAACACGACTTCACCTTTCTTCGGCAGCTGCTCAAGCCGTTCTATGAGGTTTGTGCTGACGTGCATGCATGCATTTCTCGGGCGCCCTTATGATGATTGTTCTGCTTTCTCTGTTGATGTCCATCCATTTGAGGCAGTTCTTGACTTCTCCAGGTCTGGCTCCGGTTTCCTTAATGGTCTGTACGAAGGTGCTGGTTTTCTTTGGCAGCGCAGCGATCAGCTGGTCTACCTCTTCCTCCAAGGGGACGAAGGGCAGCATGCATGCACCCGTACCCGCGTGTGGTCAGTCACACTCACAGTCAGTCTCTCAGTCACACGCGCGCGCGAGCTTCGAGGCTATCACCTAATAAAAGCAAGAAAATGTTATAGAACTCAGATAGCTTATTAGTCTTTTAATTCTTTAATGCTGTTGAATTACTAGCGGAGAAGATGGCTTTAATGAAATTTGATGAAGCACATTGCCACAAATGGGCTCTTCTGCTGAAGGAAAGAAAGAAAAAGATAGACAACGCATTAGAAGCAATAGCTTCTGAAGACTTTGAAACAGCAAAAAGACTGGTCTCTGAGGTCTTTCATGGTTCCACCAGTAGAAACAGCGATCCCGGCATGAAAAGCTCGTTATTGTATCACATGGCCATGATAAGTAAAATGGCTGCCGAATCAAGGGTGATCCTTGGCGAACTGAAAGTTGATGCCCCCTCTGTAGAAATTCTGTTGCGGAGATTTTACAGTGATTTCCTTTCTGATGTAAAAGAGCTTTTGGATAAGATCATCCCTCTAAAAAAGGATTTAGTAATTGCAGTGAATAAGACAACTCTCGGAGTCGAGGAAAAGATCCGCCTCTTCAGGAGGTTGACTGAAGAAACCAAAAAAGTTGAGGATATGCTCGACAGAAAAGACCCCCGAGCCAAGGATAGCATCAAAAGCGTGTTTCTTGAATGGACTGAGAATATCGTTGAGATGCGTTTGCGTCAGGAATATGAGACGATAAAGGGTTTCTTGATTGTGGAAAAATTAGCTGAAGAATTAGGTGTAGAACGGCTTGAGCAAACTATGGGTCGAGTGCAGAAGAAGTTTGGTGATGAAACAGTTGCCTCCGCCTTCAACGTTAGCCTAAAGGTTGGAATACCGAAAGCAAAATTGCAGAAATTGATGCTTAGCGACCATTTCATCGAGCATAAGATGGACATGAAGAACTTAGGAGGCTTCATGCGATTCTTGAATTGTCCAATCTATGGAAGCCACATCTACTTGGAAACGGAACTGGGCATAAAAACTGAAACATCCGAGCTTTTCTGTAAGAGCTTCTGTAAGGCGCACGCCCAATCTATGTTTGAAAAGTTTATTCCCTTCCCCGTAGGCGTGTCTCAACCATTAAGGATGGCCACAGACAGAAAATGCGAGTTCCGCATCAGGCTTGCCCCCGCATCTACTGCGCCATCTGCGGAGAACTATGTTCCTTTGGTTGTATCTTGGAACGTAACATTAAAGTGTAATCTGAAATGCTCACACTGCTACATCAACGCTAGTGAGACTAAATTGAGGGATGAGTTAAGCACCGACGCGGCGAAGATGCTCATACACCAGATTACCGAGGTTAGTAGACCTTTATTGATATTGAGCGGTGGCGAACCTCTGCTTAGAGAGGATATCTACGAAATCATTCGATATGGTGCAGACCGTGGTTTAAGGATGGGCATGGGAAGCAATGGGATGTTCATCGACGACGAGATTACAAGAAGACTTGAAGACGCTGGAATGGGGACAGTGGCAATTAGTTTAGACTCAAGCATACCGGAGCGCCATGACGAGTTCCGCGGCGTTAAGGGCTGCTGGGAACACGCTGTAAACGCTATCAAAACCCTCAAAAAGAGCAGCATACAGGTTCAGGTTAACAGCACAGTAAGTCCACAGAACTACGATGAAGTGGATGACATAATGTCGCTGGCGGAAGACTTGGGCGTGGAGAATTTTCACCTGTTTTTCCTAGTGCCTACAGGAAGAGGAACTAATATCGAGGATGTAACGCCGAGAATGTATGAAAACATGATCACGAGCACACTCGTCAAAACTACAAAATATAAGCTGAATGTGAAGCCTTCATGCGCCCCCCAGTTTATGCGGGTTGCTAAGGAACAGGGGGTTGATATGTCGCGTTGGGTTCGAGGATGCATGGCTGGCCTTTATTACTGTCGTATCTATCCTTCGGGGGAGGTTACTCCCTGTCCATACATGCCGCTCAATCTTGGGAATATCCGCGAAAGGTCCTTTAGGGATGTTTGGTTCAACTCAGAGGTTTTCAAGGCTCTGCGTGACTTCGACCAACTGAAGGGAAAATGTGGTTTATGTGAATATCGTGATGTATGCGGAGGATGCCGTGCTAGAGCCTATGGTGTGACCAGTGATCTTATGGATTTTTGTGGTGCTCTGCATGAGCCAACAGAATCGAAGGGTGATTATCTGGCAGAAGATCCATGGTGTATCTATCAGCCGAAGGCTCTGTCGTTTCGAAAGAAACAAAACTAAAAAATTGTAGTGTAACGTATTATATCAAAGCTTGCGAAACGTGAGCGAACTTAATGTCCAGAAGATCCTTCAAAGCACCTACTTACCAAGCGCTTAAGATAATCCGCTATACTTAGCAAAAGTAAATCTGTGTGTGCTTTTAATGGTAAGCACACATACATTACTAATTTTTAATCTGGAGCGCACGTAGGTTTCATAATTACACACATACATTCGAACAAAACTCATACACGTGCACTCACGCGCTCAAACTATGGAAAGAATTAAAAAGAATTACCGGACTAATTTAAAAAACTCAAAGGAGATTGACAGTATATTCGATAGTAAAAGGCTCACAGTTATTACTTTACTTGGAACATTAGCTTTTGTTTCAAACGGTTTCTTGCCATCTCCTGTCGATAAAATGGTTATAGGTATTCAAGCTCTTTCTTTTTCATTAGCCTCATTGCTCGTTGCCAAAGGTGGAGCAATATATGCGACCTTTGTAACCGGTCTTCTATTGAGCATTTCAAGAACAAGTTTTTTTCCGTTTAGTTTGATATTCTCTTTATTTTATGGCTTATTAATTGACGGCTTTTTTAGCCTTTTCAAAGTCAATGAGGGAAACTATGTTAAATCAAAAAGATTGATTCTGCTTCTAACTGTTGCCACTGGAATCACTGGTGTAGTATCTATGTTCCTAACTACGATGTTAAATATAATTCCAATGATACCCACAATATACTTTGCCATAATTGTTGGGGCGGTTCTTAATGGATCTATAGCAGGGTACTTGACAGTGATAATCTGGAACAGGTTTCTTTATCAGCGTTTTGTTTCTTAGAAAGCTGTTCAAACAGGGTTCTTATGTGTGTGTGGGTTAAATTTTAAGCCCAACACACACCAAACGACGACCAACGCAGACGACAATGGACGATAGAAAGGAAGGAAAAACGGAAAACCATTTTTTCCCTCCATCTATGTTTCCCAATAGAATAAGAAGCGTCTAGAAAATTGCCTGGGCGAGTTCAGTATATCACTATACGCCTAAGACTTCTCGCACTCTCTATCCAATCTTCAACCTTATTGTATGGTGGTGTCCGCTTCACCAGATTTTTTTCCCAGTTTGTTTCCATCAACTTTTCATAGAGCTTATTGGGATTTCTTCTCGAAAGATCTGTCACTGAATTAACTCCAGCTGACTCTAAAAGAGAGGAATATTGCTTCCCTATTCCAACTATTCTAAAAAAGTCTGCTCGACAAACCC
>JAPUUO010000080.1 GCA_026967815.1 Candidatus Bathyarchaeota archaeon | reverse complement strand
CATGCACTCTTTTGACATTAATGTTCTATGTAACGTGAGAACACATTGGGAAAATTGCGGTGCGCACAGGCATCATGTAATATGTTTCTCATATGTCACGTATTCTTGCAGGACTTTGAATCCGATCTTTTCATATAACGTTATGGCTCTTGTTGGGTTTATGTCCGTCGTGTCTAACATGGCTTTTGTCATTTCTTTAGCTCTAAGTGCCTTTAGGCCTTGCAGCATCAATCTAGTTCCAATACCCTTTCTTCTGTAGGCTTTCAACACTCCGATTCCGTTGATGCGCCCGCTTTTGGCACTCTGCTTGATGTTGTATTTTTCGTCTATGCCTATGCCGACATAGCCAACATTTTTCTGGTCTAACGCTGCAAAGAAGGTTTCTTGTTCTTTGAGTTGCGGATGGTTCAATACGGAATGGCGGGTTTCTTCAACTGTTCTGGGGCGACGAAGAGGATCTTCTTTGAAGCATTCGTTGATGAGCCAGTTGAGCATTTCTATGTCTTCTTCCACATCTTTTTGAAGCGATCTGATAGCTACCGTTGTATTCTCTCCTATGTTGGATGGAATGTCGGCTAAGTTGATCTCCATGTCGATGGTTCTATAGGCAAACACGAAGTCTTGTTTCTCTAAAAGCTGTATGCGATCTTCTCTTTTGATGCCAGTCCATGTTTGTATCAGGGTCATTCCACGTTTCCTCAGCTCGTTCATGGCAGCTTCCAGAAGTTGTTCTTCAACTCCGCGACCGCGAAATGCTGGGATAACACAGAAAGAGTCGATGTAACCTTTTTTCTCTTTGCTCAACTTGTCATGCATGCTTACATAAGCATGTACTACACCGACGGGTTTTCCGTCAAGCTCGGCGATAAATCGTCCTTCAAAGTCAAAATTCGGACGTTTCTCTCGTTCGCGCATCTCCTCTATGGAGACACCTCTCCACCAACTTCCATATTCCCTGTAAGCCGCGTTTGATACTTCAACCCAAGCTGACTCATCCACACCTTTGACGAAACGCCGAATATTCAGCACCTTTCTCACTTTCCTACCCATTTTCGGATGAAAAACAATTAATAACCAATATTTAAAGATTTATCTCCAAAATATGCAACAAATGCCTTATTTTAAGTAACCAAACGAGAAAGAACGCCTACCACTTTGCATTGTGGAGGCCCTTGAACAAACATTTTTTTACACTTTTCATTTCCATTACAACCTCCACCGATCAGTCTTATGACTGAATCGAGATTAAAAATGCTTTGGTGCGTGTCTTTGCGCTCTGGCCAACCTATCTTCAGCCTCTCCATTAGTGGTAGATCCTCATTCAGCACTATCTATTGTCAATATTCTGACCCAGCAACGTTGTTGGCAGAACTCGAGAATTTCTAATTTTCTAAATTCTAAACAAAAGAAGAATTCTAATTTCTAATTCTTTTCTTTTTTAGAAATTGTAGATTGGAAAATTAGGTGCGCGGTGAGACGGCAGGTTCTCTGTTACAAGTTTGGTGCTTGGAGCAAGTATCCATAATGGGCATGTCGGACTACCGCAGGAGGCTTTAACGATCTATTTTGTACATTCCTTTGATCGAACTTGATGATATGATCTGAATAGACGATACCGCGATAGTCGTGGCCAACCAGTCTTGGCATATCTTAGTTTATCTGGGTTTTTCTTCAGCCAATTCATCATGTGAAAGAAGTTCTTTGCTCTCTTCTCAGTTCTCTCCTTCAGTGGACTGTAGCCTAGGTTTCTGATTTCATCAAGGTATGCAATTTCCGTGAGATGTTGTGGTTCCCCCGTAACTTTGACTCTGAAAATTCGGTTATCGCCATACCTCCTTGTCAAATCCTTGGCAGCCTCGTCGAAGATGTAACCTTTGCAGATGTGTATTGGTTCATCTGGCTTCAGTTTGAGCTTGCCCAAGAGTTTGAAAACAACCATTGAGGCTTGTTTCAGATACTCTTTTCGATTAAATCGTTGAGATCTAAAATACTTCACATCTATGATTTCATATCTAAACTCTTGAGTCCTACTGCGAAAAGCTCCTATGACCACACCGAAAAGGAGGTCGCCGATACCGGCATCATCGATTATAATTGTCATTTGGTATTGCCTCTGCACGAGCCGTTTCTACGAGTTTGTCAAGCGCGCGCCGCAAACATGATCTCTAGGCATCATCTCACCTTCAGTCTCACATGATAGCACTTGGAAGTGCATTTTCTGCCTATTATAAATAACGATAGAAAACATCGAAGAAGAAAAGATAACAAAACAATGCGCGCGCACTTCGTGTGCAAGTCTACCTCCTTGTAATCTCTTGGTTCTCTTCAACCTCTCCACTAATGGTGGATCGTCACTCAGCACTATCAATGTTATCGGATGTGAGTTGAAGTCTGTCGGGAGAACTAGATGCTTTGGAAGGTGCCGTAGAGAGAGCAGACGTTGTTGAGGTTTTGCGTCACAAACTAATATTAGAAGTCCTACTGGGATAAAATCCTCATTGAATACGAATACTTAGCATGAACGGAACGCCAGCTGGTCCTAGCACCTACTCACTTGATTTGTGAGTGCTTAAGTTAAAATCTAGGAAAAACCTATCTTAATATAATTTGGCTGACTTTTGTTATGGCACGCGAGGGAAGTTTGCTTCCTATGCGTTGTTCCAATTGTGGAAAATGCTGTGAGAAGACTGAGATGGAGCTGTCAAGCGAGGACATCGAAGGACTAGAGGGAACGGGTTATCGCCGAGAAGAATTTGCAGTAATAGATGGTGATGTTGCTCGGCTCAGAAACGTTGACGGATGGTGCTATTTCTACAGTCTTGCTGATAAGAAATGCCGAGTTTATAGAAACAGACCCTTGGGATGCTATCTCTATCCGGTTGTGTATCTGGCAAATGAGGGTATCATGATTGATGAATTATGTCCAACTGGGCAGACGATTTCAGAACAAGAATTGAGAACGAAAGGAAAAATCCTTGTCAAACTCTTGAAAAAGATGGATAATGAAAGAAAGCGTAAATAGAACCCCATTTTTTCTTACCCATCTCCCCCTCTAATACTCTTGAGCCCATTTTGCAAGCTCTCTTAAGATGCCAATTTAGCGACGTCTTCGTAGTTTTGCAGGAGCTTGTCAATGTACGTCATGTCTGGCGGAATCGTTAAACCATAGTTGACCTTGGTTCTTATGAGCTTGCAGCCCTTCCCGATGTGGACAGCATTGCCAATCACCGAAGTTGATTCAATGCGCGCGGGGTTTTCTCGTGTGGATTCTACGACAACTTTCCTGCCTAGAATGCTGTCTGACACATGAGCGTAATCTCCGATTTTTGCAGCGTCCATAATTGCTGACCTTTCTACGTTTACATGTTCACCGAGGATGCAGAAATTGTCGACGTTTGAATCCGAAATCCTGGAATAATCACCTATTCTAGGGTGTCTACCCATCAGAACGGCGCCATCGAATGACAATCGATTTTCTTTATATTTTTGGACTATCTCTTCCCGTTTCTTAACAGACTCCTCGCTGAACCCTTGCACCCAAACGTTTGTGTTCGGTAAAATTCTTTCTTCAAGGACTCTTATGTTCAACTTTCCGTAGAGAACGTCATGCATAGCCTTTAGATAGCTTTCTGGACTCCCAACATCGTACCATACTTTCAATTCATAACCATAGACTGGAAATCCTTTATCCACCAAGTACGGAATAAAATCAAAACCGAAATCGAGTCTTTTCCTCTCCTCCATCATCTTCTTTACTTCTTTGCTTTCAACAATCTTTCTGACTTCAGGGGAAAGAAGGTAGATCCCAGCGTTGGCAAGATTACTTGGTGCTCTTTCCATTGAAGGCTTTTCGATAAACCTGTTAATTCTAAGATCTTTATCTACCTCGGCTATGCCATATTCCTCTACCTTTTCCACCCTCGTTAGGGCAATGGTCATCATTGCCCCATTTTCTTCGTGCCTTTGAATAAAGTCATTCAGATCGATGTCGAAGAGGTTATCCCCCTGCACAATAAGAACCGGATCACGAACATCATAATATTCCACGTTCAGCCTGTAAGAATCGGCGCTTCCCAAGTCGTCCAAGTTGGGCTGATGCTTGATATGCACCCTCGGCTCAATCTTATACTTTGCTGAGAACCCGACCCCTTCCCCATACTGATCAAAAAGGTTCAAATAGTTGGTATAACCGTACTCTCCGAAAATGAAGTTCCTCACACCTTGCTCAGCCAGCGGCGCCATTGAGAACTCGATTAACGGTCTGTTCAAGAACCTAACACAAGGCTTGGAAATGTCTTGCGTCAGAGGTCTTAACCTCCTAGCTTGACCACCGACTGGAATAAAACATCTCAGGTTCTCTAGGTTCACACTTTAATTTAATCTGAAACGAGAATTTATATTTATATCATTCATCGTACGATTCTACAATTGCCGCAGTTAAACCGGAATAAAGTTAGAGTAATTAGGATGTTGCGCGCGATAGAGAAGCCGCAAATATGGTCGGCAGGTAGAACATAAACGGCTTTGAAAGAGTCAATTTGTTGAAGATCTTGGTGATGTAGGGCCATGGAGTTGGATCGGTTTTCGGTTAGAAAGGAGATTTTGATAGATGATGCTGGATGGGGAGATCTTATTTTAGGCGTGGTGATAGGCGCCCTCAAACTTCCAGACCGCAGGTATTTGGACCGCAGGATTCCGGTCTCCTCCTTTCAGCCGCCCAACTTCGAAAATAAACGATACTTGGATGACGCCGTGAAGATTGCTGAGGAGATCGTTAAGGTGATGCGGCCTGACATGGAAACTCGTTTCAAGGTCTGCTCCGGATACGTTCTCTCCAGCATACGTAGACACCTGCGAAACCAAGGATTCAACGTGGAAGAAGTAGAAATCACAGGTGAACTCCAAGAGATGGTTGAGAGAAGCTACGTAAGATGGTGCACGGAGGTAGGAGTACCAACAGAAAGACTTGACAAGAGACGTTTCTCTACACTTCTAGAATGGGTTGCAGAAAAACCCGAAATCAGAGAGAAACTTGTAAAAACAGGATGGAAGAGCTGGAAACAAAAGTGGCGAGAAAAAGCATTCAAAGAGAAGTTTTAGAAGGATTAAGGAATCGATCAAAAATTGCGCGCTAACAAATAAAACACGGTTACTTTCAAATAGGATTCGGTCCATACAATTCGTGGTATGTATGAGAAATATCTGGTTTTCACAGGTAGACCAAATGCGGGTAAGAGCAGCATCATCAGAGAAGTTGTGGGTATAGACGTGGCCACTGGCAAGCATCCCGGAACCACGCGGCGGATCTCCAAATATGCCCTGAGCGGAAGCTTATCACTGGTTGACATGCCTGGTTTTGGCAGGATCATGGGTGTCTCTAAGCGCTTAGAGAATATGAGGAAGAATCGGATCATCCGTTTCTTAGAGTCTAACGCTCAAAACATAGCCCTAGCCGTCCATGTTCTAGACATATCCACCTTCTTGGAGGTAACGCGGCGCTTGGAGAAGAAGGGGCTGATCTCCTTGGATGTGGAGATGGTGCAGTTCTTGGCGAAGACCCTAGGGGAGTTTCCGTTAGTGGCAGCCAACAAGATCGACAAGGCGGGTGAGGATGAGATAGCAGTCAATCTCGAGGAGTTCAAGTACCACATCAGCGACGGACAACCTCTGGTGGTGGAGGGTTACGTCTTCCCGGTTAGCGCTCGGACAGGAAAAGGGTTAGGCGCGTTGAAGAGTGCGATTCACGCAAGGTTAGTCGAGAAGGGATATAGAACGCCCTTCAAAACACGTTAGTTTGGGTCTGCGCGTGCGCACCTGGATTATTAATGCAACTTGAAATGAAAACATATAGTATAAGTCACCGGGCTATTAATGTATAGTTGAGAAAGTTTCAGTCGAGGGTGAGATCCCCTCCTCCCTTGTCCTCCAACTAAGTTTAATCTTTCTTTTCTCAACTTGACACATATCACAATCTCTCCAACTTTCGTATCTACTACATCACAATCAGATGTAAGACCTTGACCCTCTACTTAGATTGTTAAGCACACATTCTACACATCTTTATCCAAAGACTTTAATTTAAACTGGTTCAAAATAAAGTAGAGGGATGGGTTTATGTGGAGAAGAAAGAGGAAGATAGAAGAGAAAAAAGAAAAGAAAGAGGAAGGTTTGCTGAAGGAGCTATGTGGAGACGATGCAAAATTATATGATGTTCTCAGTGGTATGCTGTATCTAGATCCTATAGCGGCCATATCCAGAAAGAATCTCAAGATCCTCATCGAAGAGGCAGAGAAAAGTATCAAGGATGAAAATTATGAAGAAGCAAAGCAGAAATATAGACTAGTAGTGGATAAGGCCATTTTCGAGGCCACTCAAAACCCAAGGGAAAGAAGTAGATACATCAAAGTTATCAAAGATCTCGCGTCGGAGACTGAAAATTATAAGTTCATGAGCGAAAGAATTGAAGATGTAATGAAAATAGCTTCTCTCTATTACAACGAGAGATTAGAAGAGTTGGGAGTTAGACAGAGGCGAGAAGCACGAAGAGAGGAGAGAAGAGACGTTGAGAGAGAAGAGCAAGTGGAAGAGAAGAAAGCAGGTGAGAGGCGAGAAGCACGAAGACAAGAGAGAAAAGAGATGGGAAGAGAAGAGAGAAAAGAAGCTGAGAGAGAAGACAAAAGAGAAGAGAGGAAAGTAGGTGAGAGGCGAGAAGCACGAAGACAAGAGGGAATAGAAGCTGAGAGAGAAGAGAAGAGAATGAA
>JAPUUO010000079.1:4273-6822 GCA_026967815.1 Candidatus Bathyarchaeota archaeon | reverse complement strand
TTGACAACAAACACTCCATTCTGTTCATCGATGGCATGCACCTGACATCTCTCTCCGCAGGTTCCACATCCTGCGCATTCGTCAGGGTCGATGACCGAGTAGTAGTTAGCGTGCGCCACCGAGTTTGCGATGCCCCATTCGGTTATCCCTCGAAGGATTCCGCAGCAACAGCCGCAGCAGTTGCAGATGTAACCGAACCCTTTCATAACGTTGCTCACCGTGTGAACAAGACCAATCTCCTCAGCCTTGTCAAGGAATGCTAAAGCTTCGACCTGAGAGACGTCGCCTGAGCGAAGTGGGCGCTCTGAAGTGGAGAAGCTGAGACATGTTCTTAAAGGAAAGTTGCATTTACGACCAATATAGTCCTGCTGCACCCGACAAATGCAATTTTGGAGATGAAATGTCTTGGCCGCCAGGATTATGGCTTTGACATCATCATATGGAAGAATCCACTCAGATCGCACTGCTTTCTGTGCAGGGATGACGCGGTGTATTGCGGGTTGTGGCTTCATGATTCCCGCAGCCCCTCCGTCTAGCATGTACTGCTCGACTAGGTGTGCCAGTTCATGATCCATGCTTTCTAGTTGGGCTTCATAGATTCCAACGACGAACGGGGCTAATCGGAAATGCGTTTTTCCCTGGAGCTCATGGCGCCATAAGAGGCCGCGCTTAGCCATGTTACTCAATCTTATCTGTGTTTCTTCTTCAGAAAGCCCTGTCCGTTTGGCTATGTCTTGAACACGTTCCATGGCGCCGCTTAATTGACCGCCGAGCCAAGCTTCATCGAATGAGAAAATTTTCTTTAAGATGAGGATCTCCACATTCGATGGAGTCTTGGGAAAACCGTTGGGAAGGCTATCCAAAGCTTTCGCCAGGTGCGTATAAACATCTTTAATCAAATCATCTATCTCCAATCCTGTTGATCTTGCAGCTGACTGTGCCTGACCGGTACAAAGAATAAAAAAGAGGGGTTGACTATGGATTTTTCGGTTCCTCGAGGCCTCAGTCATCCTAAGGATATACTATTATGCCCGATATTTCGGCTACTGCAGTTGTGTCGCTTGTCAGCATTCCCTCAAATGACCCCATTTTACTAACACCTTCGAAATCACCTGAACCATGTGTCCCTACAAATGTGCCTGAGAGCAGGTAACCCGCTGTGATTTTGCCTCTCGCGCTGCCCTCAATGGAACCTCCTGGAAATGTGAGTCGCCATTTTGCGCTTAGGGTCCCTTCTCCAGTTATCGGATCAAGACTCAAATGGTTATACCACTCCTCAAATATTGCAGTGCCCAAGCCACCTGGAACACTTACTTCTTCGGTCCCTGCCCAGTAAGAACCTTTCAGATGCATGATGCCTTCGTCACTGAACCACATTGTTCCAGGGTCAATCAACTCCATTTCTACATGACTCGCATAAAGTTCCACTGTTTTCGCCGTTATTGGTGCAACGAGAACCACTGACAGAACTAGTAGGGCAACAATTGATATCCAGACTTTCTTCATTTTTCTTACCTCCTTTTTCGTTACGGCATTAGTAGAGCGGTAAAAATAAGTAGGGATTTTTTACAATGATTAATTCTCAATTTGAGGAGGAAAAACTGAAATAGCAGTTGTTCGATGGAGGTCTCAGATATTAAGGATGAAGAACCTGCGAAAGAGCGAAAAAGCGAGAACCCTATAAGATTTAGCGGAATCTTGTTCAAAATGGAGTCGTCAATTTTTCTCAGTTGTGGGCAACTTTGGCGTCAATATATCGCTTGATAGTCTCTTTCCCGTAGAATATCCGGGCCTTAGTGATCTTCCCTCCGCGCCCTCGTTGGCCAAGAAAGATTCTTAGCTCTATGAATCCTCGTCTTTCAAGCTCGGATATAGCTGAGCCGCGGCGTCTTTCATTACCATAAACGCTTCTGAACGAAACACCTGCGTTCTTAACTATTTGCACTAGGCTCCTCCAACCGGCTTCGTCGATGAAAAGCCTCCGCTTCATGTAATCCTCCACAAAAGCATGAACCAAACAGTCAAAAACCATTCTTGCAGCATCAGTCGTGAATTTGAACGAGAGTGGAGCGTGAACAGTGACCCTTAAGGCTTCGGGTCTACAGGTCTTGAAGTTCCCAGCGTCGTCTGTGTAGACCACTTCTGGACATAGATAGGCAACTCCCGCTTCGGTGGCCTCCACTAGGATCTTTATAGTTTCAACTTTGAGAGCGTCAAGCCTTTTTCCCTTCAGGTTGATCGAGTCGTTCTCCAATCGGTATTCCGGATGCACGTTGGTCACTTTGAAGCCCTGAGGAGCCATATTGTCCACGCTGATAAGTAAACCAAAATTCCTTGCGACGTTAACAAGGTCAAGGCGAACCTCAAACGCTTCTCCAACTATTGCTTCTTCGAAAGCCGAGAGGTGAGCTTGGATATCGGTGTGTTCAAATCTTTCCAGTCCCACGGCTTTTTCGTAGCTTGAAGTCGGTGCCGAGAAAGATGCGGTCATTGACGAAATTGTTGGTGGGTGCAGAGCCGCGGCGAGCGAGATGACTAGTTGCTTTTCC
>JAPUUO010000079.1:1886-4173 GCA_026967815.1 Candidatus Bathyarchaeota archaeon | reverse complement strand
AATTTTTGGTTCCGGGTGCTTTCGAATTCTGTTCCAGACACCAAGGCCTTGCAAAAACTGCTGTTGGCGAGGGCTAATAGGCTTGTTTGCTCATCAAGCATGTGTTCTTTGGCTTGTTCAAAGAGTCTAGCTGCTTCTCCATACATCGTTGATGAAGCTTTTGCTTCAGCCATCATCATTTTTTCCCAGGCTTGGCACAGGAATATCAGTGTCTGCAATTCTCGTCGGTTTTGCTCCGTCTCGCTCACTGCGATTTTTTGCAGCATTTCTTGCGCGTCTGCGTATTTTTTTGCACTTGTTGTGTGATCGCCTTTTTTGTCAAGGATTCTTGCTTCCTCAAGGGTAATTCTAGCCCTGCCGTACTCAGTTCGCAGATCAGTTGCTTTGATCATGTTGGCGACCATGCGGTGTTCGTGACTGTCTTCCGTTCTCCCAAAGATTGTCTCAAGGGAATTCTTGGTTTCTTGGAACAGTTTGGCTGTGCGCTCGAAAGCTGCAAGCGCCTCTTCGCTATGTCCTTTTCTGCTCAGCTCTTCTGCCCGTTCAAGTTGAGCCCAAGCCGAATAGTTGGAGGCTAAATAACCCCAGCGTTTCAATGACTTGTGCATGTCTGCTGCTTTTTGAAAGTGTTCCATTGCCACGCCATATTCCCGTCTCCTGTGGTGATGCCGTGCCTTCTCGATTTCACTCCAAGCCTGCATGTAAGACGCATGTTCTTGATAGAAGTCTTTGAGCTGAGGAAGCTTCTCAGCAGATTTCAAGTAGTTGTCTGAAGCCATGCTGAAGTTGTTAGCTGCGCTTAAATGCTCGCCCAACCTGTCGCATGTTTGCGCCCTTTTCCAATAGCACTCTGCCATGCGGCTGATTAGATTGAGTTTTTCAAATGTTTGCGCCGCTTCTTCAAACACTGCCATCGCTTTTCTCAGATGCTCTCGGGAACCGGCAACCTCGTAAAGACGACTCAGCATGTCCCCGTATCCATATTGCCAGTTCCCTAAATTCGCAAACAGCGCTGGGATTGAACCTTTCCCCTCCCAGAACTCAGCATATCGAATCACAAGTTTCAAGGAGTTATCTTTATCCAGCACAGCCTCTTGGAGAATGGTCTTTCTGAGCTCAGGGTCTTTAGCTAAATCGGCAAGTTCAGCTTTGACGTCTGCTACAAAGGTCAGCATTTTCCCGCGTTTCCAATAATAAAAAGGCATAAACTGCCCAATAATTCCAACAGCCTCATTTTGATGCGTTAGAGCCTTTTCCAGAAGCCTCTTTCTCTCCGACCAATTCTTCTCTATCCTCGCCAAAGATAGAAATATGTCGCCTGAAGTATGGTGCGCAAACATCAATACTTCGGGGTAGCCTGAACCTTCACTTCGCTTAAGCTGGTCGGATGCGGCTTCCATGGCTTTTTCGAGAAGATCACGCTTCCTTTTCGGATCTGCCTCGTAGGTGGCTAAATCCCAATAGTACATTGCGTATGGTGCTTCGGACCATAGAGCACCCCAGATTGGACTTACAAATGAAATCAGCGAGTACTCTTGCTTCGCGTCTTCTGCATATCGCAAGGCTTTCTCGAACAACTCAACCATTTCCTCACGAGTTTCACATGCTTCAGCCTTGAAAAGAGTGTGAAACGCCAGCCAGTCAAGCGCCAACCCAACAATCAATCGGTCTTTGGTCTTTCTTCCGTGCTTCAACGCTTTAGAAAAATTCGTGAGGGTTGTGTCGGT
This sequence comes from Candidatus Bathyarchaeota archaeon, assembly GCA_026967815.1. Classification (GTDB taxonomy): domain Archaea; phylum Thermoproteota; class Bathyarchaeia; order Bathyarchaeales; family Bathyarchaeaceae. Next base: position 2,446 of record JAPUUO010000079.1, on the reverse strand, counting down.
TCCCCACTCCCAACCCAGACTCTCAAGGGCGGCCACGGCACAAGAGTTTAACAGTTCGATGTGGGCTGCCTCTTCAGAAAGCTCATTTGCCTTTAGCCAATAGTCTAGAGCTTTTTGATAATCGGTCTCTCTTTCGTCAAGGTCTAGAAGGTAAAATCCTAGCATTTCGCGGTACGTAGCCGTTCGCACGTATGCTCTTGCCAGCTCATAAAGATCTCCAAAGCTGGAAAGATACCTGATTGCTTGTTCTCCGTAGTCTGCGGCTTCTCTCACCGTGCTTTCGCGAGTCTGAAAATTCCAGTCATAAAAGAATCGGAAGAGAGCGCTAACTGAGAGTTGATTATACGTTTTTCCGTACTCCCCGGCATCGCCAGCGTCCTTGAAACCATCTAAAGCCCGTTTTGTCAATCTCCAGCACTCATCGAGAAGCCTCTCCTTTTCAGTAACTTCAGACGTCAACCAGTGTGTCAAGTAGGCAATGGCTGCATCACAACGAAGCATCCAAGACGTTTTTCCAGAAGCACCCCTTTTTCCATAGAGCTCCTTCGCTTTCTCATAAT
>JAPUUO010000079.1:0-1786 GCA_026967815.1 Candidatus Bathyarchaeota archaeon | reverse complement strand
GACGTGAAGGAAGGTGAAATCTTCGGTCTTTTGGGGCCCAACGGCTCCGGCAAGTCCACCTTGCTGAAGATGATCTTGGCGTTGGTTAAGCCTGACGTAGGGTCTGTGAATGTATTAGGCAAAAAGGCTGAGGAAAATCCTGTTGCGATAAAGGCGCAAACTGGCTATGTACCAGAGGTTCCCCGCCTATACGAATTTCTAACGGGCATCGAGTACCTCGACTTTACGGCGGATCTTTATGGTGTCAGCACAACAGAGAAGAGAGAGCGGATCAATGAATACCTGGAAGCGCTTGAGCTGGAAGGCAGAGAGGGCGACATGATAAGCGCTTATTCCCTTGGCATGAAGCAGAAGATTGCGCTCATATCCGCCCTTGTCCACAAGCCAAAGTTATTGCTCCTAGACGAACCTTTAGGAGGTCTTGATCCACGTTCGGCTAGAATCATCAAGGATCTCCTCCGTGAACTAGCGTCGAAAGGCACAACCACCATCATGTCAACCCACATTCTGGAGATCGCGCAGGCCATGTGCGACCGTATTGCCATCATGTATGAGGGAAAGCTGCTCGCCACAGGCAACATGAAGGAGCTGAGAGAGAAGGCCCGACTACCAGAATCAAACCTAGAGGAGATATTTCTTACCCTCACAGGAACCAGCGACATCAAGGATGTGGTTGAGGCTCTGATGAAATGAAATGGAAAAACGTCCTTAGGCTCATAAGAGTTGACGTCAAATCCGGCAGACTTATCCGAGGACAAAAGCTCCGAAGATACCGGAAGAGCAGAGTTCTCCAGTACGTCATGTATGGAGGCAGTTGCATCCTTGGAATAGCCTTAGGGCTGCTTGTCGGAACGGTTTACCGCGGAGTCACAGACCCAGAGAATAAGATAGGGCTTCTTCTGAACGTCAAGAGCCTCTTCATAGCCGCTCCAACCTTAGTCCTCACATACAGCCTAATCTTCACCATGATGCGCCAACTCCAACGCGCTGGAATAAAGGCATCGATCCAACCGCCTTATTGGCTGCCCATCGCTTGGGAGGAACATACACTCGCAGCCATCGTAGCAAACCTTATCGGCATCCAGCTAGCAGCCTTGCTGTCCACTGTTTCAGCGATCGCCGTCGTCTCCATCTTCCTTGAGGAAGTTCCTCTCGCGGTCTTAACCATTTCTGCTGTGCTGGCGACTGCATTTTTGGCCAGCGTCACCACGGAAATCTTCAGGGTTATTCAAGTAAGACTCACAGGAGCTCTTTACAAGAGCTCGGGGAAGAAGGCGATTTGGGTCAGGTTTGTTGGCTCAATTCTTCTCATCATCGTCTTTTACGCAATTTATTTCTTTTTTACATCTGGAGCAAACTTCCCCGCAATCATCGAGACGTTGGCAAGCGGTCAGAAGACGGTGTGGTTTATCCCTTATTTATGGCTTGGAATGGCTCTGTTCTCCTTTCTAAACAGTCAAATCGTGGAGACGGTTGCCTTTTCCTTCGGGTCCGTAGCGTTTCTGTCAGTCCTTTTCATAGTAGCGGTTAAGTTGAATAGCATGTTTGGGCTTTATGAGCCACCTGCCATAAGAGTCTCGATTGGTGGCTATGTGCCAAGACCCAGCATCTGGGGAAGACTTGGTTTTTCCTCGTCAGAGGCGGCTGTTATGAGGAAGGACTTCAAGGCCTTCACGAGGCGTCGAGAGCTCATGTACTTCTTTGCGCTGCCCATAATTATTACAATGATTTATCTTTCTTTAACGACCTCAACACCGTATTTCCAAGGGTTATCTTTCTTTTCTGC
>JAPUUO010000078.1:4666-6842 GCA_026967815.1 Candidatus Bathyarchaeota archaeon | reverse complement strand
CATCATCCTCACATAAATCATCAATCCTGTCCTTCAGCAAAGGCAGTGCGATTGGAACGAGATTCGGTCGAGAGAGAAACTCTCCACGTCCCAAAGAAAAGAGTCTCCATGCTATCTCACTGGCCTGTGCAACTAACATTGGTACCACCTGATGCGTCATTCTTTGAAAATGCAGACCTACTAATAGCCGCTGACTGTGTGCCTTTTGCCTATGCAAACTTTCACAACGACTTCCTGAAGGGTAAAACAATTGTGATCGGATGCCCCAAACTTGATGATGCTGAGTTCTACAAGGAGAAATTGACCAAGCTATTCACGCAATCCAACATTCGAAGCATTACCGTTGTGAATATGGAAGTTCCATGTTGCTTTGGACTATTCCACCTTGTCAAAGAAGCACTAGATTCTTCAGGGAAAGTAATTCCTTTGAAACAAGAAATAATCGGCATGAAAGGAGATAAAATTCCTATTCCTAAGCACAAGCACCAATAGTTGGGTTACTACTGAAGAGGTGAAAAATGATTGGTTGGATCCAGCTTTGAGACTTGTCCAGGTATAAAGAAGTTTGTTAGACCCGTTCCTGAGGATTTTACTTGTCCCAACTGCGGTGGAGAAGTAGAGATTTGGAGCGACGAAGATGTTGGAACGTGCGACACCTGCAATAAAGAACTTGGCAGGTCTGAGAAAGAACAGTCGTGTCTAGACTGGTGTGAGTACGCGGACAAATGCAGCGAGATAATCAAACAGATGAAGCAATAATAGCCGGTTCTTAAGATGATGATGACGCAAGTTCTAAAGGAATGATGACAGCGTTCGAGAAAGTATCGGAAGTGCTTGAGGTTTTTCCATTGAAACAAGAACGAGGGTTCAGGCTTATTTTTGCCCAAATGGTGGTGCTCCCTGCTATTGGCGATGAGGATTTTGATATCAAAGAAAGGTTCATATGAGCATAGCATTAGTCATTGTTTGGAAATGGTTGAATGGTTGATAAGATGTACGATGTAATAATTATTGGTTCTGGGCCAGCCGGCTTAACAGCTGCAGTGTATACCAGCAGGGCTGATTTGAAGACTCTTGTTATTGCTGGTGTTGTGTGGGGTGGACAGCTGATGCTTACAACGGAAGTGGAGAATTTCCCAGGATTCAAGGGTGGGATTCTTGGACCAGAGCTTATGGATAATATGTGGAAACAAGCGAAACGTTTCGGGGCTGAAATAATCTTTGAAGATGCTACGAACGTGGATTTTTCATCCAAGCCTCTCAAGGTAGCTGTTGGAAGTAAAGTCTACGAAGGAAAGTCAGTTATCATTGCAACTGGAGCTTCTGCCAAGTGGCTAGGTCTAGAAAGCGAAAAACGGTTGAGAGGTCGAGGAGTATCAGTTTGTGCTACGTGCGATGCGGCTTTCTTTAAGGATAAGAAAGTGGTTGTTGTTGGAGGAGGAGACACAGCTTTGGAGGAAGCTTTAGCCCTCTCCAAATTTGCAAGGGAAATCAAAGTTATCCATAGAAGGGACAAGTTGAGGGGTTCTAAAATTCTACAACAGCGAACATTTAAGGATCCAAAAATGGCCTTCGTTTGGAACAGTGTAGTTCAGGAGATTTTGGGGAAAGATAGGGTGGAAGGCATTAGGCTGAAGAACTTGGAGTCAAACGAGGAGTTTGAACTGGCTTGCGACGCTGTTTTCATAGCAATCGGTCACACACCAAACACAGAAATCCTCAAAGGCCACGTAGAGCTGAACCGAGCTGGGTATGTTGTTGCTGAAGATGCTACAAAGACTAGCGTAGAAGGAGTTTTCGTAGCTGGCGATGCACAAGACTATCGTTACCGTCAGGCAGTGACCGCGGCTGGGGCAGGCTGTAAAGCTGCTCTAGATGCAGAAAAATACGTGGAGGGGAGGTAAAGAAAATGGTTCATATATTCTGTCTAGAGGAGAAGTGCAGAAGTGTTATTCACCTTGATAGTCACAAACACTGGAACTTTAAGGGTAAAGTCAGATGCTTGAAGTGCGGAGCAGAATTCGAAATAGGGGTAGAGAAAGGTGAACTGAAATCTTCAAAGAGATCTGATCAGAAGTAATCTTTGCGAACGTCGTGCGGTGCATCGAATTCTCTGTTGAATTTTGTTACATGAAGTAACGTTATTACCTTAAGGTAAGGTTTATATATTACTGAA
>JAPUUO010000078.1:0-4566 GCA_026967815.1 Candidatus Bathyarchaeota archaeon | reverse complement strand
TTTTGTTACATGAAGTAACGTTATTACCTTAAGGTAAGGTTTATATATTACTGAACAGTAATTACGTTAAGGTAATAAGAGGGCGAGCTTGCATGAAGCTGAAGCTGCAACTAGTTCGAAACGGAGACGTGATATTTGAAATCCCTCTTTCTCCAACAGACTGGCCAACAGGGCAGCTTGAAGATGAATTGGAGGCATTCGAAGCTGATTTTCACAGATTTTCAAAGATCTTTGATGCCTTATCCCATGTGACTCGTTTGAGGATGATGAAACGACTTATGGAGAAAGAAGACCACACAATGAACTTCGCCGATTTCATGCGAGATCTAGATTTAAATCCCAAGATTGTTTGGGCAAACGCCAAAAAACTCAGAGAAGGAGGGCTTTTAGAGAAGGTCGACAGAGGAAAATACCGCTGTTCAGAGAGTGGACAGACACGGTTCATACTGATAAACCTCGCCTTGAGGCATCTCATCGAAGCTCAGGAAGAAATGGAGAACTTTTAGGGAGGTGAGAAATGGTGTCATTTGACGAACTTTTTGAAGACGCCGATGCATTCAGTAATTCCTTCATGAAAAGAATGCAGAGAATCATGAGAGAGATTGACAAAGCAGTCAAAAGCGGGAGACTAACAGGCAAATGGAAAATCAATCAAATCGATAAACCCGATGTGAAAGGATACATCATTCAGGGACGCTTTGGATCAGATCAGCCTTCAGAGCCTCTTGATCCTTTTAATCCATTTGAACCGTTGAATCCTAGGAGGCGGCGGCCAATGCCGAAAAGGCCGTTCGAAGTTTCAGAGGGCGTTCTGAAAGAGTTACGTGAACCACTGGCGGATGTCTATGAGGAAGAGAAGATGATAAAGATCTATGTTGAAGTGCCAGGGGAAGAAAAAGACGATATACAACTAAATGTGACAGCAGGGAAAGCTGAGGTCAAAGCCAAGAACTTCTATAAGCTCATAGACTTGCCGACGAACAACATTGACCTTAAAAAGGCAACCTCAAAATACAAGAACGGCGTACTTGAAATAACTATTCCAAAGAAAAAGAGGGCTCTCAAAAACGATAAACGCAGAATAACTGTTGAATAGGCGCTCGATATTCTTTTTAATTTGGGCGAAACGTCAAGGATTTATCATTGTAGTGCCCGGGCAACCGCGAAAATTGCCGCTCTGGCAAGCAGTGAAACACCGACAAGAATTATTACTGCGGACCAGAATGCAAACCATGTTGTGGCTGATATCGATTCACCTAGGAATGTCCGAATGAGATAGCTCGTTCCAAACCAGAAAACAACGTTTGACAGAGTTTCTGCCTTTTTGTTTAATGGTGAACCAATGGCAAATCTAAGCGCCAGAATGACTAGTTGGTAAAGGCTCCAGATGAAACCGAATTGCGCTACTGCTGAATAGAGCACCGGATGATCTCCCGGAGATACCGGTGCCGGAAGTAAGATTTCTGTGTTCGGAACCCTCACAATATCTAGATCCCTAAAAAAGGCTATGATTTTGTCAAAGAGATCAGGCGTGGTTACAAAAATCGCTCCGACGACAACAAAGAAAACTCCTGCAGAAATGGCGCTGACGATGCTTTCCTTATGCCTATATGGAAAATCCCGAGAGCTCTTGTTCAAGTGATCTACCCAGCTGACTATTTTGCAGTAGGCAAATATAACATTTGTTTGTCATAAGCTTAGGACATGTTTTAAATACTCATTGTTCAGAATAAAATGTAAATTAGTAGATTAGAAGGTGATTTTGTGCCATATTGTCAAAAGTGCGGCACTGAAATTCGTGAGGAAATGGCCTTTTGTCCGAAGTGTGGCGCCCCTTTAAAAGCCGAACAACCTCCTGTTGAAGCTGCACCTGCTCCAGCGCCTCAGATGGCTGAAAAGGCAGAGAAACGTGAAAAGCGTGAGAAGGAAGAGAAACGGGAGAAGACTGAGAAACACGAGAAACGGGAGTTCGGAGTCATAGGTCCATTAGTTGGTGGTCTTATCTTAGTGTTCTTAGGTTTGACGTCTTATCTCCAAGTGTCGGGTCTCCTTCGAACGGAAGTGGCATCAGCCTTGTTTTTCATTATCATCGGTATAATCATCGTTGTTGGATCGATTTATGCTGCGCTGATGGCGTCGAGAAGACATCCTAGAACCTAGACGAACCATCTGAAGAACAGTCTGTACAATCCGTGTTCCAGAAGCGTCAACATGGTGTGTCTTCCGACCACGCGGAAATAGTTATTCCCAGCCGCTTCTATTATGTCTCCAATGTCGTATCTAGGAAACATACAGGACGAGATTATTAGTTTGCCCCACTCGCCGCGTTTGAGTTCATGGAGCATTTTTGTTCCTTGCCCAGTTTCAACTTCAAAGAAATACTTGTCATAATTTGGCGTAATATACGGAAGGTCATCGAGCTGTTGGGCAAAGACACCTTCAGTCGCGCTGTAAATCTCTACCACTGGAACTTGACCAAAATATCTCCTGAGCGAGCGGGCATACTTGAATTGTATCTTTCGAACACTTGTGCAGAACAAAGCCCGAAGATTCCAAAACTCTTTCGGGCTCTTTCCATGTTTTTTCTTAACGTATCTGGCAAAGGACAGAATAACCGGCGTGACTCCCATTGTCGCAGTCACATTCTCGTTTGCCGCCTGCTGGTATACTAATTCAAATCTTTTTTCCCAATCTGCCTTAGTGATTCCAGGACCCAATGCATCTATTTCCTCTTGCCTCGGCAGAAGACTAACCTTATCAAGCATTGGGTTGAGTCTCGCGTATGTTCCAGAGCTGTATCCGTAGGTCACCGTTTGTCCGCCTATGACCGTTGTATGAACGTTGGATGGAAAATTGAGGTTTAGAATCTTTCCAGTGAGAAGCTTGAAGTCTCTTTTTCTCAGTACGTAGTTCACCAGTGCTCTTGCTCCACACGTAAAAATCTGTTCAAGATGGGTCTTTGTTGCTGGTAACACTTTCGCAGGACCGGTGGAGCCTCGGGTCATGACCCAGCATGCGAGAGGTTCGGGGAGAATATTAGCGTAATCACCTTTTTGAATCTCAGCCAAGTACGGATGGAGTCTTTGGTAATTCATGATCGGAAATTTGGCTCTGTAGTCTGTGACTTCCTTGATTTCAGAAGCGTGATGGTTCTTTCCATAACGAGTTTTTTCGTATTCTTTTACTAAATTCAAAAGGACTAGTCTTTGAGACTTTTCAGGATTCTCTAAAGATTCATACCATGAGCCTACTATAGGTTGAAAGATGTCAGAACTGCGTTCTTCTGGGAACATGTGTCATTCGGAAATAGTTTGCTCTGGTTGGCTTATATGTCATGTGCAACTCGTGTGTCAGCGCATTCGACAGTTTCTCTTTGTCCAGAGAGACGCATATGATACCTACTTGTGCGCTCACAATTATGTCAGACGTAGCCTATGCGCGAAGAAACCCTTTGAGAGCGTCTTTGACTGATTTGAGGAACGTGTGCTCGATTTTCTCAGGGTTCTGCAGCCTTTCAAGTTGTGCAATTCTGAAGTAAGCCGGAGGATGTGGGTCAAACCTAAGCCATTCTGACCTTCGGTAGCCTCGGAAAGAAGGCTCTCTCTTCTTGAGTGGAAACAGCCTTCTGAAAGCGATTTTTCTCAGGGCTTCTGCCATGACTTTTGGTTGGCCGATCTTTTTTGCAGAGTCGAGATCCGCTCTGCCTTCCAAGAACTTGCCAAAGAAGTAGATGAGCCCTATGGCTACGACGAAATAGAGCCAAAACGAGTAGAAACCGAAGAAGAACAGGTACGGCCAGAACACGTAGAATCTGAGCAAATACTCTGCACTGGATAAAGAGAACATAACGAATGGGTCGTGGGCTCTCAGATGACTTAGTTCGTGACCAACTACGCTTAGCAGTTCATCCTGCTCGAGTTGGGTCATTATTCCCGTTGTAACCATTATTGTTCCCAGCCTAGGGCTGAGGCCTGCAGCTGCAGCGTTGGGAACAATCGTGTTGGTCACCACTACCTTTGGCACAGGAAGGTCAAATTTGCTCGACGCTTGCTCTACGATCTTATGGAGATTGACTTTCTTCACGGAGAAATCATCAGGTTTGCACGCTACGCCATACTTTGCGAAAACGTCACTTGCGGTTTCGCAGTCAATGGGTCTGTCAACTGCAATGGTTGTCTTGTAGAGTTCTTTTCTAATTTCAGGGATTTTCTTGGCGTATTTTCTGCGGAATTCCTTGAACTCGTCGGGTGAAAAATGGTATTGCAGCAGCTGTATTTCCGGTTGGTCTTCGGTGATTTTCCAGGTGCCGCTTTTCGCTATCAGTTTGCCTGAAAAGAGGAGCAATATGAATGACAGACCGACGAAGATTATGGGTGCATATGGTCCGAATATCCAGAAGAACACAAACGTCAAAGCCATGAGGGTAATGTAGAGAGGTAACATGGAGTCGGTGAAAATTCTTGCGAGGATTCCTGCTTTTTCTTTTTCTGGAACTATCTTTTCGCTTGGCATGAAAGCCAGATACAGCGTGGTTTTGCGAACTTCTTCTTCGAACAACTGAACTAT
>JAPUUO010000077.1:1250-6868 GCA_026967815.1 Candidatus Bathyarchaeota archaeon | reverse complement strand
AGGGATTCGAACCTTTTCTACTGTGGAGGCATCATCCAACCTTCAATTCGTTTTCTACAACGGTACTAACCTGTGCTCGTTCGCTTTCTAGTGGGGGATGCAGGCACTCAGTTAAATGCGTATTATAACCAAAACATTAAATGGATTCATGAAAACTCGGTTTCAAGCAAAGGAGCCGTGAAAAGACGAATCAACAGATAAGGAAAAACTCAACGGTTCAAAAGAAGCGACCAACAGGTATGGCCGCATTTACCATCATCTGGATTGGTCAGGTGATATCGTTACTTGGCACTGCTATGACCGGCTTCGCGCTTACCATTTGGGCTTGGCAGATCACGCAACAAGCAACGGCTTTAGCGCTGGTTGGGTTTTTCACGTTTGCTCCGGCTCTGCTAGTTACGCCGTTCGCTGGGGCATTGGTGGATCGCTGGAACCGGAAATTTGTGATGATGTTAAGCGACCTCGCGGCCATACTATCTACCATAGTTGTTTTCTTGCTGTTCTGGGTGGGCAATCTACAGATCTGGCATCTTTACGTGACCGGGGCTTTTTCGGGTGCTTTTGGGGCTTTTCAGTTTCCTGCGTACTCAGCGGCCGTGACCACCATGGTTTCCAAGGACCAATACGGTCGAGCTAGCGGTATGCTTTCAACGGCTCAATTCGCTTCCAATATCTTCGCTCCTGTAGTGGCGGCTATCTTGTTAGGTATCATTGGCATATCTGGTATCTTGGCAATTGACGTTTTCACGTTCTTGATAGCAATAGGTGCTCTACTTATTGTTCATGTCCCACAGCCTGTTGTGACGCAAGAAGGACAGAGAAGCAGAGGCAGCTTCTGGAAAGAGTCAGTTTATGGGTTTCGTTACATTCTTGATCGACCCAGCTTGTTTGCTTTGCTCTTGGTTTTCTTTTGCGTTAATCTGCTCGCCCCTTTTGCCTTCACGCTCTTGGCACCTATGCTTTTGGCGCGAACTGGAAATGATACAACAGCGTTAGGAATTGTACAGTCCGCCATCGGAATAGGCGGATTGGTTGGTGGTATAGTGCTTAGCCTTTGGGGAGGTCCAAAGCGTAGGATTCATGGGATACTGATCGGGTTGATTCTTGTTACACTAGGCATATCGTTGATAGGTCTCGGACGGAGCCCTCTTATCTGGGCTTTTGCCGCTTTTTTCACAATCTTTTTCATTCCAACCATCAATGGTTCCAGCCAAGCCATATGGCAGAGCAAGGTTGCCCCAGATGTGCAAGGTCGCGTGTTTGCGGCTCGAGGAATGATTGCTCAGATCGGCGCACCGATTGCTATGTTGCTGGCCGGACCTATGGCTGACCGTCTATTTGAGCCAGCTATGATGCCAGGAGGTAGCTGGGTACCCTTGTTCGGTTGGTTAGTTGGTAATGGCCCAGGAGCTGGCATGTCGCTGATGTTTGTAATCGCCGGGGCTCTAGGGATGCTTGTCGGTCTCGGAGGGTACGCGATTCCTATCGTCCGGAATGTTGAAGCAATCTTACCCGATCATGTTGTAGAAGTTGAGTCTTCAGTCAGACTTGAGCCTGTGAGGTCTTCTGATAGGTCGACTTCGTAAGCTTTCAAGGTGCCTCGAAGGCGCGTGCGTGCACCAAAAATCTTATGAAGATTCAACGTTGATACGTTTGTTCGTTGGAGCGGAGAGTTTCCTTTGGTTTACTGTTCCAAATGTGGCACCAAGAACCAAGAAGACGCCAAGTACTGTTCTAAGTGCGGGGCAGACTTGGAAGTCCCCATGGAGAAACGCTTCGAAAGAACTGCTGAGAAATGGGGAGAGGAGTTTGGCAGGCGTGCAGAGGAATGGGGAGAACAGTTTGGAAAGCGTGCGGAAGAGGAATGTTTCGGGCTTCCTCATGGTGGCGTTATCGTGGGCCTAATCGTTGGCGCAATAATAATAATTGTGGGGCTTTCATGGATACCTGGATTAATTCCGCTTGAAGTGCGCGAAGTGACTGATCCGATATTCTGGCCATTCATAGTAATCGTCTTTGGTATACTTGTTATTGCTGGAGCCCTGTACGGGCTTGGTCGCAGACGATAATGGACCCGTGTGGGCAGGTGGATCTGATATCTAATAGGAAATTCGAGCAGTTGAATGCAAGGCAGTTGACTGAAGAGTTCGCGCGCAGAAAATCTTATTAAAAAATCCTACGAACCTAGTGACGAGGCACTTCGCATGAGTTTAGAATCTAGCAAAACTTTGGCAGGCATAGGAGCGATTTTGGTCGCTATTCCATTTCTCAACCTTATTGGCATCATCCTTGTTCTGATCGCAATGAATGGTTTAGCAGAATACTACCACGAGGATGGCATATTTAGGAATGCGCTTTACGGATTCATCTTTGGCATCATAGGTGCTGTAGCTTTAATAGTCGTTATCGTTATGCTTATCGTCGGCGTTGCCTTTGTGTCACCTGTTGCTGCTCCCTTCATTGGCGTAGGATTATTCATAGTAAGTTTGATTGTATTGTACATTTTTTCTCTACTGGGAGCAATATTCTACAGGAACTCATTGAGCATTCTCTCGCAGAAGTCCGGAGAGGGAATGTTTGAGACCGCCGGTTTAATTTTACTCATAGGCGCCATAATACCAATAATTGGTGAAGTATTGAAGTTCATCGCGTGGATCTTGGCTGCTGTAGGCTTTTTCTCGATCAAAACGCCGACAACTCAGGTATCGGTAGTTGCACCTTCGCCTCCACCTCGGCCTCCGAGCGCGCCTACCATGCCTGTTTCTGAGGAAAAGAAGTATTGCCAATACTGTGGAACAGAGAATAAGGTCGAAGCAATCTTTTGCCAGAAATGCGGCAAGCAAATTGGAGAGAAAGAGACCTAAAACGCGGCGTGAACGAATTTTATACGCATTGCGCAATCCATCACCTCGTCGTTTCCCTTAGAGGCCATTAAATAGCCATCCGCCCATGTTACCGTATAGGAACGAGTAGTCTTATGGAAAAGGCACTGAGTAGGGAATCGAGCCGGACCCAACGGATGCGGGTCTTCGGTTTAATTCCGGCCGACCACACCACGCGTGGAACCGACCCAGCTGGGGCGAGGATCTTCAGGGCTTTGTGGGCGTTGAAGAAAAACGGACGTTCTGAGGACATGCTCAGCTCTAGAGGATCAATAACAGATCTATCTTGAAGGATCCTTATCTATTATATGGGGACTCTTGAAGCCAGATGATAATCAACTATCCTGAAATTGGGGTCTGTGGGCTTTCATGTGGACTTTGTCCTACGTATCATACGAAAACTAAAAGCAGATGTTTTGGTTGTAAAAGCGAAGTAAGAATGGCTGTTGGCTGCCCTTTTATTACCTGTGCCATAAAGAGGAAGGGCATCGAGTTTTGCTGGGAATGTGAAGAAAATGAGCGTTGTGAGAAGTGGAAGAAACATAGAGAAGCCGGTAAGAGGTTTGATTCATTCAAGTGCTATCAAAAGCTTGAAGACAATATCGTCTTCATCCAAAAGAACGGAGTTGAGGAATTTCAAAGCGTACAGAAGATTAGAGAGGAACTACTCCAGGAAATGTTAAAGAACTTTAACGAAGGGCGGTCAAAGAGCTATTTCTGCATAGCCGCAACCGTATTAGAGATTGAGGAGCTAGAAAAGGCAGTGAATGAAGCAACGGCGCAATCAAAAGAGTCAGGTATTCGAGAGAAATCGAAAATCTTACATTCACTGTTAAATGAGATTGCAGTGAGAAAGAACCTTCTTCTAAAATTGAGAAAGTGAAGATTCTCGTTTCTCCACAATTCTTATTGTAGTTGCCTATAATCTAATCCCCTGGCTAACCTACTCTACTTCGAGATGTTGGCCAAGCGCGTTTGCGTCTTCCTAACTGGGGAATGCGAACACGCTTGCACGACTCGGCGGTCAACCTACCAAGTCTTTCACAAAAGCGTAATCAGGACTTCTTCTAGTTCCAATCCTCCGAAATTACGATAGAAAGGCGCACCTGTGTCGCACATGGTTGAACGCCGCCTCGACCCCGAACCTGTTTCGTGGGCGCGTAAGGCTGCAACAAAGAAAAAAATGAAGGACTGTTTTGCTCTGGTGTGGGCTACTCAATACCCCATCGCTTTGTCACTTTCACCAAGATGAAGATTACGAAGGCCACAATTATGAAGGTTATCAATGCTGCTAGGAATTCACCTACGCCAAACAGCTGACCGACATAGTTTGGATCTATGGGGTTCCCCTGAGTGTCTAGTTCTGTCGGTGGAACACCTATTTTGAATGTTGCCAGATTTCCGAGCCCTGGTATAGCAAGACCAATTATTGGCATTACTAGACCTGACACAAACGCTTGAACAAGAGCACCAAGATAAACACCCATGATGAAGGCTACCGCGAGACCCATCACCTTGTATTTTGAAATGAAGTCCATGAACTCGTTCCACATGCCTTTTGGCGGAGGCGGCGCGGGCTTGGGCTCAAGCAACTCCCTGATCCGCTTCAGCTCATCTAGCATCTTATCCTCTTTTGACATTCACATCACGACCTTGAGATAGCTACCTTACTGCATTTATCTTTTTGGATACCATCAAAAATGATACTAGCACGCAAACCGGGGACACACTGCATAATTGCCCCCATCAAGTTCTCCCTCAGAGGATTTTAAATACCAAAGGACGCATGGTACCCTGTGAGCTTGAGCTAGATTGCTAGGATAGTGAAAGAGGTTGAGCGATACTGAAACGTCAGTTGAGGATTTGAAGATTGCAGTACGAACGTTCATCCATGAAAGAGACTGGGAGAAATATCACAATCCTAAGGACTTGGCTGAATCAATCTGCATAGAAGCCGCAGAGCTCCTGCAACTCTTTCAATGGATTGAATCAGAAGAGAGCAGGGGGTTCAAGACCGACCCTTCAAAGCTCACGAGAGTCAAAGAGGAACTGGCCGATGTCGTCATCTGCTGCCTGAGCATGGTGAACGCGCTCGAAGCCGATCTGACAGAGGCTGTTCTCGAGAAGTTGGAGCTCAACAAGAAGAAATACCCCGCGGATCTTTACAAGGGAAAAGCCTACTTCAACCATCAAAAGAACGACAGTAAGTAGGCTATACATCAATCAGATCGCATTGGGCGTACGCGTTGACTATTTGGCGGTCTTGGTTTTGTATCTGGTTTTTTCGGAGAAGAGGTCAATTACTCGTGTCTTAGTTAGGAATACTGCCTGGTGTTTGGCGTGAGCGGGGATGAGGTAATCTTCGCCTTTATTGATGATCTTTGTTTGGTCGTTGATGGTTAGTTTCATCTTTCCTTCAATTACCATGCCCCATTGTGGATAGTTGTGACTGTGCTCTGGCACTCGTGCTGTGGATTGCATTTCGAAGAAGATCAGTTGGTGTTTTTCACCTTGCAAGATCCATGCTTTGACGCCTTGGAATGGCATGTCTGCTTCTGGCAAGTCTGTTATGACCACGGGAAACCCAGAGGCTTGTCTGCTTCTTGCTTTGTCCAAGGTGTTCCTATCCTCGAGAAACATGTAGAAATGGGAAGAGGTATTAATGCTTGTGCAGTCACGCGTTCTGCCTATCATTTCTTCTCGCTGGTTTGATTAGGATTTTCATATTCTTGTTGG
>JAPUUO010000077.1:0-1150 GCA_026967815.1 Candidatus Bathyarchaeota archaeon | reverse complement strand
AAAATGTATGTTGGAACTGCAAGAACTCGCAAAAAAGCTGAAGGCGCTAGCACATCCATTGAGGCTGAAGATAATCAATTTGTTGGCTAGGGAAGGAGAACACATGTATTTAAGTGAAATTGCGAGAGATTTAGGAATCAACAGGGCATTAGCAAAGGTACACCTCAAGAAACTCCAAAGCGCCGATATGGTCAAGAGCCGAGTAATCTTGGTTGAGGGAGAAGCAAGAGCACTCAGATACTATGAACTTCAAGATTTTGACATACATATTTCCCCTAAACTTCTCAAAGAGGAGGTTGAAAACAATGAACTCTAGAGCTGTGGTAATCGCAAGTTGTTGGCTTGCCGTGGCCATAATATCTTCAGTCTACATTTGGGTCGGGCTAGGTGAAGGGTATATCGGAGACATTATGTTCGGTCTATATGTCCCCATTGGGTTACTTATCCTAGTTGCTTTCATTGTAACATTCGGAGTGCCTTCTGGTTTTGAACCCGATAAGAAACTCGAGACTGTAATGTCAAGCAAACTTCAAGACATAAAGTCAAAACTAGATGCACTCACAAGAGAAGTCGAAGAAATCAAGAAAACACTTGAAGAGTAGCTAGACAGCATTCCTGCGCGATAGGTGTTCTCAGCTTGTGCATGCGCTTACTTTTCTTCTGTCTGGGTCTTTAAGCGCTCGTACTATATGGAAGTAATCTTTACTTAGTAGATTCAAGCAGGCAGTAGTGCTCTACATATTTTCCATGTATTCTTGGTCTAAAATAAATGAACCCGATTGTGAAGATTAAGCAAATCCACCGGATCCATAGAGTGCTTTCAGTAATTCCAAGCAAGCGACGCTGTTCATAACTTCCATGTTGCAGCTCTAGCATAATTGTGCCCCCGGAGTGGGGAATAACCGCCGAAAGATTTAAGTATCTCAGTTACGAATTACGCAATACACAGTATAGCATTACTTGAGGTGAAGGAAATGGATGAAAGTAAAACCGAAGAAAAAGTGAAAAAGAAGGAGAAAGTCGTGATGGCCATGTGTTGCCCAGACGTCGAGGGGGCGGAAAAAATCGGAGAAAAGGTCTTGCTGAAGCTGGGCGAAGGATTAGAGGGCAGGAGCAACGTGGTGATGACTCGGCTAAGCGACGAAAACGT
>JAPUUO010000076.1 GCA_026967815.1 Candidatus Bathyarchaeota archaeon | reverse complement strand
GTCTCCTCTGTTGAAATTTCAGACAACACTTGTTCTTCCGAAATCGCTTCTTCCGTTGAGGCTTCAGACAATGTCTCTTCTTCAGAACCCGCCTCTTCTATTGGAGTTTCAAGCGCTGCTTCTTCAAACACGGCCTCCTCTGTTGTTTCTTCAGTTATTTCATCTGTTGGTGTTTCATTGGGCACCTCAGGCATATCTGGGGTTTCAGGTGTCTCCATTATCATCTCGGTAGATTGTTCAATGCCTGTCTCATCGGTTACTGGAGGAGTTTCAACTTGAGTTTCAATTGGTGCAGACGCTACTTCTTCTGGTGTGGGTTCTATGGTTGTTTCTGTTGGCGTCGGCTCCTCAGTTTCAGCTGTTTCAACTGCCGGCGTGAGTTCAGCTTGAGTTTCCTCCGGGACAAGTTGCATAATGGCTTCTTTGATGAAGTTTAACTCGTTCTTAGTGGCTTCAAGCCCAAGACTGAGAGCACTCACTTCCTGACCGTGCAGTTCTTCAGTAATCTCCCCAGCAGCATATGACATCTCTACATTAGCCAAAAACGTCTCCAAAGCGTTGACTTGCCGCTCAAGCTCATTAAGTTTAGAGGTCATCTTCTCAGCCAATTCTTTGCGACGAGCCTCAATCTGATCAATCTCCACGGTGAGCGCGTCGTTGAGGCTTTCGTATGTTAACTGCGAAATTCTGCCATTGCTACTCAGCTCTTCGAGGGCACCCTTCTTCTTTCTAGCCAAATCAAGCTCATTGTTTATTTTTTCGAAAGAATCCTTCCATGAAATCAATTTCATTCACCTCATATTTGAGAAGCAGTGTATAAAATAGCGAGATAATTTTTATTAACATGTGGATATATCGCAGACTCTCAAAAGCACTCCATTTTCGGTTTTTCTTCCAAAAATACGTTTAAATCTCTATCGAACTACATAGCCAATATAGCCTCAAAAAATGGTATTTTATTTGCCCAATGAGCCTACGTATTTGACGCCGACAAGTAAATAGAGCCTTAAGAACTATGTATGGCTGCCTCATGCTAATCTAGATTTGCCTTCGCACAGCTTTGTCAACACGACAAAATAGAATCCCAGAGCTACGAGGGCATAGAGACCTTGGAGCTAGAAAGCTTAGGAGTAAGCAGGTCTACAGTTGTTTTTACTTTCTCCCATTCTTCGGGATTCCTTATCTGGAACTTATGCTTGCGCTTCCATTTTCCATCGCGAGACTGCCACAGATACATAGCGATAGAGCGTCTTCCAAAAGATTCTATGACAACAATGGCTTCCCACCATTTCTCGCTCTTGAAAATAGTCACTTGATCTATCACTTTATAGAAACTTGAAATAGGTAGCTGTTCCTTCGGTTCCTTCTGCTCGCTCAATAGTCTTCGCCTCCGCGTAAAGTTGAAAACGCCTCTCATTTAAGGTCTTCGCAACATCTTCGCTATATTGGAGTTCTTGACACACAAAATCCTAATGAGAAAACATTGAAAAATCACGTGAAGGAAAATGGTTAAGGTGACAGGTGTTACAGACCTCAGTGTCCCACGCGCATTTCAATTTGAGATATTCTGAACATTGCCACAATGAAGAATCAATCTCCTCTGATATCTCAAAAACGTAGAGGGAAAAGAAAGATTGGGATGGCCTAACTGTTTGCTATCTCAGCCGCGCGTGCAAACTAACTTTCGGGCTAAGTTTGGTGCGATCTCAGAGCTTTCGAAAGAAGCGTGAATCAAGCTTGCTTCGTAAAAACATTTAGTAAATAGTTGCTTCTTCATGATCTTTAAAGTTTAAAAGTGAAATCAAAGTAGTATAGAGCCACGAGATGAATAACGATGCCCTTTGAGAAAGGCGAGTTCCTATCTATTGATTATGTTGCTAAGGTCAAAGAAACGAGCGAGGTTTTCGACACAACAATTGAAGACATAGCCAAAAAAGAGAGGTTGTATAAAGAGGGAGAACTCTATGAGCCAAAACTAGTTGTGGTTGGCGAGGGATGGCTGTTGAAAACGCTTGACGAAGGCTTGCTCAACATGGAATTGAACAAATCTGCAACAGTTGAGATAACGCCTGAAAAGGCGTTTGGAAACCGTGATCCAGAAAAAGTTAAGCTGGTTCTCCTTAGGCGCCTCACAGCCAAAGGCATCACACCCCAATTGGGGACTCGAATCGAGTTTAATGGAAAACTAGCTACGGTGAGAACCATAGGCGCTGGCAGAGTTCAACTAGATTTCAATCCACCATTAGCAGGCAAGACCTTGGTTTATGAAGTTACGATTCAAAAGAAGCTGGAGACAAAAATGAAGAAGATAGAGGCGCTCATTCACCGGAGAATACCAGTAGTAGATGCCGAAAAGTTCAGACTAAAAACAAGAAAAACTATTGTCGAGATAAGTGTGCCAGAGGAAGCTTTCTACGTTGAAGGATTACAGCTGGCAAAGAGAGGTATAGCAACCGACATACAAAAATTCTTTCCAGAAACCAACACAATTAAGTTTGTAGAAGCCTTTAAAAGACGAGAAACAGCCGCCGCCAAAGCCACTACTCCAAAGTCAACATAAAACTAATGCAAGCGACGAAGCAGTTATTTATCTTCCTAAGGCCTCAATAAAATTGGTTCTGCTCTAAGTTGGAAACCGAAATGGATAGGTCTGTTGAAATCATTTGCATCGGAAATGAACTGCTAATAGGCAAAACATTAAACACAAACGCCCAGTGGCTTGCGAAAAGAATCACAATCGCAGGGCTAGACGTAAAACGCATCACTATAGCAGGTGACAATGTAAGCGAAATCTCAAAAATAATAAAAGAAGCTTTACAACGCAGACCAATCTTTGTTATCACTACAGGTGGTCTCGGACCAACATTCGACGATAAAACTCTTCAAGGCATCGCTGGAGCTCTGAATTGCCCATTACAAATCCATAAAGAAGCATTGAAAATGATCGAGAAGAAATATCGGCAGTATATGGAAGAAGGAGTTGTAAGAAAAAAAATAGAATTGACTAGCCCTCGAATTAAAATGGCTACACTACCAAAAGGAGCAAGTCCACTGCCAAATCCAATTGGAACAGCCCCAGGAGTTCTCTTGAAACACAGTAACGTGACCATTATAGCTTTGCCAGGAGTCCCACCAGAAATGGAAGCCATATTTGAAAACTCAGGGGTGCCACTACTTAAGGAGATTTCAGGAAAAGCAACCTTTTATGAAATCAGCATCTCAGTCACTGGAATTATGGAATCAGACATAGCGCCCATCATCGACAAGACAATGCAGAACAACCCCTACGTCTACATAAAATCTCATCCGCACGGAGGCGAAGGGATTCCTCATTTAGAATTACACTTCTCAACTACTGCCCAAAACTCAAACATGGCCAAGAAACATGTTAGTCGAGCCTTTCTCCAGGCAAAAGAACTGATACAGGCCAAAGGCGGAAAAATCAAACCTACAAAGCCCGATAATAGGACGTAACTATCAGCTCTTCTCGCAAAGTTTTTAACACGCAGCCAGCTGATTACCTCAACCATCGGAGTTTGCACAATTGGAAGCAATGATATTGGCGGGGGGCATCGGAACAAGGCTGCGCCCACTCAGTTGTACACGACCAAAAATGCTCTTCCCAGTAGCAAACAGACCACTCTTAGACTGGACACTTGAAAAACTAGGAAAGAACAAGGTAAAGAAGACAATTCTAGCTATAAATTATATGGCTGACGCTTTCATCAAGCGATATGGAGAGAAGGCTCACAGAATGAAGATCTTCTATTCTAGAGATCTTGACCCCGCCGAAGAATCTCTTCAATTTTCTCAAGAATCACTAGGAACTGGAGGCTCGATCAAAAAAGCTGAAAAGCTGATTGGGCATAATGAGCCGTTTCTAGTTTTGAATGGTGACATTCTGACCAACATAAGTTATGTCGAATTCGTGAGGAAGCATAAAGCAAGTAGTTCAATTGCCACCATAGCGCTTCATGAAGTTGAGGATCCCAGTCGCTACGGAGTTGTCGAATTAACCGACAAAGGCCGCATAGTCCGTTTTGTGGAAAAACCATCCCGCGAGGAAGCGCCCAGTAACCTGGTGAACGCTGGAATCTACGCACTTAGTCCAGAAATCTTTGAGTATATACCAAAGGGACGTCGAGTTTCAATTGAACATGAAATCTTCCCAAAACTCGCAGAAGAGGGAAAACTCCAGGGTCATATCTTTCAAGGCTACTGGACGGACATCGGAGAACCGAGCGATTACCTAAAAGCCAACCGACTTCTGCTCGACTTGGAAACCCGAAAAGAAAAACTGGGCAAAAATGCCACTTTAGACAGTGAATCCGAAATACGCAAGCCTTACATCATCGGAGAAAATGCAGCTGTAGGAGGCAAAACAAAAATCGGTCCTTACGCGGCTATAGGAGAAGACGTAATCATTGGAAAAGGAGTTCGCATAGAGAACTCGATAATCTTTCCAAGAACAGCCATTTCTGATTTCGCATCTATAAAAGGCGCAATTATAGGTGAGGCCGCAATTATTGGAAGATATGCGAAGATTGAAGGCGGATGTATAGTCGGAGACAACGCAATAATTCAAGACAATGTAACTCTAACACAGGGCGTGAGCGTTTGCCCTTCCAAGCATGTTACAGGAAGCGACCTAACCACAAAATGTTTAATGTGAATGCACGCTTTTTCATAAGTGGCTAGGTCCACCAATAGGAAAACTCAGCAGAAAGAGAATAGAGGAAATCGTACATGAAACTCTTCATAGACATACTCACTCCTAAGCAATGCATGCTGTTTGGTAAGTTGTCGGAGAAGTTAACGAAAAAAGGATATGAAGTTTTTCAGTCGACTCGAGAATATCGTGAAGTTGTTCAGCTCTTGCGTCTTAAGGGGATAGATGCGAAAGTTGTTGGAAAACATGGTGGAGGAAATCTTTTCAATAAATTGAAGGAAAGTGCGAAGAGAACGCTTCAATTAGCAACTGCAATTAAAGAGTGGAACCCCGATGTTGTAGTTTCTTTTTCATCTCCGGAGGCTACACGTGCTGCGTTTGGTTTAGGTATTCCACATGTTTGCATCAACGATTCACCTCATGCAGAGGCTGTTGCACGACTAACAATTCCCCTTTCAAAGAAGCTGTTAACGTCGAAGATGATACCCATAGAGGCCTGGACAAAATTTGGCATATCAAAGGATAGCATAGTTCAATACGACGCTTTGGATGCTTGGGCTTGGCTCAAGGATTTTAAGCCAGATGAAAAAATTTTGGCAGATTTGGGACTAGATGAAACAAAACCAATCTTAACGTTCAGAACAGAAGAGACTTTCGCTGCCTATCTTCTCCACAGGGCACAAAAGATCCCAGTAGTTGCTTCTACCATACAGAAGCTTCTTCAAACATCTGAAGACGTTCAAGTGGTGGTTATTCCAAGATACGAAGAGCAAACCGATGTACTCAAAAATATATTTCGCAAAAAAGTTGTAATCTGTCAGACCGCAGTAGACGCTCCGAGTCTCTTATCATTCACGTCAATATTTGTTGGTGCAGGAGGTACCATGACAAGTGAAGCAGCACTGCTCGGAGTCCCTACCTTTTCGTGCTATCCAGAAGAATCATACTTAATTGAGAAATACTTACTGAGCAAAGGGTTAGCAATTCGCGAAACAAATCCTCGAAAACTCGTGAAAAGAATATTGGAAACACTAGACAACCTAGAAACCGCAAGAAAGAAACAAAGTGAAAAAGCAAGAAGATTAACCAGCACTTTCGAAGATCCAGTTGACGTTATGGTGAAAACAATTGAAGGCGTATGCACATAAATGGTCTTCTCGTTCGAAAGCATTACGCTTTTACACTTGGAGTGCATACTAACAAAACTCGACACAAGGTGATGAGATGCCAACCGCAATGATGATAGAGGAAGCAACGTTGGACGCTCCGGAGAAACGCAGAAAATACACAGTAGGCGTCGTAGGATGCGGAAGAATAGGATTGCCAACAGCATGCCTCTTCGCTGAAGCAGGATTCAAAGTAATTGGAGCAGATGTCAACTCGCGAGTAGTTGCGCTTTTGAACAAAGGCAAAATTCCCTTTTCTGAGACAGGACTCGGAGATCTTCTCAAGAAACACGTGAAAAATGGTGATTTTAGTGCCACTACAAACCTCAGGGAGACCGCCTCTGTCAGTGACATCATTATATTTGTTGTTCCAACGCCAATTGACAAGAAGAAAAAGCCAGAATACTCGTTCACTGAAAGACCCTGCAAAGAAGTTGGCTTAGGGTTACGTGCTGGGTCTATAGTTGTTGTTGCCAGCACGACGGGTCCGGGAATTACAGAAACACTGGTAAAGGAAACTCTAGAAAATGCTTCTGGTTTGAAGGCTGGGGCTGATTTCGGTTTAGCACATAGTCCAACCCGGGCGGCTCCAAGTCGCGTGTTAAAGGACATAGCTACCTATCCAAGGGTTGTTGGTGCCATTGACGAGAAAAGCTTGAAAGTTGCCAGCCTTGTTTTTGGCACAATTGTTGAAGGTGGCATAATTAGAGTAAAAAATATGAGAACAGCTGAAGCGGTTAAACTTTTCGAAAATGTATATCGTGACGTCAGCATTGCGTTGGCGAACGATTTTGCCGAATTCTGTGAAAAAGCTGGAATAGATTACCTTGAGGCGCAAAAGGCAGCTAACACTCAACCATTTTGCCATTTACTTAGCCCCGGAATTGTGGGTGGACATATTCCAAAAGATCCTTATCTTCTCTTGGAGGAGGCAGAAAATGTAAATGTAAAACTGCGCATCTTATTGCTTGCAAGGAAAATAAATGACGAAAGACCAACTTACACAATTCGTCTAGTTAGAGATGCTCTAAAGCAGTGTGGAAAACCCTTGAGAAGAGCT
>JAPUUO010000075.1 GCA_026967815.1 Candidatus Bathyarchaeota archaeon | reverse complement strand
AAAACAGAATAAACAACGAACTGATCGCGAATATCGGAAACTTCATTCATCGCACCTTAACGTTCACTTGGGCAAACTATGAAGGAACCGTGCCCGTGCCCAAACAACATGACAGCTTAGACCGTGAATTCGCAAACAAAATAGAAGCTGTCGCCCGCGAAGTTGGAGCAGAGATAGAGAAAGTAGAGTTGAGCAGAGGTCTAAGAAGAATTATCGAATTCTCAGCCTTCTGTAACCAATATTTTCAACGAAAACAGCCTTGGGTCAACAAAGAGCAAGCCAAAACCTGCCTCTACTTGTGCATAAACGCAGTGAGAATCCTAGCTATTCTGCTCGCACCTTATACACCGTTTTCAACTGAAAAACTATGGCAACAACTGAACCTAAAGGGTTCTGTTCACGAGCAATCTTGGAGTTCGGCATTAGAACTAACAATCCCAAGCGGACACAAAATCAACAAGCCAAAAGTACTGTTTAGAAAGATAGCTGACGAAGAAATCGAAAAACAAAAACGAAAGCTGCAGAAAATCGCTGCAAAGTAACGTTCATCAATACCATAAAGCAACTAGGACAAGTTTCTTACACAAGACAATAGCCACGGAAACTAAACAACACATAATACAACGATAATCTCCTAAAAAGAATCTTTAAAGATGAACAGCGCAAGGCGAAAATCGAAGCGGAATCTGTCCAACAACCTAGAATCTTCACTACACTCTCATTTCATATGGGCAAAACAAAACATAGCGTGGAACTGCTGGAATCCCCCAAACACTCTCTTTGATTGGGCTGGAAGGGAAACAGATCGCTACAACAGGCAATTTACAGCCAAAACGTATTTGTGGAGATCAGTCCAATCTTATGATTCTGGCGGCAAAGAAGGAAGCTGCAAAAATCTTTCCTCCTTCCTTTACCGCTGATCAGGTTGAAAATCAAACAAAGTGAAACTCTTGCCTTCAAAAATCGACCTTCATGTGCATACCTGTTATTCAGACGATGGTATGTCAACCTTAAGAGAAGTGGTTGACTACGCCGAGAAAAAAGGCTTAAACGGCATAGCCATCACAGACCACGATACTCTGAACGGTACTGACAAGGCATTGAAACTTGCCAACAAAAAAGAACTCGTTGTGATTCCTGGTGTAGAAGTAACAACATTGCAAGGTCATGTTCTGGGCCTCAACATCACCACATCAATACCGAAAAACCTAGGTCTCATCGAAACTGTCAAAAAAATTCATGAAGCAGGAGGAATAGCTATAGCCGCTCATCCTATCGTGCTCATAAAATCCCACATAAAACAACGGACAGCATCAGCTTCAAATCTGGATGGAATCGAAGTAATCAACTCGTCAGCTTTCCCCTTCTTTCTTTCAACACGTCTAAGCCAAACGTTGGCAGAGCAGCTGAAACTTCCTCAAACTGCTGGAACCGACGCACATCATGCAGATGAAATCGGAACTGCGTACACCTTGGTTAAAGCTGATCCGGATATTGACGAAATTACTGAAGCAATAAGAAAAGGAGCAGTTGCTCCCTTCGGAAAGCCTATTTCATGGAAAATAAGGGTTAGAAGAGGCGCCTTTAGCCTAAAAAGGCGGATTTAGAGACAGACTACTCTTAGCAGTCTTCGATCTGATCTAAACCCAAATCGAGTGGCAAAGATTTCTCCGGTTCTGAGTAAGACGATTCAACATCATAGAGTTGTGGCATTGTTGTTCCTGACCCATCAGATATGAATGAAGAAAATTCTTCCTGAGTTTCTGTCAAATTCGGTTTCAGCAAGCCTTCATGTAGGAATTTAGACTTCGCATGTTGCAATGCGTTGTCATTTGCTTTAACCATCAGCTTTTTGTCCTCCAAGCTTCCACATTGAGCATGTCTCGAATTGCCACTCTGATGGCTTCAGCTCTATTTGGATAGAACTGTTCGTTTACCAGTTTATCTAACGCCTTAATATATGGCTCCGGAAGATACAGTGTGATTAGTCTCATTGCACCCCCTCCTAAAAGGTAGAATAGAGAAACTGCAAGAAAGCATATATTGTATTATATTAACATTAAAATATGATTAAAACATGTTGAGTCATCCATTTATAAAGCTTTCCTTCATTTTTTTCTACCCCGTTGCTTTTTCATGTCAATCACAAACTTTTCGGAATGTTTATGTTTTCCTTAAGCAATTAAAAAGTTTGACACTACGCATAAAGGCTTTATCTTCCGTTTGGGGCATGTTTTGTGGCTTGGTGAATGAACCGGATGAGCAAACAAGTTAACAAAGTTTTTGTGAAGAGTTTTGGTTGTTCGACGAACATGGCTGACGGCGAGTTTATTGTGGGCTGCTTGTTAGCTGAAGGCTATAAAATCGCTAACAAAATGGAAGATGCAGATGTTCTTGTGTATAATACCTGTGCTGTGAAAACACCCACGGAAAACCGCATGATTGACATCTTGAAGAAAGCCCCGCAAACAAAAAAAGTCATCGTAACTGGCTGCTTGCCTCTGATAAATTTTGACCGACTGAAAAGAGAAGTCAGGTTTGATGGAATTTTAGGGCCTGCTCCTGGTCTAGAAATTGTTGAAATGATACAAAGAGTTGCCTGTAATGAGCGAATCATATCACTGACCAGTGATGACAAGCCTGGTCTAGACCTCACAAGATGCTTCAAGAACGCGATCATAAGCATTATCCCAGTCGCCTATGGATGCCTAGGAGCCTGCTCATATTGTTGCGTGGTTTTTGCACGAGGTCGTCTGCGAAGCTATTCTATTGGTGAAATTGTTCACAAGATTAAAAGCGATGTGACTTCTGGAGCTATGGAGGTGTGGTTAACCTCACAGGACATGGCATGTTATGGACGGGACATGGGAGTAACCCTTGCCAATTTACTAGAAGAAATCTGTAACATTGAGGGCGCATTCCTTGTCAGGGTTGGAATGATGACCCCCAACTATGCATTGGATATTCTCGACAGACTGGTTGAAGCCTACCAACATAGAAAAGTTTTCAAGTTTCTCCATCTGCCGGTTCAGAGCGGCGACAACAACGTGCTAAAACGAATGCAACGTTTCTACAGCACACAGGAATTCAGCCAAGTCATATCAGTGTTCAGAAAAGCTATACCGAACATAACGATTGCAACTGACGTTATCTGTGGGTTTCCAGGCGAAACAACTGAAGCTTTCGAAAATACTATCCATCTCATAGAAATGGTGAAGCCCGACATCGTAAACGTCTCCAAGTTTTTCCCAAGACCCAACACACCAGCCGAGAAATTAGAGCCCAAAATCCCGTCTGGCGAAATAAAAAGACGAAGCAAAAAAATGTCTGAGCTGGTCAAAAAAGTCGCATTGAAGAAGAATGAAACTTGGATAAATTGGAAAGGACAGATTCTCATTGACGAAAAAGGGAAAAATCTAGGTTCATGGATTGGTCGCAACTTCGCCTATAAACCAATAGTTGTGAAGAGCAACGAATCATTATTGGGCAGAAATGTAAACGTCCATGTTACGAAAGCTTATCAAACTTACCTCGAAGCTGAAATTGTAACAGATCCAAGGGTACGCAAGCGTACGAAAGTTTTTCATACCCGAAAAAAAGATTGGTAGTGGAAACATAATGTCTTCAGAGCCCGACATAAACGCTTCAATAGAGAAAGCCAAAGAAAAAGAAAGAGAATGGAACTGGCGTGAGGCTACAAGGCTCTATGAACAAGAATTGCAGTCTGAATCGTTAGCTGATTTTTGTGCCGCAGAACTTTGGGAACGACTGGGATTCTGTTACAGTCGGGCTTCTAGGCAGGCTAAAGACCTTGAAGAATTCAAGAAACTTAGGCAGCAAGCGGTAGAGGCCTATAAAAGTGCTGCCGAAATTTTCGAAAAGGAAGGAAGCTTGAAAAGTCAAGGTAAAAGTGCTCAGTGTAATGCTATCGCCGAATATTTACATTCGTGGCTGGCTTCTGATCCCTCAGAGAAAAGAAAAATGCTTGACAAGTGCCGTGCATTTGGAAACGAGAGTTTGAAGGCATATGAAAATGCAGGAAACGAGTTGGGCTATGGACAGATGTGTAATGACTTGTTGCTGTGTCTCCTTGAGAGGTTACATATTGCGTCTGACTCGAGTGAGATGAAAAATATCGCTCAGGAAGGAATGGATTGTGCGGATAAGGCTACTGCAGTTTTGTCAAAACTCGGAAACAAACATGAGCTGCTTCGGGCTTATTTCACGGCTAGTCTTCAAAGCTGGTATGCGCACGGATGTTTGCAGAAAAGAGAAAAACTCATGCATAGAAGCTTAGACTACTCCGAGAAAGCTATGGAGCTTTCAAGAGAGGTTGGTGATCCCTATTATGCTGCCATGTCAAATTGGACGGCAGCTTTCAGTAGACTCCTTTTCACTGAAAAAGTTGAATCCGCGCTAGAATATGCCACAGAAATGTTGAGACAAGGGACAATTGTAAGGGACAATTATTTGAAAGGTGTTGCGTCTTACGTCTTGGCATTTGCTATAAACTGGATGATTCAGAAGGAGGACAACCCGGAAAAAAGGAAACACGGACATGAAAAGATCGTTCAACACGCTGAAGATGCCATAAATTGCCTCAAATTGGTCGCTCAGGATTTCTTCATCGCAGAAATTTATCTATTCTACACCGAAACCTACTCTTCTTTAGCCCGCGAAGTTGCGACCACCCCGAAAGAAAAAAGCTTCTTGTTGGAAAAAGCCGTAGAAATCGGACGCATGGGACTAGAACATGCAACTCGTTCAGGCTCCCCAGACGCTACAGGTTCCACTCTTCACGCCCTAAGCAAAGCGTTGCATTTCTATTCCAATCTGGAAACTGGAAAAGATGAAAAGATTAGGCTACTCGAAGAAGCCCTGACTCATAGAAATGAATACGTTAGCATTGTGAAGAGAGCGTTTTCATCTAATGATTGGATTCTCGGCGTCGGCAAAAACTATGAGGGACTGATAAAAGCAGATCTAGCCAGAATTGAAACAGATAACGTCAAAAAAAGAGACATTCTTGAAAGTGCGATCTCGGATACTGAAGATGGCACCTCACGCTGCGGGAAATGGATCTCGTCTCGTCCTGTTCCAACTCTTATAGCAGTGGTCGGCAGATTCGAAGATTGGTTTGGGGGAATACTGAACGAACTGTATCTACTTACCGAGGACAAAGAAATCCTAAGTAGAGCAATTAAGGTTTACGCCGATGCATCTGAAAAATTCAAGAAAGTCAATTCGCCAAGCCGTGTCGCCGAAGCTTATTGGAAAATGGCGAGAAATCAAGATCTTTTAGGTGAACATCAGGAATCTGCAAAAAATTTCGAAAACGGGTTTGCAGCATATAAGGTTACGGCTCAAAAAATCCCTCATTTCAATAACTTCTACCTAGACTATGCTACTTATATGAAAGCATGGAGTGAGATTGAGAAGGCAAAATTCGCCCATAATAATGAAAAATACGCAATTGCTATGAAACATTACGAAAAGACCGCGAGTCTACTCAAGGAGTCGAAACTCTGGAGCTATCTATCCTCAAACTTCCTTGCTTGGTCGCTTTTAGAACAAGCGGAAGACTTGAGCAGAAAAGAAAACGGCATAGAGTCAATAAATCCCTTTAAGAAAGCAATTGAACTCTTCCGCGAAGCCAAGAACGCTCTTCAAGCTAGACTAGATACAATTGAAAGGACAGATGAAAAAGATCTAGCTAAACGACTCATCAAAGCTTCAGACACTAGGGGAGAATATTGCCATGGAAGAATTGCTGTTGAAGAGGCGAAAATCCTCGATGGGCAAGGTGAGCACATGGCTAGCTCAGAAAAATACGAATTCGCAGCGGAAACATTCAGAAAAATAGCGGAAATCGAATCTGAGCAGACACGCAAGGAGCTAACACCACTGATCTATCTTTGCCTCGCGTGGCAAAAAATGATGGTGGCTGAAGCAAGAGCATCACCAATAATGTACGAGGAGGCTGCAGAACTCTTCAAACAAGCCAAGGAACACATGCTTGATCAACCAACAAGCCTGCTCGCTTTGGCTCACAGCAGTTTCTGCAAGGCGTTGGAAGCTGGAACTGAATTTGAAATCACCAGAGACCTGACTATGTACTCAACAACCAAGAAACACATGGAAGCCGCTTCGAATTACTACCTCAAAGCAGGCTTCAAAACTGCTTCAGAATATGCGAAGGCCTCACAGCGCCTCTTCGACGCCTATGTCTACATGGACAAGGCCAAGAGAGAAACCAACCCTGAGAAAGAAACAAAATACTATGTGATGGCTGAAAAGGTCTTGCAGGTCTCAGCAGAATCCTACACAAAAGCCAAGCACCCTGAAAAAACCGAGCAGGTTCAAAGGCTTCTGGAGAAGGTTAGAGAAGAAAGGGAGCTAGCTATGTCGCTAAGCGAAATTTTGCACGCACCGACAGTTGCATCTTCAACGGTGAGTTTCGTCACGTTTACTCCAAGTGAAGAAATGGCTGTCGGTCTGGAGAAATTCGAACATGCTGAAGTTCAAATCAAACTGATTCAACCTAAGAAGGAGATTCGAGTCGGCGAAGACTTCGATCTTGAAATACAAATCGTGAATGTTGGAAAAGAAGCTGTTCTGCTTACTAGGCTTGAGGATATTCTCCCTGTGGGTTTCCAGCTAGTCACAAAGCCTGATTACTGTGAGCTTGAAGATTCAAATCTCAGCATGAAGGGGAAAAGGTTTGATCCACTGAAAAGCGAAGAGATTAGACTTGTTTTAAAGCCGTCCAAAAAAGGTACAGTCGAAATAGCGCCAAGAATCGTTTGCGTCGACGACAATGGGAAAAGGATGTCACGTGAACCTGAACCTGTAAATATTTCTGTGTCGGAGGTTGTGCTTCCAAACCGTATCACCACAGGATATGAAGATCTTGATAATTTGTTGTTCGGTGGGATACCTGAAAATTATGCGGT
>JAPUUO010000074.1 GCA_026967815.1 Candidatus Bathyarchaeota archaeon | reverse complement strand
CACCTTTGAACTCGCGGTTCAATAACTTGGACTTCGTTGTTTTTTTGTCTAGCATCCGACGTTCCTCTCGTATTTTTTTCACGTAATCAGCAATTCTAGCGTAGAAGTTCTTCGAGAGTCTCTGAATTTCCACATTTTCCTTTTCCCTTTTCCAGGCCTCGTAGAGTTCATCGTACAAATTTATTCCACCACCTTTGCTGCTCCTTTACACAGAAGCATCAACGCCGCCGCTGTGGGCAGTTTAATTTCTTGTTCTTTATATGGACCGTAGGTTTCATCCCCCAATCTGAATTGAGGAGCATCTGAAACAAGGACCGTTACCGTGCCTTCCTTAAAGGTCACGGCGCTTTTAAGGGGATCAAAGTCCTCGATGCCTGTGATAGGCACTTCCATTTTTTTCAGACCGGTTTTTCCGTGCAGCGTATTAGCGAGTCTTATCAAACGGTGGATGTCTGTGGTAACCACAGTGTCAATTTTCACCGACTGCTTTCCCACGCCATATTGAGCTATTTTCCGCCAGCTTTCTGGACCTATGTCCCTTATGATTCCCCAAGGTCCCTTTCCTTTTCCTTTCCAACTCTCCAAAAGCTTCTTTTTATGCTGGATTATGGTGTTAACATTCTTCTTTAACCCTATTTTTTCCAATTCTTCTGGAGACGCTGTGAGGAGAAAGGCGTAGGTTCCCCGAGCTATTCTTCCCCTCCATCCCAAATCATTTAAGTCTGGACCGGCAAGCACCCGTGACCTCTTTCCACCTAAACCGTGAAATTCAGCCTCCAACCCTATCCCCAAGACGTAGTCAACAATTTCTTTGCGAGACATCGAATCCAACTCTCGAACCTCCTCACTTTCTACCTGAACGTGGTATCCCCGATGACCAGAAAATCCCACCTTTAACTCTCCCGAGGAAAAACCGAAATCTTTCGTCAAAACGTCTATAAGCTTTATCGCTTCAACCTTCGCAGACTCCAAACAAACTTCGCAAGGCCAAGTTTTTTCATTGAATTTCTGTTCCCCACAAGTGGGACACTTCTTAAGTGACTCGCCTCTACCAACGGCACCACAATTACTGCAAACCCAAATGTCATGAACCTTGCCGCAGGGAGTTGGAATATGGTCCGCATCAATGTCGAAAATCAAGTCGGCTCCCAGCCACCCCTTTCCTTTCATCTCTTCCTCGGGGCGCTCGTAATAGGCGCTTGAATAATAAACGTCTGAAGGAACAATTGTTTTTAAAGAAGACCTGAGGTCGTCCACACTTCTGAAGCCTTTGTGCCTAAGCATAATTCTTTCCTTAAGCAAAAGGAAGCCGAACTCCCTATTTTCAATAGAAGCAGGAGGCTGAATGGAAGAGGAATACTTCTGATAATACTGAGCAAATTTATCTTTGACAAAATGCGACGAAAAAGACAATTATTCATTCTTCCTGTCGAGTTAGATATAGATAATTGATATTTAAAAGATATCTCTACAGCCTTTTCGAAGACGCATGATAGAAATTATAAGGAATTTACGAGAAACCGTTTCCATAAGGCAATTGCGCGCGCGATGTGCGCCGTATTACTTAAAAACAGCATATTCCAAAACAAATCCAGAATTGGTGTACTAGAATATGAGAAAGGAAGACATTATTAAAATACCATCTATGGAAGAAATGGAAAAATGGTTAGGTAGAAGGTGGTTTAAAGCAGATCGCAGCGATATTGTTCTGTATCTTTCTATAATAGCTTATACCCTTGTCTTTTCATGTCTCACGATCTTGAGACATTACGCATTTAAGACACGCGCATGGGATCTAGGCATTTTTACACAGTCCTTGTGGACCACTCTAAATGCCAACGGTTTCTTTTATCATACATGCGAACTCCCTGTTAACCCTAGTGGTAGTTTTTTCGGAGTACATTTTAGCCCTATCTTATTCTTGATTTTGCCTGTATATTGGATCATTCAAAAGCCAGAAACATTATTGGTGCTTCAATCGTTTATTCTCGCCCTTGCGGCTCTTCCAATTTATAAACTTGCAAGGGATAATGCTGGGGGCAGAATTGTTGGCTTAGTGTTTGCAGTCGCATATTTGATATTTCCAGCAACACAATTTGTAAATTGGTATGATTTCCATGTACAAGCATTCTTACCACTCTTTTTTGCATACACAATCTATTACATTACGAAGGAAAATTGGCCTAGATATTTTGTTTTCATGTTCTTGTCGCTTATGTGTGAAGAACATGCTGCACAAATCATGCTTTTTGTCGGCATTTATATTGCATGGAAGTATAGGGCGTCTATTTATTCATCGATAAAGAGGAAAAATCTTGCTGAGAAGAAGCTTCTTATTCCATTTACTACAATGATAGTAAGCATTGTTTGGTATTGGTTCACAATCTGGCAACGCGACACTTTCTTTCCAACAAATCCAGAGGCCATAGAAGAGTTCCTAGGCTCTGGGAATTTTGCCATTTTGGGAGCAAAGAATCCTTTGGAAGTACCCCTGTTAGTTGTACTGAGACCATGGAATGCCGTTCAGGCTCTAGCTTATGACTTCCACATAAAATTGCTCTATATAGGTCTTATCTTTGGTCCTTTAGCATTCTTTTCTTTTAGGAATCCATCTGTCCTAATACCGACTATTCCTTGGTTCGGCTTCTCCCTTATATCGCAATCATTACCCCATCACTTATTAGGCCACCAATACGACGCATATGTTGTTTCCTTCATATTTGCTGCCGCAATATTCGCTGTAAGAAAGAACTTTTTGAAAGAATCTGGATTGAAAATTGTTAGAGGTTCTATGAAGAAGATGATGGTGGTTAGCCTTATATTTTTTGTTGGCGCGAGCCCTCTTAGTCCGGTAGTTAATGCTCTTTTTCCTGAGTACATGTCGATTTACAGAGGGGAACATGAGAGACAGTTAAGCGAAGTTCTAAATACTCTCCCGTCCAACGCTTCGATCTTGACACAAGACAATCTATTTCCACACGTTTCTCATAGAACTAATGCTTACGTTGTTCCAGGTAGATGGATAAACTCTAGTATTCACGATATTATTATTGATTTTGTCAATCAAACAATGGATGAAGTTGAGTACGTGCTTGTAGATGACAAAACTGATTCTCCTGTAACAAAGCTTGTTCTTTCACTTTTGGAAACCAAACCCCAGTTCAGCTTGATAACATCTAAAGACAAGGGCACAATACTTCTTTATAGAGCTCCCCCTTAGATTAAGGAAAAAGGATAACACTGGGCTGTCATGGCTAAATGTAGAAGCTAGAAGCTGTAAGGGAAGAAAATGAAAATCGCTGTTGCGCATCACAGTCTTAACATTCTTGGAGGAGCCGAGAGGCTTTGCCTAGCAACCATTGAAGCCT
This sequence comes from Candidatus Bathyarchaeota archaeon, assembly GCA_026967815.1. Lineage (GTDB taxonomy): Archaea > Thermoproteota > Bathyarchaeia > Bathyarchaeales > Bathyarchaeaceae. The sequence goes on along the minus strand of JAPUUO010000074.1, from coordinate 3,650 downwards.
TGCGTAAGAAAGGACATGATGTCACGTTAGTGACAGTGGAAAAAACAGATTGGTCGATTGTTCAAAAATATTTCCGCAATATGGCAATGCCAAATAATGAAATCTATGTCGTGAAAAATAGGCTTTCAAAGAGTTTGTCAAAAACGCCAATTGCTTCAACGTACTTTCTAATTTATATCATGCAGCTTTTGGTTACCAAATCACAGCAAAAATATGAGTTGGTTCTAAACACGTTTGGCGATGTCATAAATTCCATAGCAGACATAACGTATGTTCATTTCCCATTGAGAGCGGCTTTAATATTCTCTCAGATTCCCGTGTTTACAAGTAGATCAATGTGGCATATTGTAGCGCCTCTCTATAACGCAGCAACATCGTTTTTAGACAGGGCATTTCATGGAGAGTTGTTAACAAACTCTAGATTCATGCAAGAAATCATAAAAAACGTTCTACGCCGCAATTCTCTGGTTGTTTATCCTCCGGTTGATGTCGAAACTTTTTCGTCACGATGCTTCAAACATCAAAAGAAAGGGTATACTGCTGCAACAGTATCGCGTTTTACTCCCAAGAGACATCTGGAACAGGTTCCTTTAATAGCAAAGCATTCGAAACTTGCGAAGTTTGTAGTTATGGGCAAAGCTGATGACTATTCTCTACCCACATTGCGAGAAGTCGAAAAGAAGATAAAAGAATTACGTGTTCAAGATCGCGTTACATTATTAACTAATGTTCCCTATAACAAATTTTTTGAAACTTTATCAAAAGCCAAAGTGTACCTTCATGTGATGCCTTATGACCATTTTGGAATATCCGTAGTTGAAGCCATGGCTTCTGGATGTGTTCCTGTAGTGCATCGCTCTGGCGGTCCGTGGCAGGACATACTTGATTGTCGACAAGGCGAATATGGATTTTCATATACGTCTGTAGAAGAAGCCGCAAGCCTCACTGACGCATTGATTGAAGACGAAAGATTTAGAAGTAAAACAGCTTCTAGAGCTGTATATAGAGCAAAGGAGTTTGACAAAGCGGTCTTCATGAAAAAGATTGTTGAGGTGGTAGAGAAAGGTGCCAATTGAAAAGGCCCCGTGCATATCAGTAATTGTGCCCACCTTCAATGAAGAAAAACACTTGGAGTTTCTATTATCCTCCCTTGAAGACCAAACTTTAATGAGTTTTGAGGCTTTGATAGTAGATGGCGGGAGCAAGGATAAAACTTATGATATTTCCCGTCAACATAATGCAAAAATTGTTGTATTGCCTGGCTTTGATGAATTTGCCTCCAGGAATGTTGGTGCCAAAATGGCGAAAGGCGATTTTCTGCTTTTCACATGTGCAGACATAATTTTTCCGAATGGGTTGCTTCAAAAGATAGAGGAAAAATTTGAGCAAAAACCTGAACTTGTTGCCCTCAGTGGTCCAGGGTATCCTTTTGACGCGTCTTTTTTCGGTAAAATAGAATACATAGTTTATAATATTATTAGATATTTGTTTGCGAAGCTTCCAAAGCCGCTCAAAAGATTTTCGACGAGCACCAATTTTCTAGTTGTGAGGAAAGATACTTTTGATAGAGTTGGAGGATTTGAGGTTAATGAGATTAACGCTGACGGTCTGATGGGAAAGAAATTGTTGCAGATGGGTGAAGTTGCGTTTTTCTTGGATACGCCTGTATGCATTTCAGCCAGACGAATGAAAAACATGGGATTCCTTAGTTTCAATAAACACTACATGTATGTTTTTGAGAATCTGTTCTTCTTCCTTTCAAAGACAAGCATTATGAAGAACTTAAAACTACATTCTAAGATGAAACATCGGAAACTGCATGAACCCTAGCATCAAGTTCTTTTTCCAAACTACACATCATTACTCTCCACTTGTAAGTCTTAGCCAACCCTTTTTCGAGAGAAACTTTAGGTTCCCAGCCTAAAACTTTTCTAGCAAAAGTAATGTCGGCTTTCCGACCCCTGACCCTGTGAGGAGCAGAAAGATCATAGGTTTTGGTTATTTCTTTCCCAGATATTGCTTGCGCGCGGTGCGGCTGAAGCCTACGTTAGTATGTAGTTGGTTAAGTACGTAAGATAGAAAGCCTTGAAACTCAGCTCGGGTCAGTTTCGATTTTCCTCGCTTCCGGTTTACAAAGGTTATTGGAATTTCCTTGACATGGAATCCTTGAAGTTGAGCTTGCTTAACGGTTTCAATTTGAATTTCATAGGTTTGGCTATGAAGATTAGGCAGTACGGTCGTAACGTAGCGTTTTGAATAACATCTCAAACCGCTTGTACAATCGTGTATTTTGATCCTGACAACGGCTGAGGCAATGAAGTTGGCAAAACGACTGATCAACCATCGCATGCGATGCCACCCTACTATCTTGCCTCCCTCACAGTATCTGCTTCCAATAACAAGATCGTAGCCCAATTTTGCGGCTTGTATCAAGTTAGGTATATCTTGCGGATTATGTGAATAATCAGCGTCCATGGTGACTATGTGATCTGGCGGGTTCTTAAAAGACAGAACTAATCGGAAAGCATCAATAATGGCTGTTCCTAATCCAAGTTTTTTGGGTCTCACAAACAAAACTACATTATCATATTCCTTCTGAATTTTTTTCACGATCTTAACCGTTCCATCAGGACTAGAATCGTCTATGACGGTAATCAGGAGGTTGAGCTTCAATCCGTTGAGGTCTCGAATCAAGTTCTCAATGTTCTCAGCCTCGCAGTATGTTGGAAGCACAACAGCAACGGTTTGCCCGCTATGAGCTTTCGTCGTCATCATTCGATCGACTCGATTATTCCCAACCAAATCTTCATCAACAAACATCTTATCTACGGGGGTAGGCCTTTTCAAACTTTTTCACATTCTTCCATTAATCCTAACGACTCCGTTTATGCTCCATTCCTCAGTTTTACAAATGGGCACATTTATAGCTATTGCGTAAAATGAGTGTGCGCACATTGCTGAAACATGAGAAACCGCAGAAATCAGGTTTTAGTTAAGTTATCTGACTTTCACGTGCCTAAATACTTCTACACAGAATTTTGAGATAAATCTTTGAGAATATTCTTTCCAAACTAAAGAAAAACACCCCTGCTTTCACTATTGCAAACGCGTGGTTTTTCTCTCTTCATTGCATTTCAGTTCTATCCATTTGTAGGTTTTTTCTAGTCCTTTTTCTAGGGTTGTTTGTGGTTTCCAGCCGAGGATTTTTCTGGTGAGGCTTATGTCAGCGTTTCTGCCTCTGACGCCTTGTGGTGCTGTCGGGTCATATGTTTTCGTTATGTTTTTTCCAGAGATTTTGATTATCATATCTGCAAGCTGGTCTATTGTCACTAGTCTTTCCGAACCTATGTTAATTGGTTTGTCGTAGTCTGATTCCATGAGCATTATTGTCCCTTTTACGGCATCGTCTATATAGCAGTATGATCGGGTTTGTTTTCCGTCTCCCCAGATGATTATGGTTCCTGGGCTGTGGGCTTCTGCTACTTTTCTGCATAGAGCGGCTGGGGATTTTTCTCTTCCGCCTTTATATGTTCCTTCGGGTCCATAGACGTTATGATATCTAACTATGCTAATGTCCAAGCCGTGGTCTCTTTGATATGCTTTGCACATTTTTTCTGTGAAGAGTTTTTCCCAGCCGTAGAAGTTGTCTG
>JAPUUO010000073.1 GCA_026967815.1 Candidatus Bathyarchaeota archaeon | reverse complement strand
TCAAAGATGAAGCTCGGTGAAAACCACCAAGCGAAAGATCACGTTAGGTTCTAAAAGCTTCGACTATGAGTCACACGCTGGACTAATCAGCAGGCTCGCTCACACGTCAGAAACGCAAAACCAAAATCTGGAAAGCTATGTACGCTCAGCGTTTTGCCGAAACTCATTGAAAACCTACTTTCAAGAAGACAAACGCTAGGCTTCATCGATGAATTTGCTTGGTTTAGGTACTTCTCGAGGCATTCCTCGTCTCTTTCGCGTCTCTTCTATGACTGTTTGCGCAATGCTATCAGGAGCCTTTTCCCAATGATCAAACTGAGTTTGCCAAAAGGCGTGACCTGAAGTTGCCGACCTAAGTTCAGCGGCTAAGCCGAAGGTTTCTGAAACCGGAATGTAACCAGTTACCACAGTTAGGGGTCCTTTCTGCTCGGAAGAGGTTATTCTTCCTCTTTTCCGTGTGATGATACTGCTCACGTCGCCAACCCACTGTGCTGAAACTGTTACGCCGATTTTATAGATCGGCTCGAGAATAATTGGATTGGCAGTTAGAAACGAACCGTACAGCGCACGACGAGTGGCAGGCATGATCTGAGCAGGTCCTCGATGTACAGGGTCTTCGTGCAACTTGACGTCTAGAAGCATAACTTTAACCGCTCGCATTGGTTCTCCTGCTAAAGGACCGCTTTCTGTGCCCCATCTAAATCCAGAGAGAACTGTGTCTTTAACTTCACGCAGATATTGAACACCCTTAGTTGCGTCAATGATAAGGTTCCTGTGATCCTCCAATGCCAAAACGTTTCTCGCAAGGTCAGCGGGCCACCCAGCTTCCTTACGAAGTATGGCACCCATCTCCTTGCGGTTCATTACCTCAGAGATGTCGCCTTTCTCTATCATTTCGACAACTTTCTCTTCAAGTGGTTCCACCTGCATCCAGAACCTATTGTGCTTGTTAGGACTCTTAGCCATAGCTAACACGCCTTGCCCAGCAACGCTTTCCCTATAGACAACGAGCGGCTTTGACGTGATGATCTCAAGGGTTCCGCGTGTGAAATCCTTGAGAAACTTGCATGCGATTTCCAGATGAAGCTCCCCCATGCCGCTGAGTAAGTATTCGCCTGTTTCCTTGTTGATCGTGGTTACGAGGTTTGGATCTTCAATGGCTAGGCGATGCATGGCATCAACCAAGCGAGGCAGGTCTCTAGGATGTTTGGGTTCAATTGCAATTGTTACAACTGGCTCAGAAACATATTTTATGCGTTCGAAAGGCACCATAGCATCTTTCTGAGTCGTGCCAACCAGGGTTTCTCCCGCTCTGGCCAAGTCAAGCCCGAGCAACGCAGAAATGTTTCCAGCGCCTATGCGATTAACAACCTCTCTGAAAGCTCCCATATACATGGAAACTTGCTGGGTTCGATATTCTTTTCTAGCACCTATGAGGTAGACTTGATCGCCTTCTTTAACCGCTCCGGAAAACAGTCGCCCTGTAGCTACGAGCCCAGCGTGAGGATCTAGCTGCGCCAATGTTATACACATTACAATTGGTCCATCGTCGCGACAATGAAGCATAGCCTGCCCTATTTCAGAGTTTATGTCGCCCTTCCAGATTTTTGGAATCCTGTATTTCTGAGATTCAATCGGGTTTGGGTGATGCTTTACAACCATGTCTAGTATGGCAGTGTGAAGCGGAAGGGTCTTCGGAAGTTCCTGCCACTGCTCTTTCTTATAGGTTTCTACTATGTCGCTGAACTTGACTCCTTTTTGTTTGGCTTCTTCAAGAGTGAAACCCCACTTGTGGAGAGCAGAACCAAAAGCAACTGTTCCTTTCGCCGCATCTACTTTCCATTGGTCTTTGAAGTCAGGTTCACCATAAATTTCAATCAGATTGTTGAAGTCACGGATGATGCGGAGAAGCTTCTTTTCAACTTCCTCGGAGCTAAGCTTGAGTTCTTTTATGAGCCGATCTACCTTGTTAATGAACAGCACAGGCTTAACCCGTTCGGCCAACGCTTGTCGGGTCACAGTTTCCGTCTGCACCATTACTTCTTCTACGGCGTCAACCACAACGACAGCGCCGTCAATGGCTCTCAAAGCCCGTGTTACTTTGCCCGTGAAATCTACATGCCCAGGCGTGTCGATCAAGTTGATAAGGTAAGGTTTTCCTCCCATTTCGTGAAGCAAAGATATGTTTGCCGTTTTTATTGTGATGCCTCTTTTCTGCTCTTCTTCCAGATAGTCTAAGGCTCTAGCTTCTCCAGCTATTTTGGGCGATAATAATCCCGCTTCGGCTAGGAGGGAGTCGGTCATTGTGGTTTTGCCGTGGTCAATATGGGCGATAATGCCTATGTCCCGAATATCCTCTTTTGTACTCATGAGCTTGAGAATGTCGCTTGTTTGTCGAAACTTTGGCATTTTTATCTTCCTCGTCTGTGCTGAGTAGCATGGTAGTTTAAAGCCTCACGTATTAACTTTACGTTCAGTTTTCAACGTATAATAGAAGTCGGGAAATCTCATTCCAGTTCCAAACATCTGCAAATTAGAATTTATTCTAGATGTGTAATGGTAATTGAAAAAAGTGTTCGGGATTAGTGGCGCAGACAATTCCGCATTATCCAGAGAAGGGTTACTTTATCAACTTTTGTATTCAATGAAAGAACTGAGAAGAGCTTTTAACATGTTAAGTGAAAAGCAGCTAAGACCTTCTTGGACTCGCACAAACGGTTGTAAGTTTGACAAGCTTGCCTCGTATTCTCAACAACAAGTTCAATATTCTTAGCGCTCACATAATCCCTAACATCCTGCGGAATCTTCATAAGCCCACTGTAGCCAGTGCCGATAACAAGCACATCAGGCTTGACCTCAAAAACCTCTTTCAAATCTTCAAGGCTCAGTCTGTGACCTTCGCTTCTCCACCAGCCGTCTTTCACATGGTCAGGGAAAATTATGACATCACGGCTGTATCTGCGTCCGTTAATAGTGATTTGACCAAAATCGTATGACTCAATCATGACACCGCAACTCCAAAAATTATTGTGCAGTTTCCATCTTTTGAGGCTTTCTGAACAGCTAAAACGGTTATGCTCGCGCATCTACACTTGAAACTTGTCATTCACTTTCAACTAGCTCTCTCCACGCCGCAAACTGATGTTTCATCAATTGCTTTAAATCTCTAGGAATTCGAAAGCCTTTCTCTGGGAGCCCGCATGGAAACAATAGCTGAACACTGTAAGAATCCCTGGAACGAAAAATGCACAGACAGTGACATTCAACTTTACATCTACTACAGGAATAAGCAGCTACCAATTTGCCAAAGATGCTGGAGTCAAATCGCTGACAAAAACTTGGAGTGGTGAACACATGCAAAAGCCAGACTTAGACATAGCAATGCCAAGAAGAGCTCCTTTGGGAAGAAGTTTCGAGGAAACTCTCAGGCTCTGCCAAGAAGCCACGAAAACTTTTCGAGGCTCAGAAGAGACACTGAAATGCATACAACAAGTAGAAGAATGCCTAAGAAGACTAGTAGATGAAACAAACTAGCCGCCCAGCAGCAAGAAAGCGGACAACAATAACATTCTCAGGCACAGTTAGGTAATTCTAGATAAGCTTTCGCGCATTGTTTTTATATCAGTTTACCATCGTGTACTGAGAACCTAATCATTTACAGTAAGGAGTCCACATCCGTGTACGCCGTTGAGACCCAAAACCTAACGAAGAGATACGGCAAAACTCAGGCACTAAAGGGTCTCGACTTCAAATTGGACCCAGAAGAAATAATGGTATTACTGGGACCAAACGGTTCCGGAAAGACTACCCTGCTTCTGATTCTGGCAACAGTTCTAAAACCCACTTCTGGCACAGCCAAAGTAGGGAGCTACGACGTAACCAAACAACCAACTAAAGTACGCAGAATTCTGGGCATCTCATTCCAAGAAGCAAGAGGATTCTGGAGACACAAACCCGCAGAAATATTACGTTTTCACGCAGCCATCTGTGGTGTTCCAAAGAACAAGCGAGACACTGCAATAGAAGAAATCCTGAAAGACCTTGAGCTATGGGAAGCACGCAACAAACTGTTCATGCACCTCTCAGGGGGACAAGCCAAAAGACTTGAAGTATCTAAACTTCTAATACAACGCCCTAAACTAGCCATCTTTGACGAACCAAGCAGCCAAGTAGACCTACGAGGTAAAAGAAAAATCTGGGAACAGATACGCAAACTGAGAGAGGAAGGCTCAACAATATTAATAGCCACAAACGAAGTACGCGAAGCAGAATATCTAGCCCACAGAGTAACCATCCTCGACCAAGGAAAAAGCGTTGTCTGCAACTCCGTTAAAAATCTAAAAGACGAAATCACAGGAGGCGACATAGTCGAACTCGAACTGGAACCTGGAACAAACAACACAAGACTGCAAGAAGAACTGAAGCAAATCCAAGGCACTGTCAGTCTAGTGTCCGGTGGGGAAAATCGATACAAGGCCCACGTGTCAATCGCGGAAGCGTGGGTGCCCAAAATGACAAACCTATGCTTCAAGAGAAAGACCCGGCTTTTATCAGTAAGGGTAACAGAACCTTCTTTGGACGACGTTTTCTTACACTTCACGGGCAAAGCATTGGAGACTCCGAAAAATGCATGATGTCATCCGTCTAGTGTGGTTCGACCTGAAACATGAACTTAGACCACCAGTATGGATAATCATGGAATGGGTAACCTTCACAATACAATTCGCTATCTACGGAGCGCTCATCTCACAACTCGTCACCGGGATAAGCAACTATCAACAATTCTATGCAATCGGCTTCGTAGTCATGATGACGTTCGACATGGGCTCTCACACGGGGCGGCACTTTGTAGAACACGCTCACGAAGGACGACTGCCCTATCTGCTTAGCCTTCCAATTCCCCGCTCAAAACTGTTTCTATCAATAGCCCTGCAAGGCGGAATCGAACTTGCCCTTATGATTTCGGTTCCACTTGCGATCACTTTAGTAATCATAGGAAACCTTACAATAATCTCAATAGCTGCAGCGATAGCCACTCTGTTCTGTCTCGGCTTCGGGGTTGCAGGTGTAATGCTTGGTTTATCTTTCATAGCATTCAAATCAGCAGACTTGTACACGGCAATTACCGCAGGCTTAAGCAGCATCATAATCCGCTTTAGCACGGTACTCTATCCCTTCATATTCTTGCCACCGAGCTACGCGGCAGCCGCCGTCTTTAGTCCTTTAACGCATGGATCAGACCTAGTCCGCCTGTTCTTAGGATTCGATCCTAGCATACTCTTGAACCCTGTCTACTCAGCTGCCGTTCTTGCCGCTTTGGCCGTCAGTACACTGGGCTTGGGTATGTTTCTTCTGCAACGATTGGTGGAAGGTGTGAAGAGCGCATGACAGAACTGCTCCGAATATTGCGACTGGCCGGCAACGACTTTTCCTACTTCTTCAGAACCAAATGGCTCATGGCAATCCTCCTGAGCTTGAATCTCTCAGATATGCTTGTTGTCGCTCTAGTCTACGGAAAACTGATGACGTTTGATTACTTCCAGTTCTTTGTTCCTGCAGTCATAATTATGGGGCTTTTTGTAGCGGCCTTGGACACTGGAAGACGTATATGGCTGGCAATCCGCGAAGGCGTAATACATTATTATCTGTCTCTGCCAATCAGCACCATCGGCATTGTCTGTGCATACCTGCTAGCTGGAGGACTCGCTGCCCTAGTATACTCTGGTTCACTTCTGCTAATCGCCCTTGTTGTTCTCCCTGCACACGCTATATGGAACACATTCATACTGTTCCCTTTCCTTTTTGTTCTAGCCATGGGACTAGCAGGGATCGCCGCTACACTTGCAGCACTAGCATCAACACATGGAGAATTCTTCTTCGCCTACCAACAAATCGTGCAGACAGTATTACTGACCCTAAGCACTGTTTTTTATCCTATAAGCGTGATCAGACAATACCTCCCAGACTTCTTGGCAGGAATTGTTTCAGCTAATCCCCTAAGCCTTGCCGCCGATGCCATGCGGAAATACACGTTTGCCGGATTCCCAATTGAACCTTGGCCTCTGATAACGCTCCTGCTAACAAGCCTTCCATTTACCATCATAGGAGCTCTCGCTTACCTTGCAGCACTTCACACAATCCAAGTAAAAGGAAAGCTATAATCACTGCTGGCAAGCTTATCAATCAGACATTTTGCAGCTCACAACAACTTCGAAATAGATGCTAAGGCGCACAATCCCTATGGAAAGCACATGAAAAGCTGGACCTAAGCCTCTCTGAATTTCACAAGCTCGCACACTGCAGTTTATAGCTGGTCTTCTACGCTCTTTCAGAAGGACGCGTCTGCCTCATGTTTCTTTTTGTGCTCTCAGTTCTTCTTCAGTTCTGCCTGAATTTTATTCCAAAATTCTTTGTTCAAGATACAACCCGGATCAGGCGCAAAAACATCACCAAAATAGTTGTAGGCTCTTGCTCGACATCCCCCACAAGTATAACGGAAATCACAGCTCCCGCAGTTTTCACGTAGCTTGTCTTTATCTCTTAGCTGCCACAACAGCTTAGAATTTCGCCAAACATCTTGGAAATCGTCTTTGAAGAGGTTACCAACCTTAACTGCGTCTTCATGGGGGAAGAAAACGCATGGAAACATGTCTCCGTTGGGTTCAAGAGATATGTAAAACCTGCCAGCTCCGCAACCTCCGATGAAATCTGCTAGTCTTTTCAGTTGCCCTGGCAGTTTAGGATTGTAGAAGTGCGTGGGAACAACATAGGCTTCTGTTCCACTGCAATCACCTGGGTTCATAGCATTTGCTTCGTCTATGGTGATGGGGTGAGCTTCAACTTCTTGAGCAACGCGGGCGAATTGAGGTGCAGTAGAAAGCACTTCTATTCCTGCAGTTTTCATCCTGTTCCAGCACACCTTTAGGATGTCTTCTCGTTCTTCAGGTGTCAAGTCTGACGCGATGATGTCTACACCTCTGCCAGTTGGCACAAAATTGTACAGCATGAACCAGTTGACACCTAGCTTTTCCACAAACTCTATCATATCCGGGATTTCTTTATAGTTAAATCGTGTCGCTGTGGCAGCTATTTCTACGAACAAGTCTTCGGCAACACAGTTTTTTATTCCTTGAACAGTTTTTCTGAAGGCTCCAGGCACGCCCCTAAACTTGTCGTGGGTTTCAGGGAGGAGTCCATCTAAACTGATCTGAGCAAACTGTAAGCCTGCATTCTTGAATTCTTTCACTTTGCTACGTGAAGCGAACAAAAGGGC
>JAPUUO010000072.1 GCA_026967815.1 Candidatus Bathyarchaeota archaeon | reverse complement strand
ACGCTATGTAATTGGTTGTTCTAATCCGTGGTATTATAAGAGAAGAAAACCAAGAATTGAAGGGGATCTGTTTGCAGAAACTTCGCTTCACTTGGATAGTTGCGTTCTTGTTTCTAGTCTCCATGTGTACTTCTTCTGTGTATGCTGACAGAGGAATGATTCCCGTTAACCCTGATGTTTCAGTTTACGAGCCGGGACAGAAAGCAATACTTGCATGGAACGGACATGAGGAGATAATGATTCTCTCAACAGATGTATCTTCAAGCCAACAAACCTTGGTCCTCGAGATTCTGCCGCTTCCATCAAAGCCTACTGTAGAGGCTGGAAGCTTCCAATCCTTTCAGCGAATTCAGAACTTGATTTGGGATGAAGGTCTAAACCTGTTCATGTACGGTGGCAAAAGTGAAGCTCGCTCTGGAAGCGTGGAAGTTGTTTTTCACGAGGAGATAGGCGCTCACAACATCACAGTGGTCAAAGCAAGTGATACCTCCGAACTGAGTAGCTGGATGGACGATTTCCTGGAAAACAGTGGTGTTGACGACTTGGTGTCTCTAGGGAGCTTTGAGTCAGTTGTTGAAGACTATATGAACAGAGGATTCCGCTATTACGTTTTGGATTTGATAACTGTTTCCCCAGAGGAAAAAAGCGTAGACCCGATACTGTACAAATTCAACTCAGATTTCCTCTACTATCCTCTGGTCATTACAAGCCCTGTGGGTGGAGACACGGAAATAACGCTGTTTGTCCTAACTGAGGACAAGGTAAACGAAGACTATTTACCCTTCCAAAAAGCGAAATATAGACTTCCCGTGGCAAGTTGGAAGCCAATAGAATTTGTACTTTCAAAAGGCGACTTGTCTAAGATAGACCTCCGAATCGGAGAAATCTTCCAGTACAAAGCTTGGCTAACCGTCCTCAAATACAACGGAAACGTGAGTTCCCTAAACAGGGATTTGATGATTTCAAGCTACACGCCAACGGAACCGATAAACGTTGAAGTATCGTTATCACCCATAGTAATTGTCCTTTCCATTCTCCTCGGAGCAGCATCCACCTTGGCCGGAGTGGTTACAACTCTTCTGATCACCCGGTCAAAGCCCAGGAAACAGAGCTGACTGAAACAAATTTGACGAGCACATGCAGTCTAAGCTAAAAGATGGGTGCAATCACAAGCTACATGAGAATACAAGCAGGCGAATTTCTGCATAATCTGTAAGGTTTAAAAAAAGGGGAAAGCTAGGAGAATATTTTGTCCCACATTTGCTCCTTTTCTTCCATAGCTACATTTCTAAACTTTCCAGTTTTTACATCAATGACCGCAACTAGCACGTCTTCTGGCTTTCTCTTCTCTCTCAAAGCAGCTTTAATAGTCAGCATCGTGGCTTCTTCTAAACCAAGGTCAGGCCTGTATCCCTCTTTCAATATTCTTTTCGATTCTTCACCGCCGACCCCGACGTTGCATGCTTTGTATTCGTGAGCCAGCCCAGCACTGTTCAGCAGAAACAATCTGGGTATATTTTTTGAATCCAAACCGCCGATAATCAAAGCCACAGCAAACGGTCGAACATCCTTTCTCTGTGCAAAAGGTTGCATGAAAAGCGTAAGTCGCTTAGCCAAGGTCTCGATGTCAACTATGCCTTCTTTCTCCAGTAACTCAGCATGCTTTCGAGCCTCCTCGATGATGAAAAAACCATCTGAAAGTATTCCACAATACACTACGCCGATGTTTTCGCTTATTCTGAAAGTTTGAGCAAATGGATTGGGCAATACTAGTAGCTCAGCTTCCTTTTTGGGCAATTCTTTAGCTAACACCACGCCTTCCTGACAGCGTACTCCCACGATGGAGCCGCCTCTCTTCATAGATTCCATTGCATATTCGAGTTGAAAGATTCTTCCGTCTGGAGAAAACGCTGTTTCTAGGTCGTACCCTTTCTGTAGTTGAGTGGGAACCGTTGAGAGGAAATGGGTGATCGCCGTTCTAGCCAGCTCAGCCTTGTTGCCAGCAAACCCTGCCTTTACCAGCGCTTCCAAGGCTCTCTCTAAATCATTCGGGATTATCACTCTCACTTCAGGCATCCATCAAACCTCCATATAAATGGATAAATCCTTATCTGAAACATCCGATTAATAAATCTATGTGGGAAAACACCCGTTGAATGGCAAAAGGATAAACATCATCGAGCTCCTTGACAAGTTGTTCAAATCTAAGCTAGACGACAGAGGAAGAATCTACATACCCAAACCTGTTCGTGAACGACTCTTCATTAAACCAGGTGACAAGATGTACATCAAAATTGAAGAAGGATCTTTCCTAGTTCTTACTACGAAAGCCATCAAAAAACGATTAGAAAAACGGCATCAAAGCTATAATAACTAGACAAATAGTTTAGTGGAGGAACACAATTGCCTTTGACCCCCTTTCATCTTTTCCCAACAGGCGTGGTTTATTTCCTGTTCTATCGGCGTCTTCACGGAATCGCCTTCATTCTGGCTTCGGTCCTCATGGACATAGAACCTATACTGTATTTGGTTTTAGGTTTTCCACAGGGCAGTTTTCCTCTCTTGCTTGGCGGCTATGTGCCTATGAGCTTCCACGCGTTTACTCACAACCCTTTTGCAATCTTCCTTGGAGTAGCTCCTCTTACAGCAATTCTAGCTAAATCTCTCGAACTGGCAAAACCCTTATGGCTGCAGATTTTCTTGGATGCCGAATGGATTGACTATTCGTGGAAACTGACGTATCTCTCAGCTGTTTTGGGATGTTTCATTCATCTTGGCTGGGATTCAACAATGTATAGTGACGTCAATTTCGGCTTCCCATTTACGCGAATCTCAAACCCCTTAAGAAACAGCCAGTTTGAAATCTGGATCGGGATTCTAAGCCTCATCCTAATTGTGCCTGCTTATTTTGTCGGAAAACGAATTAACGGCGGCAATCCTCTTCGGAAATTGCCTTGAAACGGCAACAACTAAAAACGTCATTCGCTTTTAAGCTTCTCGGAGGCGCACTCCTTGGGACAATGTCAGCTCTGCGGTGGAAGGTCACCATTGATTTCCAGTAAACTCGGAGTTTGCCTGAGATGCATCCGTGAGCAACCAGATGAAGCTCTGAAGATTACTGACCGCGTGCACCTTGATAGCCGTGAGATGTTTGGTTTGCCTTCAAAGCCGCCGAGAGACCCAAAAGGTGTTCCTTGCGGTATGTGCTCCAACGATTGCAGGATTGGAGTTGGCAGAACAGGGTTTTGCGGTTTAGTCTTCAACATAGAGAGCCGACTTGTCAGAATGGGCGGAACCCCTGCGAAGGGTGTTTTACAATGGTATTATGACCCGTTGCCCACTAACTGCGTTGCTTGGTGGTTCTGTCCAGGCTGCACCGGAGCTGGCTACCCTAAATATGCCCATAAGTCCACAGCAGAAAAAGGGTATTCAAATCTAGCTGTGTTCTACGGCGCCTGCAGCTACGACTGCCTCTTCTGCCAAAACTGGCACTACCGAAATCTCGCGGCAGATCATAAACCAATCACAAGCGCTGAAAGCTTAGCCTCAAAGGTAGACCACCACATCTCATGCATCTGCTACTTCGGTGGCGACCCATCGGTTCAAATGCCTCACGCCATCAAAACAAGCCAAATTGCCCTGCAAGAAGCTCAAGCGGAGAAAAGAATCCTTAGAATTTGCTGGGAAACAAACGGCTACTGGAAAGAAGAGTTCGCATTGAAAGCCGCTCAGCTCTCCAATAACAGTGGAGGCAACATAAAATTCGACCTCAAAACTTGGGATGAAAACTTGAACCTATCTCTATGCGGAGTCTCAAATGCACCCACACTAGAGACGTTCAGACTGTTAGGCGAAGAGTTTTGCAGGCAAAGACGCGAACTCCCGATTCTAACCGCTAGTACGTTGCTGATTCCAGGCTACGTGGATACCGAAGAAGTAAGCCACATCGCAGACTTCATAGCTGAAATAGACTCAAGAATTCCTTACTCACTTCTTGCTTTCTATCCCCAATACGTCATGGCAGATCTGCCAGCTACAAGTCGAAAACAAGCCAACCAGTGCTACGAAGCAGCTGCAAAACACCTGGAAAACGTAAGAATAGGCAATGTTTCGTTGATCAAATGAGATGATTTCTTCAGGTAAGCGGTAGAATACCTGCACTCTGAATAGATGTGGATGACCAATCCAAATCTTCGGTTCATAACATATTTCTAGTTGTCATATGTAAAGTGTTTCCTCACTTGCAGTTGCAATGTGGAGGGTCACTTTGCGGGGGCGGAACAGTGAACCTAGAGTCTCTGAGGTTGGTAGGACATTGGATTATGCCAATATCCTGAAAGCTGGCGATCATGGTGTGCTCTTTTACAGGAATCCACAGGAGAAACATGAAATGCTCTTCAACTTTCTGCAAGCAGGGCTTCAGAATGGAGAAGGAGCAGTTTACGTTGCATCACAAGAACCTTCCAAGCAAATCCGTAGACACATGAAGGATTTCGGGCTGAACGTTAAAGCCCTTGAAAAGGATGACGTGTTGAAGATCTTTGACTATAATGATTGGTACATGATCGACGGTGAAGTGAATGTTTCGCACGTAATGATGATGTCACAACGCGTGTTTGATGAGGCGGTGGAGATCGGTCTTAAAGGATTGCGAGGATGTGGTGAAACTGCATGCTTCTTTGAACACAACAAACAGAAAGAGCTGCTGGAGTACGAGCTCATGGTAGGCAGGAAACTCGCCTTCCCGGTGACTGCACTGTGTGCCTACGACGTGAACCATGCCAAATTCGTTGATGGGAAATACTTTGCCAGCTTGATCAAGGCACATGGGTCCGTCGTCACTTCTAGATTCGCGCCAGAAACCACCTTCGAGAACTTCTTTCCCACGATCATGCTCAATGTGCTTGAGACCACGTTTGGCAAGATGGGAAAGGAAATAATTCTGGAGATTCTCGCCGAGCGCTATTCACTTACCCCACGCACGATCGCCGAAGACCCGGTGGCTTTCATTGAAGGATTGGAGAAACTGATCGGCTCTGGGTCGAATGTTGTCAAACAATCATTGCTAAGACAGATGCATTTGAAGATCGGAATAAGATAGTGAAGAAAAATTCTCACTGCACTCATTTGCGTCAGACTTCGTGGTGCGTGAAGCAAATCCATCCTTATTTGTCGTCTGCCAGGTATTTCAGGTCTAGAGGTTTCATCTTAAATCCTGAGCCGAGACTGACGTTGAACGATTCAAATTCAGCGATTATGTGTCCCCAGTCCATTGCGTAGGATCGCATGAAGTTAGCGTATCGCGAGTAGTTTTTGTGAAGGGAGATCATGATGACATCTTTTCCTCCTAGTCCTTCACCGTCTGAGGCGAAGATGACATTGGGATGTTTACCGACCCATTCTTTGCCATGCTGGGCCATTTTTTGAGCTTCTTCTTGTGTTGGGTATGATTTCATTTTGACGAACGTGAACGCTAGAATCTCGTAGCCTAGCTTCACGAAGTCTGGAACAATCGTGTAGGTTTTGATGTACCCTTCCTTTTCGAGTCGAGTTCTCAGTCTGCTAATGGTTGCTTGTGAGAGTCTTAGATGCTTAGCTATTTCTCTATCGCTTTTCTTTGAGTTCTTGAGCATCTGCCTTAGCAGTTCAAACCGCTTTTGACTCTTCATAAATCAGCAATATGAAGCCACTCACCTTAAAAGATTAATGAAGCCTGAATCAAATCACTTTTCTTCCGAATCTAATGTTTCAACTGCGCGCGTAGCTCCCAAAGCGGTTTTCTTCACTTATCCTCAGTGTGTCGTAGTTAGCAGAGAAGCCATGCAAAAAATGGAAAGCTAGGGCACTACCGGTATCGCGCTTTCTTGGTAGTCTTTGAGTTGCTGGTGGTCCACGAGTTTGAGCTGTTTTCCGCATTTCTTACAATAAGCTGCTTCTTTGCTGTTCCATGCTCTACAACTGGAGCAGTAGAGACCTTCGGCTTCAACCGGGGTTCCGCGTCTTCCCGTTTCTAAGAGGTCTGTGAAGAGCAACGCTCCCTGAAATACTAGAAACATTCCTACTATCCATACGAGAAGCGCTGGCAACAGGATGACGAGTATTCCGAAAACGATGCACATCGTTGCTAGAATAGGCTTCGAAATTGCTATTCCAATCTTCTTCAATTCACCATCTACATAATCGGCCATAGATTTGTTCACCTCAAAGAGAACTCAGCATGTCAACCTATTAGGCAATTATGAAAGTAGAATCAATATTTCTACTATCCAGAAAACGCGGGAGGCAACCGTAGCACGCGTACATAAAAGCTTCTAAGTGCCTGCTCGACAATTTGGTTGAATTCTTTATAAATTCCTAATTCTTTCTTTGTTTAGAAAGTTATAAGCTTGGAAAATTGAATGGATCATATGCACAGATTGAACGGGATCAAATGGAGAATGTCTCAACATGGATGCGGTTGTCGTCGACATTGATGACACGATAGTTAACACTGATCGTAGGAGACATGCTGCATGGTGTCGAGTTCTGAACAAAGAGGTTCCCTTGCAGGAAGTTGAGTCTCATGGGTCGCGAGAAATTCTTAGAAGATACGCGTTTTCTAACAGGAGGATTTGGGAGAGATTTTGGATGTTTACTCTTTGTGTTGAAGAGGGTGGAGCTGACCTGTTAGAACTTGATAAACCAATTCCAGATGCTCCAGAGACTCTTCAAAGATGGAACGAGCAGTACAAGCTGGTTTACCTGACCGGACGAACCGAGAATATGCGGCAACTCACGGCAGACGAGTTGAGAAGGTTCGGGTTTCCAACTCATGAGACAGATCTTCTAATGTTTGCTCTCAAAGATTGGATTCGATTCTTTTCTTCAACAGCTTCCGTGTTGACGACTAGATCAAAGATGTTTTCCTCCATCTCGGAGCAATACAACGTCGTGCGAGTGATCGATGACAATCCCCGCTTCTTTGCTGCTTACAGAAAAGCGCCTGTTCCCGACAGGGTCGGGCTGTTAAGAAAGAACCGCTTTTCACCGCGGGAGTATCTGGAAAATGGTGCCACTAGAGTTGTCGAAAACTGGAAACAACTACGAGAGCCGTGATTGACATGAGCGAGTGACGGGACATGAAGTTTTGTGAGAAGTGCGGTTCCTATATGCAGGAAACGAAGGATGGTTTCGTGTGTCGAAGGTGTGGAAATCTAGTTCAAGCTAATGCTGTAAATAGAACAATGGACACGAAGAGAGAGCGTTCCCGTGCAATTTACATCGTTGACAGTTTAGAAGATGAATCTGTAAAGGTTTCTCAAGTATGTCCGAAATGCGGAAATGAAGAAGCACTACGATGGATTTCGAGTGTCTCAGGTGAGCACGCAGGTATTAGGAGAGA
>JAPUUO010000071.1 GCA_026967815.1 Candidatus Bathyarchaeota archaeon | reverse complement strand
CGCGTTTACTTGCGTAGGTTTACCAGTTTCTCTGCGATTTTGCGTATTATTTTGGTTTTTGAGCTTTTTTTGGGAATTACGATGTAACCTGTTTTTTGCCAAGGAACTTTCGGATATTTAACGTCTAATACAACTTCTGATGGTAAGCCGACGCTTTTTGTTGCATTTTGAATCTCCTCTAGCTTTGGAGAGACTATGGCAAGGTTCTTAGGTACTCTTCTTCCTTGTAGTCGGGTTTTGTTGGAGTCGAAGTAAGCTGGCCACAAAAGATTTGTGTCTCGTTTTCTCATTAGCGCAACCAGCGGCTTGTTGAACTTGGTTTGAGTTTATGATTCTTTTTGAGAAAGCACAGCGTTTACTAGTCCGTCTTGTCCTGGACGAGAGGTTACACGAGCTGTGCCGAGAGGAGTTTCAATGACGGTGCCTTTTGTGATTACTCCTCTGCGATTATAATCTACATTAGCAGGGTTCCTTATTACTCGCAGAATCTCAGTTTTTTCGGTTTTTCCAGTTGCAAGATTAGAAACATTCGCGTGACTTGCCCTCAGTAGTCGAATCTTGATATTGCCCCCTCGTCGGCGAGAAATTTTCTTTTTGGTTTTGCCAAGAGTGGTCTCTATAGGAAAGGAGCCTCTTTCAAATTTCCTTTTCATTCTATGTGCTCTCTTTCTGCCGCCAGAAGTCTTCCTTTTATATAGTCTTCCGTGCCATACTGACAACCAAGTTTTCTCCTTCGCCAGATGCGACTATGAGAATTACAAAGCTTATTTATTAAATTTCCTTTGTTTAAAAGAGTCTTATTAGAGAACCACAGGAAACGAACTTTCTGAAAACTTCAGCTTTCAGTCATTGAAACTTCATAAGCATACCTAAGCCTCGCTGAAGTCAACTCGCCTAGCATAGCAAGTTGTTCAGTGGACAAGTAGTTGTTTGCGGAAGAGTTAAACAAAATATTTGCTGAGGCTGGAAACTCTGATGTTTCGGCCCATAATACAATCGTGATCGGCACAAGGGGAAGGGCATAAACTTTGACTGAGCAGTCGCCATACGCTAATTTTTCGCCACCTAGAAACTTCGCCGCTTGATATAGCCTAGAAACTTTTGATCCAAAAACATTTTCAACAGGCTTGACTACGCGTTGAGCGAAGGCGCTTTGATAAGAGCGGCCGCCCCATAGTTGGGCGAATGAAACTAATCGGGGACTTTCCGGCATCAGTTGTGCGTCTGTATATCCAGAAAGAATGCAGTAAACGCTTGGCTCTATTCGTGAATAGAAAAAATGCCTCAAATCGTCATGTATGCGTCCATCTTCAAGTGAAAGGCTCAACCCTAGGAATTTCAGAACTGGAGCTTCTGGAAACCCCAACCGGCCTTTCAACATCCTAATCTTGCTTTTGCACTTTTCCCAGTTCCAGGTTTCGCTATACATTTTCTAGCCCTAAACTTGATGTTTGAGTATTCGTACGTATAAACTATTTAAACAGGTAAGGCTTTCTTAAACAGTAATCCCTGAAGGAAAACAAAAAATGAAATTTGACTATAAAGAGCTGTTAAAACGTGCTCGTTCGCAGCTTCCTCCAGATGTTTTAGAGCGAAAGCGATTTGAAGTTCCGAAGCCGCGCAGCATCACCATTGGCATGAAAACTATCATTCGGAATTTTAAAGATATTTGTGATGCCCTTAATCGTGACCCTCAGCATCTGTTGCGCTATTTGTCGCGGGAGATGGCGACAGCCGGAACACTAAGTGGCTCTAGAGCAGTTTTTCAAGGCAGGTTTCGCTATGACACTATAGAGCGGTTGGTTCAACACTATACTGTTGTCTTTGTAACTTGCCCTGTCTGTAAACGCCCCGATACGAAAATCGTGAAAGAGAAGCGGCTTAGTTTTATGGTTTGTGAGGCTTGCGGGGCTAAAAGTTCTCTGCGTGGCATGTAACACCCAAATGCCCAGAACAAGCAAACAATAAAAATTACGTTAACTATTTTATTACTTGAAGCGTGCTTAGTCATAGCTTCGGTAGGAACAAAACAGGAACGGGTACAAAGTTGGACATCTACATCAACCTACGCAAACTAGGCAGATTCACCATCCTAGCGACATGTGACGCTGAACTGCTAGGGCAAGTCCTACGTGACGACAAAGTAGTTTTCGAAGTGAAAGAAAGCTTCTACAAAGGCTCCAAGGTGTCTGTTGAAGAAGCCATCGAACTTGTGAAGCAGTGTGCGATTGTCAACATGGTAGGAAAACGTATAGTAAAACGCGCAATTCAAGAAGGATTAGTTCACCCCGAAGCCATACTGAGAATCTCAGGTGTGCCTCATGCTCAAATCGTAAAAATGTGAGTCTTTATTCTCTTAGCATATTTAGGCGCGCGCATGGCAGCGTAGTGAGAAACGAAACGATAATAACTAAAGGGCTGATTAGTGGCATGGTTAGATGGGCAAACCAAGCTAGAAGAGCGTGATTATCGTTTACGTTAGTTTATAAGAATGCTTGCCGAATATGAAAGACAGCGAAAAGAGGGAAATTGAGTGAGTGGTCGCCGACGGCGAAGCAAAGTCCTTGAAAAGCTAAAGAGACGAGAGCAGCGTTACGAGAAGGAACGGATGATGCTAACGAAAGACCTTTCATCCGAACGAGCCGTATTAGAAGAAGTTTTTGACCGCTCGACCCTCATGACAATCTATCGTCTCATGAACAAAGGAGTAATAGGTGAAATCTACGGCTCTGTAAAGGCTGGAAAGGAATCTAAGCTCTACTGGGGCAAAGACAAAGAAGGCAACAACCTAGCCATCAAAATCTTCCTAACAGTCTCCGCTGAATTCAAAAAGGGCATGCTGGTCTACATTCAAGGCGACCCAAGATTCACTGGAGTGAGAAGGGACACCCGCTCGCTCATCTACTTATGGGCTCAGAAAGAATTCAAAAACCTGCATAGCGCCTTCGAGGCAGGCGTAAGCGTTCCGAAACCTATAGCTGTTTTACGCAACGTTCTAATCATGAGGTTCATTGGAGAAAACGGAATTGGCGCACCTTTACTTAGAGAAATTTCACTCAAAAATCCAGGTAAAATTTATCGTCAGGTATTAGCCAATGTTAAACGGCTATATAGGAAAGCAGGGTTGGTGCACGCTGACTTGAGCGAATACAACGTTATGATATGGAAAGGAAAACCCGTTCTCTTCGATGTTTCACAAGCAGTATCGCGAAAACATCCCATGGCAAACGAGTTTTTACTCAGAGACCTAGAGAACATGATTCGCTACTTTAAACGATTAGGAGTTGCTGTTCCACCCATAGAAGAACTGTTCAAAAAGGTGACTGGAAATGTCAAAAGCTAGCACTTTCATAAAAGTTCCTCGAGAACGCATAGGCGCTCTTATAGGTCCAGATGGAAGAGTCAAAGCAAATATTGAGAGAAAACTCAACGTAGAGCTTGAAATTGACAGCGCCACCGGAGAGATCACCATAACGCTAGATCCAAACGCCAAAGATCCCTCGCTGCTTTTCCGAGCAAAAGAAGTCATAACAGCAATCGGCAGAGGCTTCTCCCCACAACGAGCAATCCCACTACTTCAAAGCGAAGACACAATGTTGGAAGTCATCGACCTACGCCAAACCGTTGGAAAATCTCCAGCAGACATCCAACGCTTGAAAGGCAGAATCATAGGCAAAGGAGGCAAAACAAGACGCATAATAGAAGAGCTTACAGATGCTGAGATCTCCATATACGGTCACACAGTGTCAATAATAGGCAACTTCAACCAAACAAATGTTGCAAGAGAAGCTGTACTCATGCTGATTAAAGGAAGTCAACACAGTACAGTCTATCGATTCCTACAGAAAAAAAGGCAGGAACTCAAAAGAAAGAAGCTAGAACTTTGGGAAACTCCACATGAGGAAGTAGAGAAATAGAGATCTATGTTCATTTTTGACACGATCAATGCAATAAAAATATATATTCACGGTTAAAATAAAAATAAATTTGTCTAGTAGCTGATTTACAATGCCGCTGTGTTCAAGAGGTTCCTTGGGGCACATCCTGAAAATGACAAGAGAAAAACAAAATCAAACCATTCCATATATCATGTAGTATCGAGAGGGGATGGCTGGGCAGTGGTGCAATCCTTTGAACAAATAAGCGCGGCCGATTTTTTTTACAGAAACCGCGATTTAGCAGGGTTCACCAACCCAACCAGAGCCATATTCTCTTCCCTCCGTGAGCTTGTGGAGAACTCTCTGGATGCCGCTGACCAGTCGGGCATACCATCAGACGTTTACATTCGACTTTCTTATGACCATGAAAGAGTTGTAAAAGAAGCAGATGAAGTTAAGTCCAAAGATGAAAACCTCTTTGATAACGACGTCAACAGCTCTGAGCCCAAGGTATACCGGTTGCGTGTAGCAGACAACGGCTCAGGAGTCCCCGCGCGCCATATCCCCTCAGCCTTTGGGCAGGTTCTATTCGGCTCCAAGTACAAACTCAAACAGGCACGAGGAACATTTGGCTTAGGTGGAACAATGGCGCTTCTCTATGGACAAATCACCACTCACAAACCAGCGTTTGTAGTCTCCAGCACTGGTGGAGCCAGAATTTACATGTATAAGCTTGTGGTGGACATCCAGAGAAATCGCCCAATAATAATGGACCGGAAGCTTCTGTTAAATAAGGAAGGCTGGCGAGGTACAATCGTAGAATTTTCCCTCGAAGGCGACTATGCCAAGGCAATGTCTCGAATCTTGGAATACTTGAAACAAACAGCTTTGGTTAATCCCTACGCTAACATCACGTTTATCGATCCAAAAGGACGGCTATACAGGTTCAGCCGGGTCACAACCAAGATGCCGCCTCCGCCAAAAGAGACAAAACCCCACCCTTACGGTATAGATGTTGAAACCATTCAACGTCTCATACGAATCACACCCTGCAGAAACATGATTGACTTCATGAGAAACCATTTCCACCGAGTAGGTGAAAAAACTGCTCACAACTTCTTGGAATCGGCGGGAATAGGCAAAACAAGAACCCCAAAAAGACTATCGCAAGAAGGAATTGTGCGACTCGTAAAGATGATGAAGCGTTTTCGTGCTTTTCTACCTCCAGACGCCAGTTGCTTGTCACCCATAGGCGAAGAACTGCTTAAAGCTGGAATTCTAAAAGAGTTGAAGCCTGAGTTCATAGCCATCTGTCAACGTCAACCTTCCACTTATTCGGGACACCCATTCATCGTTGAAGCTGCAATAGCTTATGGCGGAGAAATACAAGGGAAGAATGACATCGTTCTCTACAGGTTCGCCAACAGAATCCCCCTGCTGTACGACGAGGCCAGTGACGTCTCTTGGAGAATCATCAAGAGAATCAACTGGCGAAGATACAAAGTGACAACTGGCATGCCAATTGCGATACTAGTTCACATATGTAGCACAAAGGTTCCGTACAAGACCGTAGGTAAAGAATTCATCGCTGACAGACCAGAAGTTAAGAGAGAAATCTTAAATGGAATCCGTGAAGCAGCTCGCCAGCTTCAACACTTCCTGACTAAACGAGAACATGTGGAGAAGGAAAGAAGACGGCTCTCTACGTTTTCCAAATATTTACCAAAAATCGCCCGGTTCTCAACTGAGCTGGCTGGAAAAGAAAAAGCGCCGAATATTAAGAAATTGTTATCGAGCGTGAGAAAGTATGAAGAAAACTAAGAGTGCTACTTTAGAGAGAAAGAAAGAAATTATAACAGCGTTAGAAGATTTTGGTTTAAACCTTTATGAGCAAATGGAAAAAGGAGTTTTCCCGTCGATAAAGATGCCTAGCCGCTCCATCGAAAATATCCATTACAGTTCAGATCTTCGGCAATATGTTTTAGGCGAAAGGGCAGTACGTCGAAGTGCCCGCAACATACGCCACATTCGCCCTTTCACTCAACTTGTTTGGGCAGCCTACTTCGCCCATGAACTCGCAAAGCATCGTAAAACCTCAACTCTAAGAGATGTCTACTATTCTGCGCAAGCATACAACATGTCATTTAAGGACCAACCTGAATCCAACAATATAATCACTGACCTCGAAACTGTTTCAGGTTTTGCTAGGGAGGACTTCAACGTCTTTCCCGAAGAACGCTCAGCCATCTTCGGGGATCTAACCATCGAATACACAGTTCCAGGCTACGAAGGCAAACAGCTAAACTTGACTTCACATCCCGATGGAGTCATGATTGGACCCGCGTTAACCTCAGCTGAATTCGCCAAGACTGGCGCAGACAAGGTAATAGCCATCGAGAAAGGCGGTCTCTTCACGCGCTTTGTTGAAGAGCAAGTGCACAAGAAATTCAACGCTTTGCTTGTGCTAACCGCTGGTCAGGCGCCTAGAGCCACTAGACACTTCATTCACCGGCTAAACAAGGAACTGAACCTCCCAGTTTCCATTTTTACTGATGGTGATCCTTGGGGAATGCACATTGCCATGGTTATCATATCGGGCTCGGCCAACGCAGCTCACTTAAGAGGGTTGGCCACACCGGATGCCAAGTGGAGTGGTGTATGGGCCAGCGACATTGTGGAGTATAAGTTGCCAAGTGACCCTTTGACAGACATTGATGTTAAACGCCTCTATGAGCTGCAGAAAGATCCAAGGTACGAGGGCAAATTGTGGCAGAAAGAAGCAAAAAAATTCCTGAAAATTAGAAAAAAGGCTGAGCAGGAGGCTTTCAGTCGATACGGCTTGACCTACATCGTGGATGAATATTTGCCAGCTAAACTTGAAGCCTTCGAGAAGAGTTGAGCCAGCCTCGACAAACTTAAAATAATGCCTAGGTTAAACCTAACTAAACCTTCAGGATGGAGTCGTTTATGAGCCAAGTCGAAGCACCTTTCGGACTAACAATTATGGAAAAGCTAATTGGATTTTTCATAATGCTCATAGGCGTAATCATTTTCTACGTGACGTACACCAACATCAGCAATATCGGGTCTCATCCAATTATATTCTTGGTTGCAGGCTTGGTCTTGATAGGACTAGGCATCGTAATGATCATAGCCAAAACAGAATAGCATACGTACGCATAGTCTCTTTCTTGCAGTCACTTCTACTTTAGCAGGTTCTCTTTTTTTACAGGCAGTTCATTTTCGAGATATCTCTGATTGTACATTTTCCTGATTTTCAAGAATTTCTGTAGACCTTTGTCAGTTTCTTTCTCGTACATGTTTATCTCCCCTTCGAAAAGGTCTAGAATTGCACGAGCATCTTGTGGAGGATGCATCTGAGGATCCATTATTGCTAGTGTGGTAAACCCTTTCGATTTCAATTCTGGAATAAGCGCGTTCAGCCATCTCCTGCTATTAACGGCGTGATGCTGCAGTAAAACGTCTGAAATGATCTCAAGGCAAATCCTCCTTGGACCCTCAGG
>JAPUUO010000070.1 GCA_026967815.1 Candidatus Bathyarchaeota archaeon | reverse complement strand
GCCTCTTCACTCATTAGGAATCATCTACAAAATATGCACTAAAAGCTTTTAGATAAATCTACATCCTTGCTCAAAGTGGCTGCGCAAAAACCGATTATTAGATTGAGCAGAATGAAATGTAGATTATCTACGTCTACGTCCACGTCTTCGTCTTCTACTGTCACCCCCGTTTTGCCCAGTGTTTCGCTGGAGAATTATTCTTTTTTCGTAATTTCGTCGAGACCGCAGTCTTGGGATTTTGCTTTTCTTCGGGGTGGATGTCATTTTTGGAGTCTGTGATCTGACTTTTCCTGCTTTTGACAAAGATCCGTGGGTTGGCAACTCTAATTCCTCGCGATTATAGAGCTAGAAAAGGTCTTTTAAGTATTATCTCTGCTTTTTGCATACGGCGAGGTGCCCTTTTAGTTGCGGATTTGTTTTCAGTGTGGATATCTTCAGTCCTGCTTTGTTCAGGAGTTTTATGAAACATTTTTGGGTGAACTTCTTCTTCAGTCCTGTTACGATGATTGTGGATTGCGGTTTGCCGACTCTTTTTATTTCTCTGAGGGTTTCGGAGGGGTTCGGCATGTTTTGCAGGAGAGTTATGGCAAAAACTTGATCGAAAGTTTCATTTCGTAAGGGTGTATAGTCGGTATCGGCACGGATGATGGCTGTGTTGGGTAGTTGTTTTGTGTGTTTTTTTGCTTCTTGGAGGGTTTTGGACGAGGCATCTATGCCTACAACGAGTTTGGCTGATTTTGCGGCGGGTTGGAAGAGGAGGCCTGTTCCGCAGCCCACGTCTAGGACGAGTTCGTTTTGGCTGAGTTTTGTGTTGTTTAGGGCGGCTTCTATTTTGGCTTTTTGTTCTTCTGAGTATTGAGCATCGTAGACTTGGGCTAGGTGGTCGTAGTGGCGCATGGCTGCGCGTTTTTTGTTCCATTCTTGCATGTTTCTCAGAAGTTTTATCTGTGTTTCCTCTTCTAAAGATTGTTGGCGGTTTGTGTGTCTGGTCGAAAGCCTGTTGTTGCTTTGGAGAATCCAGGTGTTGATAGGGCGGCGGAGTTTATCAGAGACGCTGTTTCGGAGCGGAAGGTGGTGGTTGTTGTTGGTAATTGTTGGGTGGATTATAGGGGGAGGGCGAGTTCGAAGTTGGAGCCGGGTGAGCGTATCGTTGTGATTAAGGGGGATGGCTCGGTTCTGGTTCATCGTCCGGTTGGGTATGAGCCTGTGAATTGGCAGCCTGCTGGGTGTTTGTTTCAAACTAGTGTTGTTGGAGATGTTCTGCATGTGCGGGCTATCCGGCGGAAGCCTTCTGAGTCTGTTAAGATATCCTTTGATCGTGTTTACCTGCTTTCCGCTATGAGTCTGGTCGACAGGGGAGAGTTTTCTCTCTACGCCACCGAGGAGGATATGCAGAAGGCAATTCTAGTGGAGCCGTCGATTTTGGAGCCGAAGCTGAAACCCATCGCTTATGAGAAGAAGGTTGAGCCTGGGTTTGTGGACGTTTACGGCGTCGACAGGAACGGAAAGCTTGTGGTGGTAGAGCTTAAGCGGAAGACGGCTGGACGGGATGCGGCTCTGCAGTTGGCGAAATATGTTGACTTCGTGAAGACTGTGGCTAGTCGAGAGGTTAGGGGCATCCTCGTGGCTCCTCGTTTGGCTAAGGGTGTCCAGAGGCTTTTGGCGACTTTGGGGCTGGAGTTTAAAGCTTTGGGTCCGAAGAAGTGTACGGAGGTTTTGCGTAGGTCTGAGACTCGTAAGCTCGCTGAGTTTTTTGAGGAGAAGTAGTTGGCTTCTTTACATGTTTGTCGCAGAAATTCCAAGGGAGTGCAAAGATTGTGGCTTCTTCTTGGAACATTTTTCTTGTCCAAGCATTGGAAAGTCTACCATTAACCGTTTTGAAACAGCCTGCGTAGACTGTAGCGTCTATCTTGTGGCTTTTCCCTGTGAGGCTGTTGAGCGAATAGTTGACACAGTTCCTAGGAAACAGATTACCATCAGCGTTGATGGTCAGCCTTTTGCTGTACCTAAGCGTGTTACTGTTAAACGATCTTTGGAGTTGCTTAGACTGAAGTTTAGGAAGTTTCCTGGCAGAACAGAGATTTTTGCTCCTTGCGAGACTGAGGTTGTTTTGCCTGTGCGATGATGATTGATGGAGAACTCAAGCCGGCTTGTGCGATGGCTGTTCATGATGGGATGGTGGTCACCTTAGATTTGTCTCAGAATTTTGTGTCGCTCAGGCGCGCGCAGCAGAAATCACGGGACCATGCATGGGTGGCCGATAGCTGCAATGGCAGCTGCCTTATGTGTACAATTGAAAAACCTGGACATTACGTCAAGGGCGAATAAACCGAAGAGGTGGCTCCAAGCAAAATAATACACTCATTAAAAAGCAGACGTGGCAATAATCCTATGCATCCTTTTTATGTTGCCAATGCTCCTACTGACAAGACTCTTCCGATTCCCTGTGAGATAATTCTTGAGATCGGTTGAATGCCTTTTTCTTCAATCGGTTTTTTGCTTTCATTGAAATACCTCTTATGCAAAACATTTAAGCATTCGGCTTCGTGTATTTGTGGAAAGATAAACGTTAGGGAAGAAAAATGAAGCCGCATGTAACCCTTGTGAATCCACCCGCCCCGAGTGGATCCACCGGACATTTGCCCTTCCCTCTATTAGGTTTAGGATATTTAGCTGCTGTTTTAGAGAAAAATCAATATGAAGTTGATGTGATCGACTGCCAAGCCCTCAAGCTTTCATATGAAGAATTTAAAAGCGAAATTGGCAAGCGCCAACCCAACATAGTTGGAATAACATCGAACACACTCACGTATAAATCTGCACTGCACATAGCAAAAATAGCTAAAGAAGTTTATCCAAACTGCTTAACCATCTTCGGGGGTCCTCACGTTACGTTCTGGGATGACAAAGCACTGCAAGAATGCCCAGACTTGGATGTTGTTGTAAGAAAGGAGGGAGAAAACACGCTGTTGGAGCTGGTGCAAAGACTAGAAGCAGGCAAGAGTTTTCGTGATGTGTTAGGCATAACTTACAGAAGAGACGGAAAAATCGCAAAGAATCCAGACAGACCCTACATAGAGAATCTTGACGGTCTCCCCTTCCCAGCTCGCCATCTCTGGCCCATTGAACGCCTCCGAAAATACGAGGATATGTTCTACATAATGACGAGTCGGGGCTGCGTCTACTGGTGCGAATTCTGCGCGACGGTCAGAATGCACGGCCGAAAATATCGCATTAGAAGCCCCAAAAACGTCGTAGACGAGCTTGAGTTTCTTAACAAAACTTACGGCGCGACCAATTTTACATTCTGCGACGACGTGTTCACCGTCGACAAAGCTAGAACTGAAGAATTATGTAAAGAAATTAGAAACCGAAAATTGAACATAAAATGGAACTGCGGAACCCGTGTGGACATGCTTACAAAAGAGCTACTCATCAAAATGAAGGAGGCAGGCTGCATCTCAGTATGGTTCGGCGTTGAGTCAGGCTCGCAACAGGTTTTAGATGCCATGAGGAAAGGAATCTCCACTGCACAAACGATGAGAATCTTTAGTTGGATAAGAGAGCTTGGGCTAAAGCCAGTTCCAAACGTGATCCTCGGCTTCCCCGGTGAGACTAAGCAAACCGCTTGGAAGACCATAAAGTTCGTGGAAAAAATAAGTCCTGACGATGTGGGTTTTTATAATATAGCTACGCCCTTCCCAGGAACACCCATGTTCGATTTGGTCAAAAAAAATGGTTGGCTAAAGATAACTGACTTCGACAAATATGACGCAGCGACTCCTATCTTTGAAACGCCGACGTTAAGCATGAAGGAGCTAAGGGAAATCCGCGAACAGGCTTTCCACCATTTCTATCTTCGCCCTACCTATATTCTTAGCATGTTCGCCAAGGGAGGCATGATCGGTCTTTCAGCAACGAGAACAGCTTTCTCGCATCTCCTTGGAGCAGCCAAATCCAAACTTAAGCGTCCATAAAGATTGGCATTGAAAAAAGGCCACGTAACGTCATGAATGTTTTGGTCATAAGAGATGCCATGCAATGGTCGTTGAGTGTCGCGCGCGGGGCGCTATCTTACATAGTAGGGGTGTCTATCCTTCTTCAGCTTGGTTAAAATGTTGATCAACAGGAAATCAAAGTCCTTGCCCCACAGAAGCCACCGTAAACCATGATAAAAACGCAGAAACTCCAATCCCCTGCTGGTGGATCGATAAAAATTTTCACTCTCCTTCTCCACGCTAACCAACTTCAAAACCACCATGGCAGGCATATACTTCTCCAGAAGATCGCGGTTCAGGTCGCAGCCAACAATAATCTCTGATTCCTTAGAACCCAAAGCCGCTACGCGCAGAATATCAGCAATAAGATCAAACTCGCTTCTCTCTTCCGTCATCAGCGAACCGCCAACTTGAAAAGACTTGCTAACAACTATAATCATTATTTCAAACCCAACAATATACCAAAACCGATAGTAAAAACTACTAGAAAGCCTGAATTACAAATATTAATCCCAACTTCACAACCTTTACGTCCAGCCAACTTCAAGCATAAGACGACAAGAAAATGAACAAAATAGCCAAATACATAATCGCCGCCATCTGTATCCTCATCTTAGCCTACGGAGCATGGCTAGTCATAACTGCCACCTTCCCCATCGAGGAATGGTTCCAACAAAACCCAGAATATAGAGCTATCTTCAACCTTCTCCTAGTAATCGGCGTCATCGGCTTCCTAGCCGCTATAGTCGAAGCAAAAAGAAGATAAAGCAACAGACTAGCTCACGTAAAAGGGGTGCACATCCTTCTTAACCTTGCCCAGTTGACCCAAAAGACGCATCAATAAGAAATCGTTGTCCTTACCCCACAAAAGCCATCTCAAACGATGATAAATACGCAGAAAATCCAACCCCTTCTCGGTTGTCCGATAAAAAGTTTCATCCTTCTCCTCCACCATAAGCAACCTCAATTCTGCCAAAGCAGACAAATAATTCTCCAAAACCATGGAATTCAGTTTACACTGTTCCATGATCTCCTCTTCCTTAGAACCCTTAGCTGCCACCCGAAGAATCTTCGCAACCACGTTGAATTCGTTTCTCCTTTTCGTCTCTAAGCACCGCCAATATCCGAATCGTATGTTGAAGATACGCTCGCAGAGATTTTAATGGTTATTTCAATCTCGTCAATAATGACTAAACCGATAGTTCAAATTTCTAGAAAACATCTTATGCCTTGAAATAATCCGGTATCTTCCTCTGATAAAGCGTATCCCTAAGCAGTCTGCTCCTCTCTATCCAATGTTCCAACGGAATCTGGAACTGACTGGAAATCCGGGTTAAAGCCTCCCCCAACGTGTTATATTTCAGCGGCTTCTGCTTCATAGCGTTCCTCACGTTTTCCCTCACCTGCCAAACGCCAACCGGCATGATATATCCCGGATGCGCTTCCCTCAAAACAGCCACCACAGCCTGCCGTCTCTCCTTCACAAGCAACTCCCCAACAGCCAAACGAGCCGCATAATAGCAGCCCCCAATACTAGCATAGGTTGTGCGACCGTCAAATCCCTCCCAATCAGAAAACATAACCACGTACTTGCCACTTGGGTTCCAAATCGTGCCTGGATACCAGGCTTCCATAGCCTCGTAGCTCCAAGCTCCCGGAATCATCAAAATCTCGAATCTGTTGTCCAGATACCTAGACTCGTAGACGTGGTATTCATTGACTTCAGGAAAAGTTTTGATCTTCCCGATCATATCCTTCGAAACAATGCTGTCCACAGCCGTTATGCTCCAACGAGTTGGAACCAAGCGTCTGTTATCTTTCAATCCAAAGGCGCCAACGCTGAAGGCTCGATGAATCTTAGTAACCAATACACCCTTCTCGTACAAGGTGGTAATACCCTCAGCAGCCTTCAAGTCACCATCAAAATAGACCTTCTCAATCTGGTGATCCCATCGTGAAGTTGCAGCCCTCATGTCTCTAACAACCGCGGAAGGCCCAAAAGGCTGAACTTCATCATCCAAAACAAAGCGCCTACTAGGCTTGCTCTTCAAAGTCAACTCAACATCCACTGGACCAACAGACAAAGCCAACTCACGGGTCCTATCCATTATCTTTCCAGCCTCTTCGAATTTCTTCACATGAACCCTATGCTTCCCCCTAACAAGCAAAGACCTGAAACCCACAATCTCATCGATAGATTTTCCAAACCAAAACTCAGGCAGATCGTAGAGGCTTGTGTCCTCGTGAACTGGAGGAACCAAAGGACCCGCATAAACGTAGGGATAGCCAATCCGACCGACGAAGACGCCTGGCGGAGAAGCACCATCCAAATCCGTGCCCCGAAGAAGAGGAACAGTTCTAAAATAAGATTTGAGTCTAACAACTAGGGGGCATCTGGTTTTGCCGCACAAAAACTTGCCACCTTTACAAGCCACGCAGAGACCTTTTCCCCAAGCCTTCGTCACCAGATAATCTGAATTGTAATTCATGTCCGCGGCGAGGCTGGGATCATCGAGAAGTTGAAGAATCCAACGGTTATCCTTCCAATATAACTTCGGCTTCCTTACATTCCGCAGGATCTTACCTTGCCTCTTCCCTTTGATTCGTTTTCTCATGCTTACGCCGCCGGGAGTGCCATCTACTAACTTCTATTATGAACTTAAAAATAAGCTGATAACAAAGACTATCAAATAGCCGTTCTATCCAACAAGCATCCGCATCCAAAAGTCTTTGGTTCCCTTTCTAAGCTCATCAACGAAGAAGAAGATCAAAAGTGCAAGAAGCAGGAACGTGACGATAGCGGTGGCGGAGGCCCAATCCCCAGTAAGTATGAATGCATCAAAAGACTCCTTGACGAAGGGATACAAAACTGGATTGAACTCATGGTGCAGAGAATCTATGAACACGTGGGATAAGATTCCGACAAAACTTAATACAACTAAGGTGCCAGAAAAACGGCACTTTTCCTCAACCTTCTCCTTGTTAAGCTTGAAAAGGAATGAAACTATTGACGGATAGAGGAAAACGGTCAACAAAACCGACAGAAACGTGCCTAGGGTAGCAGCGCCTAAAAAGCTATGGAGAACGAGTCTGTGTTGAAGACCCCCGGTCATGAGATAAGTAAAAGGGATTTCCAAGTCAGGCACCATTACACTCACGAGAAGCGCTGGTAAACTCAGTTGCGGTTTCAATCTGTTGACTAGGTAAGCTATGCTGCAGTGAAGGGGCGTGGCAGGCATGAAGGCCACTCTCAAAACATAAAACACGTTTTAAGCTGATTTAAATGCTGTCATTTTTGATTCAATCCGCTTCGATGAAGACTAAGGATAGAATCTTCTTATTGTACGTGGGAATGGAATGGTGTCCATCACGTTTTCCAAATCAAGCATCCACGCCAGTAGTCGTTCAACTCCT
>JAPUUO010000069.1 GCA_026967815.1 Candidatus Bathyarchaeota archaeon | reverse complement strand
TGCGTCTACGGCATCTGGACCCCTGCCGGCTCATCAGACCCCGACAACCCGTGAGTGTTTGCTGCTGGACACTAAGCATATATAAAAGGCATTAGTCCGCAGATGAACGCGGGCTAGCATTCACATATTCTGCGCAAACACCCAGGCAAAGCCGACACCGATCAGATAAGAGTGCTTCTGCTCAACCAGTGGGCTACCCTCAAACACCGCACCGTTTAGATTTTGGTACTGCAACAAGGTCCACCCGATCAAGTTGCCTTCACGCCAGCTGGCACTCAGGGTGCCGAAGGAACCGCCATAGCCTTTTTTCGAAACATAAGCGGGCCGTGATGGCGTGGCAAAACTCGGCGGCACATCATAATAATAAGCATGGAAATCACGGGTTGCATAATTAAGCCCCAGGGTGAGCTTCATCGCCAGTCCTGACTTGTACAGCCTGCGTTTTTCAAGATTGAACTGCGGCTCCAGCAACCAGCCTTCATGACTGCTGCTTTTGAGATCCGTAGCCACGGCCGCTCTTAACGGCAGCTCAAAATTCAGGCTCATTCGATCTTTCGTTGGTTTAATCAGAACAAACTCCAGCGAGGGCCCCAGTTGCGCGATCGCATCGAGATGAGGCATGCCTTCCCGTGCGCTACTGTCTTCACTGTCCACCGGAATACCAAATCCCAGACTCAGATCCAGCACTATGCGTTTACTTTTGAAAAGAAAAGTCCGAATGCCCCGATCAATCTCAAGCTTTTCAGCCATCAGCGTAAAATAAGGTAGCGGGACATTATAATTAATCTTGTCCGCAGAGCCCGGATACAAACTAAGATTGAACACCGCCGCACCCGCGCCCAGATCCCAAATGACATCCTGTGCGGATGACTGCGGGGAGTAAAAAGTGATGAGCAAAAGTAGCATATTGAGTAATGTTTTTCGCATGACGATTTCATCAGGTTCTCGATTTCTAACATTGTACCCTGATGACAGATTTATTTTTAAGCGCCTTACGAAAATCAAGCATCATTACTCTTTGCATCCAAAACCTTATCCTTCCTGAGGCAGCTTTTTACGGCGACAGGGTTTCACCATCACTTCCAGATAAAAGGATTCCAGCTGTTGCGATTCAGCCTGACTAATACACTTATTAATCTCGCTGAGATGAATAGCCTCACTGCTGGCCTCATCGACGCCATAGCGGCAGTCAAAATCCCAGTAGTCTTCGCCTTCGGGCAAAGCCCTTCGACGTTCCCGTTTTATATATTTACTCACCTCATGCTTGATGGCTTCCACCAGCCGTGGTGTCTTGATCTTTTCATGGCTTAACCTGAATGTTTTTTTCATAACCGACTCAAACTTTAATAAATTTATTTAAAAATAGCAGCTTTTACTGCTAGGCAGGCGAATCCAGATTAGCCGCCATTGTAGCATTGACCCTGTACCAGCCGGTCAGGCTGTAACGTGAACATCGGGTGGGCAGCACCTCATGCGGAAACTCCTCGCTCAGGAAAACAATCATAGTGCCAAACGCAGGCGACACGATTTCCAGAACCCGGCTATCATCCGGCACATACAGTACCAGTTCACCGCCATCGCCGGGCTGCCAGGCAGGGTTCAGATATAAAATACTCGACAGGCGACGATTGGAATTACCCTTGAAGACATCAAGATGTTTTTTATAGAATGCCCCGGCGGGGTAATGCGCATAATGGCTTTCGTAATCGAACAGCCCGAGAAACAGCACCCGATTCAGATGCCGGCGCAGCAGCTCAGCCCATTGCAGATAAAATTGCGTAGGCAGATGCGACATATTCAGCCAGCAGATACGGTCACGGCGCACAAACTGATTCAGCTGGTGTACCTGTTCCCGACCAATCCCTGCCTGATGAAAATACGCAGTATCAGTGCTTTTGATATCGATAAACAGCAACTGCAACTGCTCGATCATTAACACTTCGTCGAGCACAATATAACCCTGATCCTTCAGTGCCTCGCAGATGTGATTAAAGACATCGCTATCAGTCGGTGCCTGCGTTATAGAGGTCGTGGACAATCAGGTAGCCTCGGGCGGTGAGAGGAAAGAGGCACTTATAACCTAAAACGAGGCCGGACGCATTGAAAATTTGAGGGAAAATGATGCAACGCACTGTCTTTATTGCGCAATCGAGTATTATGAACTTCACCTTTCAAGCCATTCAGGGTCAGTGACCTGAGGAAACTCGTCAGACAACTACTCAGCAGCTCCTCATCTGCCAGGCCTTCACTACGCATGGCGATGAATAGTTTTTACTCTGACCTCATGTCTATTAAGATTAAATATGTAGCAGGAAAAGTTTTGACTGTCGCTACAAAATCATATCACTCACCAAATTTATACCCGAATATCTCGATATCCTTTCTATATAACTGAGTGACAAAATCTATCGACTCCTGATCATAATATTGCGTATACCTGGGAAAGGTATTCTTTTTCCGCTCAACGCTAAAATAATCATGCATGGTTTTTAATAACTGGTAAAGATTATTATCTCGCCTGAATAAACTGAATGATCTATTTTTATGCACCAATCTTTTATCTGGCATGCCTAATTCATTGCAGACGACATTAAAATCGTGCTTAATGTTTTCGAACTTGCCAATAAAATCCATCAAACACTCGCCATCTTTTCCATATAGAAAATCATACTGCGGAATAACATGACAGTATTCATCACACCATAATGGTTTTGGGAAATGTTTAAATAAGAATTCTTTGAAATCATATCTCGATGCATGTCTCCTGTATTTGTATTCAGAGACAATTCTATCCCACGGATTTCGAACGAAAGAAAATTTAAAATATTCATCAAACATTTCTTTAGACACATGCCCATATTTAACATAGTCTGTAATGCGCAAATGCGTAGGAGGTGGGTCAAACTTGTTCGCTTCAGGCTCAAAGGGTAAGAGCAGCCTGTTTTCGGTTTTTGTTTTTACCTTGTCATCGAATATGCTGATAATACTTGTCCCTGCTACTTTTGGAATATGGACAAATATGCATTTATTTTCATGTGAAATCATAAAGCGCTCTCAGTATTTTATTTTTTACACCCATACACGACTGTAATTTACGCATTTAATCTCATACAAATATTTTACTTTCAGGCCTATTATCAATTATCTGAAACAATTTCTAGAAAAAAATAATCAGTTCATAACTTATATTGTGATTTACAACCCTATTCTATTTGTTCCTGCCA
The DNA here is from genome assembly GCA_026967815.1 of Candidatus Bathyarchaeota archaeon. Taxonomy (GTDB): domain Archaea; phylum Thermoproteota; class Bathyarchaeia; order Bathyarchaeales; family Bathyarchaeaceae. The sequence goes on along the minus strand of JAPUUO010000069.1, from coordinate 4,198 downwards.
ATTGTAAAGCATATTAAACACAGCGCATTACGCCAAACAGAAGATAAATGAGGGTATAGGAATAACCGTCAAACAGAAAAATACCCGACAGTTATTGCGGCTACGAACCTTTTTAATCTTGTCGTGATGTTAGATTAGCACCTGAAATTCTACATGAAAAGACCTGATCCTATTCCTTGAATAAAGGATGATAATTACAACCAATAAGATAAAATAGAATGATTTGGCCACTCCCATTAAAACGGTGGCAACTGCCATACCGGAAGCGTGATAATTTTGTTATATATTTGTGATCTAATTGCGAACCTAATTGTGTAAGGTTGAAATTGAGGAATGCGGCAAACAGGCCGATTGCCTTGTAGATCAAGCCGAAATGGCGAATGTTTTTTTAACGGTTATTATTGGAGGACTCTATAATGAATTGTTCAAAAATTAAATTAACTTCAGCAATATTCAGCGGGTGCCTGTTTGCTTCGGGCGCTTTTGCGGAGCCAGTCACGCTAAGCAGTACACAATTGGATGCCGTGGCAGCAGGTGGTATGGAAAGGGTAGATGGTTTCGTGTGCCCGGTCATTTCCACGGCTGCCGTGTTCCGTGATGGCGCAGGTCCGGGTGGACCGCTTGGCATTGAGGGTTATTACACGATCGCCGGCCCGGATGTCATGGTTCCGCTGATTGCGACCAATGGCGCCGGTGATGGCTCCAACCCCGGTGGACCTTTCAATGCTCCGGGTGACATTAGCTACACCGCAATCTAAGCAAGATAATCTGCTATAACGCAAGGGAACCGGTTATCGCCGGCTCCTGTGTGACGAGCCCTTCCGGGGCCGTACCCTCGATAAATACTGCCGCATATTCGCGGCAACAACATATTTTAGCCGAGAAGCATTGATGCGCGTTCTGGTTGTTGCACAGGTTTTTATGATTTCGTTTTTGCTGGCACCGGCCATTGGGTGGTGGTGTGATGCCAGCACGGCAGCCGATGACACGGTGAGGCCGGTCACGTCCGTAATGGAAATACGCCGGCATAATGTCGTCTTGCAACAGTGGGAGCTCAGCTGTGCCGCGGCCGCACTGGCAACCGTGCTGCGTTATCAGCATGGTGTCCCGTTTACCGAGCGCTCGGTCGCGCTTGGTCTGATCAACAGACAGGAATATCTCGAAAATCCTGAACTGGTGCGCTTGCGCCAGGGATTTTCCTTGCTCGATCTCAAACGTTTTGTCGACGGGCTTGGTTTTGAAGGCATCGGGCTGGGCCAGCTTGCCTTCAGCGACCTTCTCGAGCGTGCGCCCATTATCGTGCCGGTCAACCTGAATGGCTATCCGCACTTCGTTGTCTTCCGTGGTGCCACGCAGAACAGGGTGCTGCTCGCCGACCCCGCTTTTGGTAATGTGACAATGCTGCTCTCCAGGTTCATCGATGGCTGGATTGATTACCGGGACATCCACCATGTTGGTTTTGTCGTGACGAAATCGGGAACCCTGGCGTCGCCGGGCCTATTGCTGGCGCGTGCACACGACTTCGTCATGTTCCGGTGAACATCGTCGCAAACAGGGAGCGTAAATAGAAATGATGCCCAATAGCTTGAGAAGTTTGTTCGTGTGCGTGCTGATACTGACTACGTCAGTTGCCTACGCGGCCGACGACCGCGTGCAGGTACTTGAACGCGCGGTGCAACAGCGTGATCAGGTCATTATCGAACTGCTGGAACGTGTCGAAGCGCTGGAACGACGGGTTGGCGTGCGCCCCCTGGAAACGGATGACGTGAAAACCCCACAGCAACAGGAGGTGGCACCGGTCACCGAAAAAGACCCCACGCAAGCGCCGGGGCGTGTTGTTGTCGATGAGGGTGCCGCAGAACGTGCACTCGAGAGGGCGTTGACACTCGAGGGTGTATTACTGCTGCCGCCAGGAGTCCTGGAAATCGAACCAGGCCTGATCTATGCCCGGCAGGAGGATACCGCGCCGAGCTTCGTCATGGCAGGCGGCGGGGTCACTGCCAGCGAGCTGGAACGCAATGTCAATAATATTGCAGCCGACCTGGCATTGCGCCTGGGACTACCCTGGGATTCGCAGCTGGAAATCGGCCTTCCCTACCGTTGGCTCAGAATCGAGTCCGTGACGAATGTCGGCTTCGTGCCGACCGCCACGTTGAGTGAATCGGGTAACGGCTGGGGGGATATACGCGTGGGGATGGCCAGGACCCTGCTACACGAGGACCGGACGCATCCCGATCTCGTCGGCCGCTTAACCTGGAATACTGATAGCGGTGACACTCAGGACAACAACCTGGCACTCGGCGATGGCTTTGAACAACTGCGGGCATCGTTGTCGGCAATAAAAAGACAGGACCCGATTGTCTTCGTTGGCGGGTTGTCCTATGAACATGTTTTCGAGGAAGAACAGCTCCAGCCCGGAGCGACGGTCGCTGCAAATTTCGGCGGCTTCATCGCGCTCAGCCCCGAGACCTCGTTGAACCTTGCTTTCTATGTGGTCTACCAGGATGAAACCGAACTGTCCGGAGTGAAGATCGATGGCAGCGACCGAACGCTCGCCTCCCTCATAGTAGGAGGCTCGACGCTGCTTGCACCAGGTACCCTGCTGAACCTGTCGGTGGGAATCGGCCTGACGGATGATTCCGATGACTTTTCACTAACGCTGTCGGCCCCAATTCGCCTGGGTGGATAATTGAAGCCACATCAAAATATTTTTTAATATTAGAGAAAACTGTGATCCAACCCCGATTTTCTCACAGAAACACAATGATTTCTTTCGGTCAATAACAGATATTTAAAAACGAGCTAAACCACCTAAGACAACTTTATCTGAATCATCACCAGAAATGTTGTCAGCGTTGAACTGATTAAATTCAACAAAAACGGCAAAGTTTGGCGCCAGAAATATATTCGAATTTAGTCCAAATGTTTTACCCTCATCCCCTTTGTTATCACCAGAATTTATCTTAATAGAAGCGCCAGCACTTATTGACTGGTTGTGATAATAATCACCGGAAAATGCAATAATATAGTTAGTTTCACTAGTAGTATCAATATCAACGTCAGACGATCTGAGTGAGGCTGAAAAATTGAATGAGGAACCATTTTTAAGCTTCTCAACAATTTTGTATCCGAAACCAATCTTTGTTATTTTCATGGTTGATATGATTAATGGTACTAAATTAATTTCTCGGTCAAGCTGAGAATAGGTAGCGATTATTGCCGTAGTTTTACTAATGTATTTTCCAATACCGATATAAGTACCATCAGATTCGGAATTTCCACTTAATCCATTTTTAAACTCTCCATCATTTGTAAAATAACCACCTTGAAATATAAGTAGTGAATTTGGCGCTATATAATTAATACCAAAAATAATTTCATCTCCAGAAAAATCAAAAGCCGTCGAGGTGAAATCGTAATCTGAATAACCAACATTCAGGCTACTTGCCTGCTCTAGAAAAGCAGCACCCGCATAAGGGTGCGAACCTGTTTCTACCTCATAAAGGAAAACGTTTGCCGTTAAAAATGTAGCTTCAACTTCATTTGTGTTTGTTTTATCTTTGGATAAGTTAGCAGTAAGTTCTACCTGATAACTATTTTGTGAATATGAAACTGCAGGCAATGATAGAAGGGCAAGTGATATAGCGAAGTATTTTGAAGCAAACTTATGCATATTCGGTCTCCATGTATTTATTATGTTTTTATTTGGTTATGGTCAAACAAGCCTGTCGCTGACGAGTTTAATGACTTCACTTCAAAACCCGTTAGTACGAAAGTACCAGTACGTAAAATTTATTGTGGTAATTCTGGGTGTGTGAAGCCGGACCCCAATGTAAAAAAAGCGGCCCGAAGGCCGCTTGGTATTCAATAGCAAAGGTTGTGACCTTTGCGTGCCGCCTAATCAGCTCCTGCGTCTTACCAGGCGAACAGCCGGGATAAAGCCAAGCAGTAACAGCCAACTGAGGGCGCCGCCACCACCGCCGGTTGTGGGCAAAACGCTCTGGGTCGCATCCAGCGGGAAGGCATCCTGCGCATCAACAACCCCATCACCATCATCATCGGTATCGGCGTTGTTGCCGATGCCATCGCCATCGGTATCGACACTCTCGGTGGCATCCAGCGGGAAGGCATCCTGCGCATCAACAACCCCATCACCATCGTCATCGGTGTCGGCGTTGTTGCCGATGCCATCGCCATC
>JAPUUO010000068.1 GCA_026967815.1 Candidatus Bathyarchaeota archaeon | reverse complement strand
GAGTTCCAGAAGGAAGATGCTCGCAAGCTAGCCGAGCTCTTCAACTCATTTGATAAGCCAGGTCTGTGGCCTGGAGGTTTTACAGGAGGGGTTCCGTTCACAGCGGAAAGGGTCCTCGATTCCTTCCCTGTAGCCCAGAACAGCATTTGTATTCTAATTTCAACAGTGAACGGCAGTTTCACTGGAATCTGTTCTCTCCATCCCCACTATGAAGATTCTGACGCCGCTTATATCGGCTTGTTTGGGGTACATCCAGAGTATCTGGGAAAGGGACATGGAAAAGCCCTAATTCTCCGAGCAATCCAGACTGCAAAAGAAAAAAACATTAAACGGGTAGATCTTGACACGTGGGCTGGAAACCTGCGTGCCGTGCCCTTGTACAAGAAGTGTGGGATGTTCTGGGTTCCAGAGACAGGTGTAAGAATGCAAGATTATATTCCAGGAATCCTCAATTTTCCCCTTGCAAAAGAATTCTTCAAGAAACATGATTGGTATAAGATTCAGATAAGGGAACTGAAGCCTGTCCCTGATGAATTCAAAATTGGCGAAATGGAGCTTTTTCCGTACGATTTTTCGAAAGATGAAGATCATCTAAGAATCCATGTCGACAGATATGGACGAAGCATTTCAGGAATCGAGCGGTCCCTGAACGATGAAACCATTTCAATCCAAGCTAGACTCAAGCAACACAAAGTAATCGCAGGTGCTGAGCAGCAGTTTGCCATAGACATCAAGAACGAAACCAAAAGCAAAATACAAGGCTCCCTGTTCCTAACTGGATTTGAAGGTTTGACATTCACATCTCACCTCCAACAATCTTTCAACATCCAATCCGGTGAATCTCTTGCACTGCGAGGAAATTTTACAGTCAGTCCAGAAATAGAAATCCCTGACGTCTCACGCAAGCAGAAAACAATCAAAGCCAACTTAGTTATCAACGGAGAATTGATTCCTCTTGAAATAGGAATGCGTATATTGCCACTGCTGGAATACAAAACATATCCCGAAACTCTGATGAGTCAACCTGGAACAAAAGGACAAATTCAATTCAACGTATTCAATAACTCGAAAGATTCCTTTAAAGGGAAAGTTTTCCTTGTCGATGAACTCGGCAAATTATCTCTCAGTGAAAACACATTTCCGATTGAGACCCCACCAAAAAGCCATTCAGGGTTTCATGTACAAATAGAGATTCCAGACGATGCACCAACATGTGTCATCCCATTGAAACTATTTGCCAAAGGAAGAATCAAGAATTCAGAAATTAGAACGAAAATGGAACTGACTCACATTAAATGTACAAGACCCGGAGGCATAGTTCACTATGTCAAGGAGGTCAAGAGAGGAAAGTCCGTATTCATTGAAAGTGAAGACATTTTATTACGTGTGCAACTCCGAGGAGGATCATTGGAAATCACCTATAAGAAAGCCATTTCGGGGCCTGTCAAGATCTTGTCATATGGGGGCTTCGGAATTGGACCACCTTATGGTTTCGTAAGACCAATTGACTATGACTACGAAGTGATTAGAGAACTAGAAAGCCTTCGATTGACTCTCGCAGGTGTGCATCCAGACAAATCAGGCATCAAAATGGAACGAACACTAACGTTCTATTTCGGAACCACTCTTATTAAGGATCAAATAAGAGTAATCAATTCGAATCCAGAAGTCTCCTACAAGATTAATGCACGAATTTTTGGAAGATTGTCCAGCGGCCCTTTGTATAAGCTAGTTGTTCCTTTGCAGGAAATTCTGGAACAAGAACTAGTGGAATTCCCTGCGTCACGTTCAGATTTGCCGGATGACCCGAAGAAATACAGTGAATCTTGGGCTTGCTTCGAAGATCAAGTGAATGGCTTCTGCTTCGGACAATTGTGGTCCAACAAAAGACTTTTCAAGATAAGATTCGATGGAAACAGCGTCTTTCTTCCTGAATATGAGCTCGGCGTTATAAAACCTGGAAAATCAGGGTGTACATCAGAATTCTACTATCTTGTCGAAGGAGGGACTTGGCACGCCGTTCGTGAGAGATGGAAGTCACTAATCGCCAAGAAATTCTCTCCAAAAGACCCAAAGGTGGTCAAAGCTAAACCTCTATTCGACGCAAAACTGGCAGACACCACATTTTTTGACAGCAGTCAGATGAAGAAGAAACTTGAGCTAGTCAATTTTAGAAACAAACCAGCCGCTGGAATGTTGTACTTTGTTCCCCCCAATAATTGGAAGATCCAACCCCTAGAGATCAGAGTCAACGACGTGACAATGGACAATTCATTTTCCACTATCGTAAACATCACTCCCCCTTCTGACGCAGAGTTAGGCATCCACAGCGGAACCATGAATTTCTCAGCCGACAACTTCGAGACTTCCTTCCCACTCGACTTCTGCATTCTTTCCAAGTCTACGAAATCCTCCGTACAAGTAGTCGAAGAAAAAGAAGAAAATATGGCTATATTCAAAATCCTAAATGGCTTTACCCTCTTCAAAGCCAGCGCGGATTTCGCAGGATGCCTCTACTTCTTCGGAAAAACCCCTAGCACAAATCAGCTGGACACAAGCTTCCCCAAAATACAAACAAAAGTGTTCTTGGAAAATTATTCCGGTGGAATAAGACTGCTTTACCTAGGTGAAGGTTTCGGATTCGAAAAATCAAAAACGCACCGAGAATCGTTTAGAGGACAACCAGTTGTGGAGGGACCATGGAAAGGCGTTTGCTTTTCCTTTGAAACCAAAGAAGACGAAGAAATAAAGGGCCTGCTTGGATCAATTTCTTTTCTAACCTTACCCTATAGCAACATCGTCAAAATCAGGCGCAGATTTGAAAACCCAACCCAAGCAATCTTCAAGTTCAACAGTTGCCTCTGGATTTCCCCAAAAGCGGGAGGAGACTTCCAAAGAAACAAGGCAATTTTTCCGAGAGGCGACAAAATCTTTCAATTCAAACGTGCCGAGAGAAGCGTCGCGGTCTCTGGCGTTACCCCTGAGAAAGGCTGGATCTATGTGGCCAACGAAGAAAAAAAGCAGGGATTAGGCATAATTGCAGGAGACACTGACAAGTCTACCATACTTTCTCTCGATATAGGAAAGACAATGCTCGAACTTTTCGTGATGTCCAAGACTCAACTACTTCCAAAAGAAATTTGCGAATTCAAAGATTTCATGCTTCTTGGTGATGAAAAATTCGAGTTCATGGATAAAATGGCACGGACACTTCGTGAAATGCCCGGGTAGTCAAGGGCACGCAAAGTAAGAAAAAAGTGAAGCGATTCTTTAGAGTCGTACACTAAAGATAAGTACCTCTGGATCAGAAGAAACTTTCAAAAGTTAGCAGAAATTAAGTGGCAAAAACTAATATTGCTGCTAAGACAACGTCGACTATAGGAGACAAGTTTATGAGTTTCACAGATGAGGAAATGGTTGCCTTTTTCCACGAACAAGAAAAATTGGAAGAAGAAATTGTCAAGTCAGTTAGCAAAACACTTGAAAACATTAAAAATCCAGTAGTTGAGGCTGTTCTAAGAGGCATATCTTACGATTCTTCGAAGCATGCTGATCTCTACAAGTCAGCAGCTCAGATAATAGCTGTGGCTCCAGCTTTGACGGAAAGAGAATTCAAGCACTTGGAAGAGGTTGTTAGATGGCACATTGAAAATGAAGAAAAATTAATGGAGCGCTTGCGAGAGGCAATAAACAAAACTGCAAATGACAGAGTTAAGTTTCTACTTGAATCTATACTCGCTGATGAAAAACGCCACCACGATCTTCTAAACTTGATAATGAACATTATAGTCAGAGGCGAAACAATAACTGACCAAGACTGGTGGGACATAATCTGGAAAAATGCGCCCTTTCACGGCGCCCCCGGCGGGTAACAACTCCAAACTAAAATCTAAATTTTTTGTTTTGACTTTCCTATTAAACTGAAGCTGCGTCTTTCTTAGCCCATTTTGAAACCGAGGAAGAATCCAACCATGAAACTTCCAGCAAATGGTAAATGAGCGATTATCGGTGTAAGCCAGCCAACGGCTTGTCCTGCACCACCCAACCAGTCTTGTATTGCATCGAATAATTTGCTGTAGTTAACCTCGAGTATGCCCTGTGAGCTCAGATAGATTAACCCAAGAAGCAAAATTCCAATGAGAACAACTATCAACTTGGCAATTTTCTTGATAGCATAACCAACCACAAAGCCACCAACCCCGCCAGCGCCCAACTGGAAGACAAGAGGAGTTACAATTTCACTCATGTGAAGAGCCTCTTCCTAAGATTCTAGGGGTGAATTTTTATGTCTTTCGGATTCCTAATCCACAAACGTGGTTTGTACGATTTTCTCTGCACGGACGTAGTTGGAAGGAGATATCAACGGTGAAACTCCAAACGAGTCTTTCCTTGTCGTTCTTCCACTGATGCGCGCGCGACATAAAACAGCTTAAATTTGATTCTGCAATCACTTCTAAGCATTGTGACCTTTGGAGGTGGCTTGTTGGAGTTATTGGAGATTTACATTTTGAATCTTGGGATCACGGTAGCTATGTTTCTGGTGCTGATCTTTCGAGCTTGGGTAGAATTCAAAAACTACCGCATAATATGGAAAGAGCTGGAGTGGCGGAGAACGTATGAAGTTGTGGGCAGAGTTTTAAAGGCTGAAAAAGACATGTTTTCAGGAGTAGAAGGTGGACAGGAACTCTACAACCTCTTGTGTGAAATGTTCAAGGTGAATGACAGGAAATGACTATGGAAAATGCCAATCCTTGATCATTGTTTTTGGCTTGCCAATTTTCTCATGCCCATTACGGCAGAGAGGCTTTGTTAGGTGACGTTGAGACCTCGGCGACGTAATATATGTCCGCTCTTTTATGTTCCGTTGTTCTTCCACGGCATTCTTTTTTAACTTCAAGCTGCGTAAACCACATTTGTCACACCTAAAGCCTTTGCCAGTTCCCATAGATTTCATACGTCGTCCACACCGAGGACATAAAGGATTATGAAAAACGTTTTTCTGGACCAACTTCAAGATTTTCAGCTTCTCAAGGTTAATTGTGGCCGAATGCTTCTCGGATGCTGGGCGAACACCTCCGTAGGCCTCAACTAGGTCTCCAACAATAAGTATTCTAGCTATTTTCTGGAGGCTCCCGGTTGGCGCGTAAGCAGCACAATCGATTACATTCTCATTTTTTATAGAGAAAATCACATGCCTTCGAGGGACGATGTAAGGTTGTTGACTCACTGTTCCTTGAACAATCGTGGACTCGTAGGGTTGCACATCAGCGATGGAATTGCTCATCTTTAAGTGAGCGTCGGTTCCATGATTAGTGCGAAAGATCACCCATCGTTCAATGGGCTCAAATGAATGGACCATCTCATGAGCTTGCTTGACAACCAATGGTGTTTCTCCACGAATTCCATAAAGAATAGGATCGGGACCTCGAGGAGTTATCAGAACCCGTCCGGTTTCGGGATCCACGTTGTTAAAGGTCAAAGGTCTCGTTTTCTTGTTCATCTTCAAAACTGAAGATGCATCTAGTTTTCTTGAAGTTCCACAGTTTTGAGGTGTTCTATAAGCAATGAGTTCGTAGGTGTGATCTCGCTCTAAGGTTTCACCAATGGCAGCTAGAGCGCCGATGATGCCTCTTCCTGTTTTGAAGCCTACAGCCTCAGCACTAAACCGTCTGATAAGTTTCAGTGCTTCAGTTTTTTGGGCAATACCCTGAATTGTTTGTCTAGCAAAGGTTCTAATCTCGACCGGAACATTGTTGCGGAAAAGAAAAACAGCGCCGGGTTCAGTGCCTTTATAGTCTGTATCAGAATGCTTCTCAAGGTCATCTACGACTTGCTCCACAATTACTTCTGCAAGGGGTTCATCGAATCTCAACCTTAGGCATAAGGCACCGTTGCCTCGTGTTTTCCAAGGAACGTTTGGATTAAGCCTAATGAGATTGGGATAATCAAGAAAGGAAACACCCAGTTTATGCAGCTTTTCAACGAGAATCGCGGCAATGTACGTAGTGCAGCCCATCTTCGGTGAATCTGTATCGTCGATGCCAATATGCACAGTTGACATTCGTGTCAGCTCAAAATAAATCAAAGTATGCTAAAATAAGAGGTTTTCAGCATAGTTCCTGCTAGCTAAACGGTTTCTGCTTGAAACGTCGAGTCAAACGCGGCTTGCAGGTTTTATTTGTGAGAAAAAGAGGGAGTGGAAGAAGTTATTTTGCGCCTTCTACAATTATCATTGTGAGCGTGGAGCGAACTTTGTTTAGCCTTCGCACATTCCACGTGACAACGTCCTTGAGTTTATCCATGGTATCAGATTTAATTTTGGCTACTATATCATAGACACCGTAAACAATGTAGGCTTCTGTCACTCCTTCAACTTTATTTAGCTCTTTTAGAACTTCTTCTTCTGAGCCTATTTCAGCGTTAATTAAGACGAAAGCTGCTGGCATGTTTTTCATTATCCTCCTATTGGCTATGATAGAGATTGATAAACCTAAAATATTTTGTGGCTTTGGTGAAAATTTGATATGTCCCAAAAACTCCTAACACTACAGGTTGGAAATTATTTGTACACCAATGCTATTTTTCTAGAAGATAACACCATACCAATTCATAAGATATAACGACAATTTCAAGATTTGAAACACGCGTCGTCAGAGAAGAGGTTAGGGACATCATGGCAGACATGGCAACGTGGCTAATATGGAAATATTATCGGTTGAAAACCAAAGTATGGATTTGGCGATTCCATAGAAGATTCAAGAACCTAGGCAACTAAATGACGGAGCAGATGAAAGGCATTAGCTAACTTCAGGCAAATCGTTAGCCCTAAGCTCGAATATTGCCTATGAACATCGCTGTACAACATGGCGATTGAAGAATTCTTAGATCAAACTCGGATAACAATTGTTGAATTGTTACTACGAGTTGCCGGAAGAATAATCGCGCTGGTCATTGACTGGATATTCAAAGAGGTTATAGCTGAATCGGCTAGAGAATGGATTAAATCGTTGACCACTACAGCTGAGAAGGTTGAGGAAAGCATCTAGTTCAACAATGCAAGCAACAACTACAAAAGCACTCGTTTCACAGTGCAAAATGTTGGCTGCGTTAATAGACCACATTGACACAATTCACACTTCGAGAAGTCTGGCACATTGTGAAATACAGAAAAACCCTTTCATTAACTCATAGATCATTTAAAATATCCTTTGCAAAAGTAATATGGATACATGTGAGGCATGCTAGTTGAGTATAACAGGTAGGGAAATGCGAGCTTTAGAGCTAAACTCTGAATATTACGGAGTTTCAAGACTGCAGCTTATGGAAAACGCCGGACGAGAAGTTGCACAGGAAATCCGAGCAAGATTCAAACCAGACAAAACGAAAGTCGCTCTCTTTTGCGGCTCAGGTGGAAATGGCGGCGACGGCTTTGTGATTGCTCGTCATCTGGCCAGCTACGGCTTTCGAATCGCCGTAATCCTCGCCGGAAAATCCAAAGATATCACAGATGAAGAAGCTAG
>JAPUUO010000067.1 GCA_026967815.1 Candidatus Bathyarchaeota archaeon | reverse complement strand
ACGCTTGGGTTTGCATCGATCCTCATCGAGAACAGCAATTCGAACCATGTTTTTCCTACGCACCTATCAACGTAAAATTAGTGATAGATAATAATAAACTTAAATCTCTTAATTGAGGCAAAAACAAATTGTTAAAAGCGAGAGCAAAAAGACAAGGTTGTACAACTATTCCGGGTAGTTACCTTTTTCATATTCCGATTTGGCGAGAATGTTAGGGATATTCAAAAAAACCAGGGGATCTACATTAGATGTTATTTCTCCGCCGCCAAGTTCTTTTTCCGCGGTTGACGGGTTTCAAAAAGAAACCAAGTTACCGATAGAAAATTAGTTATATATATAAGGATGTTTCGATCCCGATATGTATGACTAAACATAACGAGGTTATTAAATGCCGAGAGACATCGTACTCTGGATAATTTCCCTCGTCCTCGTTGCTGTTGTTTCCGTTGCCGGAACCACCATTTTCATTGGAGATGTTTCAAAGAAGAAACTTGTGATTTCCACCACCACCAGCCTCTACGACACGGAACTCCTCGACACCATCGAAGATAAGTTCGAAACGAAATATCCCACCATAGACGTATACTTCATATCCGTGGGAACGGGCCTAGCCATAACCCACGCCCAGAGAGGAGACGCTGACATGATACTAGTGCACGCACCATCAAAGGAACTGCCGTTTCTGGAAAATGGGTACGGAATCTGCAGAAAAATCGTAGCCTTCAATTTCTTTGCCATAGTAGGACCGGAAGCAGACCCTGCAAACATAAAACATTTGACGCCCACACAGGCTCTGTCGAAAATCGTGAACGCTGGAAGAAACAAAGAAGCAAAGTGGGTTTCAAGGGGAGACGATTCTGGAACCCATACCAAAGAGAAAGGTTTGTGGACCGCTGCTGGCTTCAATTGGACCCTCCTACGAGAAGAAGAGTGGTATGTAGAAGCTGGCGCTGGAATGGGAAAAACGTTGCAGGTCGCCGAGAATCTTGACGCCTACACCTTAGCAGATTTGGGTACCTACCTCAAATACCACAAAGGCGGAATAATCACCCTGAAAACCTTGGTAACACAAGGAGAAGAACTGCTAAACGTCTACAGCGCCATAGCAGGCAATTCAACAAAACACCCCCACATAAACTTTGACGACGCCATCACTTTCATAAAATTCCTCATATCCGAAGAAGTACAAGAAATAATCGCCAACTTCGGTAAAGATGTGTATGGTCAAAGTCTCTTCTATCCCGCAGTCAACCTTGAACAAAACACAGACCAAACCATGGTTCGATGGATAAAAAATTATGCCTTCTTTAACGGATACGAATGTCCCCCAGAATACTGGGACAACCATCCAGAACTCTACACCTAATAGGGGGATGTTCAACTCATGTGGGATTTTATCCAAGACCCAATATTCCAGATAACCATCAGGTCTCTCTACATATCCGGAACAGCCCTACTCCTCTCAGTCTTGTGGAGTCTTCCATCAGGCATAGTCATTGGCATGAAAACTTTTCAAGGGAAACAGCTGGTGAAAGGAGTATTCAACGCGTTACTTGGGATGCCCACCGTAGCCCTGGGACTAATCCTCTACATTCTCTTCTCCAAATCTGGACCCCTAGGTTTTCTCAACCTCTTCCCCAGCTCCCAAGCTATAATAATCGGTCAAGCAATCCTCGTAACCCCCATAATAGTCAGTCTAACAACCAGCGCCGTCGAATCCGTAGGTCCGGAGATAAAAGACCTAGCAAAAACGTTGGGAGCCTCGGAGGCGGAGGCTTCCCTCGCAGTTCTTAGAGAATCAATTGGAGGAGTCGTACTAGCAATAATAGCGAGCTTTAACAGAGCCATAGCTGAATTGGGGGTCGCCCTTGCTGTTGGCGCAAACCTTCGAGGGAATACACAAGTGTTTACAACAGTTATAGCGATGGAAGTCAATAGAGGAAACATAGAGTATAGCATTCAGCTAATGGTCATACTTTTGGCAATAGTTTTTGCCATCACCATCCTTACAAATCTGCTTCAGAGACGAATAAAATGAAGCAACTGATGAAACTCAAAAGCGTCACTAAACGCTACGGAGAAATAACTGCCCTTGATGAGGTCAGCCTAGATGTCAGAAAAAAAGAAATCTTCACGGTTCTTGGTCCAAACGGGTCTGGAAAGACTACTATTCTCAGGATAATGGCTTCTATCGACGAACCAACGAGCGGAGAAGTGTTTTTGGACGGCTACAAAATTAACGACAAAAACAGAAGTCAGGCCAGAAGGAGAAGCACTATGGTTTTCCAGAAAACAGCCCTTTTCAATACAACGGTCTATAAGAATGTTGCCTACGGACTCAAGTTAAGGGGATACTCAAGAAAGGAAATTGATGAAAAAGTCAAAGAAGCCCTAAGTCTGGTAAAGCTTAGAGATTACGAGGGACGTCCTGCAAAAAAGCTTTCCGGAGGAGAGCAGCAGAGGATTTCTCTTGCAAGAGCCCTCGTGTTGAACACCGACCTTCTGCTCCTAGATGAACCGACAGCGAATCTGGACCCCAAAAACGTTTCCATTATTGAAGAAACCATTTCTCGCGTCAACCGCGAATTTGACACAACCATAGTCATGGCCACCCACAACATGTTTCAAGCGGAAACGCTAACCAAACGAGTTGCTCTGCTTCTTGGAGGTAAGATGGCGCAGATTGGTGCGCCTCAAGAAATTCTTAGAGGCCCATCGATAAACCTAGCAAGCTTTGCAAGACTCGAAAACGTTTTTTCTGGCAACTCAAAAATTCTTCAAGAAGGAACTTCAGTCATAGAGGTTGACGAAGGAGTAGAAATAGAAGCCGCCCTGAAAAAATCTGGAAAGGTCACAGTTTTCGTTGGACCAGAAGACATAATCGTTTCAAAGAAAACCATGTCTTCCAGCGCGAGAAACGTGTTCGAAGGAAAGATAGTTGAGGTTTCAGATTTTGGGCCAGTGGTAAAGTTGAGGGTCGATGCGGGAAAGGAGTTTGTCGTTCAAATTACAAAACGGTCCTTCGTTGAAATGCAACTGAACGTAGGCTCTATAGTCTTCCTTACTTTCAAAGCCTCATCAGTTCACCTAATTTAGGGTTTAAATTTCACGTTTTAATATAACATTGAGCGTCCGCGAAATACATGAGACACTAACATTAGAAAACCGGCTATGGCGAGAAAAATACCTATCACAACCACGTATGAGCCAGAAAGAACGCTTCGTGGATTCGTCATAGATGTTCCATAAAAAAATAAGGCGAAACCTATGAAAACCATAAGGCTGGCTACTACGATTACGCCTAGACGCAAGCTAATCACTTTTGCAAAGTTCTAATCGTTTATCGCTTGTAGAAAGACTTTGCGAAACGAGAATACATATTAAGAATAAGGAAATCTTCTCGCAAAACGCCTACCCTCTACTGCTTTCGCAGTTGTTTCATCAGCATCAAGTTCTACTGGTGTTTTTGCCTTCTGATTTTGTTTTGCGAAGTTCGCTTAGAATGACGAGGGCTTCACCAAGAGGTATGCCTAGTTTTATCGCCAATTCCTGTGCTGCCGCGTCGGGTTGTTCGTGGAGAACAACGTCTCTAGCGTAAGCCTTGTGATGAGGATACATAATCATGGTGTGAACGGTCTCTACAAGAAGAGGCCAGAGTGGGTTGTTTACATATTCCTCCAGACTCATACGAGTCCCTTCGTTAATCTTACAGTTTACAGCCTCAATTAGTTTTTCATTGAATCCCTCGACTCTAAGAAGGTTCTGAAACCGTAAATCATTTTATGAAGCCAGTAGCCTCTAATCTAGAATCAAAGCCGGGCTGATCAACGTTGACGATCAAGGCTGTAATCTTCGACCTTGACGGAACCATTGTAGATTTCAACATAGATTTCAAAGCTGCTAGGGCGGAAGTCACACGTCTCCTCACCCAACAAAATCTCCCTAGCTTTCTCCTTTCGAGAAATGAAAGCCTATTCGTCACGTTGAAAAAGGTAGAGAAACGCATGAAAGAAAAAGGTAAGGAAGACCAAGAATTCGTGAAACTCAAGGAAAAAGTGATTTCGGTAGTGGAACGCTACGAGGCTAAGGCGGCTCGTGAGACCAATCTGATCCCGGGCATCTTAGAAACTCTCAAGACTTTGAGGGAAATGAAACTAAGAATTGCCCTTTTTACTGCAAACGGCGAAAAATCAACGAACCACATTTTTAGCCGCTTCGGTTTGAGGCAGTTCTTCGACGCTATAATCACCCGCGAGTCTGTTTTGGCGGTTAAGCCAGATCCTGTTCACCTGGAGGCTGCGTTGAAAGTCTTGAAGGTTAGGCCTGAGGAAGCCATCGTGATTGGAGACAGCATTAGAGATGTGGAATGTGCTCGCCGGCTTAAAGTCCTTGTCTTAGGTGTGACAACCGGTTTCTCCTCTATAGACGAATTGACCCGCGCTGGAGCTGACTACCAAGCCTCCTCATCCACAGATATTCTCAGTCTATTACAAAAGCTTAACAAGAAAAATGTGCACGCAGGCGTTAAAGTCTATAGACAAGATTGGAAGAATTGACAATGCAGCTTACATTTACTCTCGCGGTCTTATGACCGCGAATAGTTGACCTTCGTTTGAACCATGAAAACTTCAAGGGGGCCTAAAGAAATATCTGGGCCACAAGGGCCACTGAGTTTGAATCGATGTGTCAAAGTCAACTCTTAAATCCATGCCAACCCTGATTTTTTCAGGCTCCACGCCACGAATCATTCCTGGTAGATGAGGCCCGGCTTTCAGTTCCACAATGCCTACCGTGTAAGGCGCCATAGATTGAAATTGCACGGGTGAAACGTGAATCACCGTGTAGCTAAGCAGTTTTCCCTTCCTTTCAAGCTCAACCCATCTGAAATCCGTGGAAAGGCATTTGGTGCAAACGGGTCTCGGCGGCAGAAGCACGGTTTCACATTTGCTGCATTTGGCGGCCATAAGCTTTCCTTCGGTTACAAACTTGTAGAAGCTTTCTATAGTGAAGGGAGGAGTCTCTGACAAGCTTTATCCCTTCCTGTAAATGTGCACAGCAGCGGTGGCTCCTGACCCCCCAACATTGTGACTCAAGGCCACTTCAGCTCCGCTAACCTGCCTTCTCTCAGCCTGCCCCGTAAGTTGCAAGTATATTTCGTAGGCTTGAGCGGTACCAGTTGCCCCAACAGGATGCCCCTTCGACTTCAATCCTCCACTCGTGTTGACGGGAATCTCCCCGTCAAGCATGGTCACGCCTTCTTCCACTAGGCTTCCACCTTTTCCAGGCTTGCAAAGGCCGAGGTCTTCGTAGGCTATGATCTCGGCGATGGTGAAGCAGTCGTGAACCTCAGCGATGTCCAAATCTTTGGGCTCTACACCCGCCATTTTGTAAGCTTCTTGTCCTGCCAGTTTACCTGCTTTCATTGTTGTAAGTTCTTCTCTTTCGTAAATGCCTATGGCGTCACTGGCTTGCCCCGAACCCACAATGTGGACCGGAGTGTCCGTGAATTTTTTAGCAAGATCTGGACGGGTTAAGATCAGGCAACTGGCTCCATCGGTTATCAGGGAGCAATCGTACAATTTCAGGGGCCAAGCAATCACTCTAGACGACATTACTTTTTCCAGAGTTACTACTTTCTGCATGTGTGCTTTCGGATTCAAGACGCCATTGTTATGATTCTTCACTGCCACCATAGCCATCTGTTCTTCGGTCGTGCCGTATTTATGAATATGAGCCGTAGCCATGAGGGCGTACAACCCTGGAAACGTAATTCCATGCCATTGTTCGAAGGGAAAGTCGGAAGCCATGGCCAGAAACTCGGTTACTTCCGCCGTGGTTCTATGCGTCATTTTTTCCACTCCACCCACCAATACTATGTCGTGCATACCAGAAAGTACAGCAAAGATTCCGATTCTCAGGGCAACCCCAGATGAAGCGCATGCAGACTCGAGTCTCATTGCAGGCTTTGGCAGCAAACCAGTCCAGTCAGCCAACGTGGGGCCAGTGTGCCCTTGATGTTCGTATGATTCACCCATTTGACCCACAA
This sequence comes from Candidatus Bathyarchaeota archaeon, assembly GCA_026967815.1. Taxonomy (GTDB): domain Archaea; phylum Thermoproteota; class Bathyarchaeia; order Bathyarchaeales; family Bathyarchaeaceae. The sequence goes on along the minus strand of JAPUUO010000067.1, from coordinate 1,500 downwards.
ACAAGGCTTCGACATCTTTTGCAGGGTCTAAGTTGGGGCACCTTTCAAAAGCTTCTTTTGCAGCCTCAGCAAAGATTTCTCGGCCGTACATTCCATCTAGTCGTCCGAACTTAGACAATCCTGCTGAAACGATGGAAACTAAAGGCTTGCCTATCAACAAGGGATCCTCCAATAAAGAGCTAGTTATCGACAGAATTCAATAATAATGCCTGAATATTTAAGTCATCTTTTTGTCCATTTGGACTTCGCTTTCACTCGTATGCATTAATTCTGGAACACTTATAAATGAAATTGAACTGAATGATTTTGGGGGCGAATAAGATAGAAGAAAAAGAACAGATTGTGATGGAAGCCCTGAAAAAAGCGGGAAAACCAATGAGACCCGGAGATGTTGCAAAGACGCTCGGTCTAGCCAAAGACGAAATCTCAAAGATCCTCAAAAGTCTCAAGAAGAAGGGAAAAGTCATTTCTCCCAAAAGATGCTTCTGGGCACCAGCGAAATAATATCTTCATTTTTTGCGCCTTCATAATTTTACTTCTCATTAATGACGCTTTATACCAAAAGACCTCCATATATGCGCGCGGCGCGCAAGAGAAAACCCCACCAAAATCACAGCCATACCAAGGTTTCTTACCAAACAAATATCTTTAAGTATAATCATTCTAAACACAACACCGGGTGAAACCCAAATGAAAGAAGCGATAATTTTAGCTGGAGGAGAAGGATGGAGACTCAAACCAGCTACATGGGTTCCAAAACCTCTTCTGAAAATAAATAAACAAACCTTGATAGACCACCAGATAAGCTGGCTTCAATCCCACGGCTTCGGAAACATAGTTGTAGCATCAAACAGAACAGACCTCACAAAACAGCCCGTCACATACTCCATCGAAAAAAACACCCTAGGAACAGGAGGCGCAACCAAAAAAGCCTTCAACCAAATCCAAGGAAACATGGCCTACGTCATGAACGTGGACGACATAGTCTTCTATGACCCTAACGAACTCTTCGACTACGCAGGCAAAGGAGCAGGAGTCCTCCTAGCCAAACCAACCCTACCCTTCGGCAGAGTAACCCTCCAAAATGGAATAAGCATCGTCAGATTTCAGCAGAGGTCAACTCTAGAGTTCTATGTCAGTGCCGGTCACCACGTGTTTAAAAAAGCGGTGGTAGAAAAATTCTTTCCAGACAAAGGCGACTTCGAATTCACCGCTATGCAGAGATTGGCAGACAAAAAAATGCTTCAAGGGTACACCTATCATGGAATGTGGTTCACCCTCAATACCATGAAAGACCTCCTTCAAATAAGAACATTCTTCAAATCTTAACTAGAACAAATTCTCTGAAGAACTCCACAAATACTGAAAACAAACGTTTCTGAACCGCCAAAAATATTTTCTTCTCGCTTTTTCTGCATGAGCACAGCCTGCGGGCTAGTCACTTGATTCGTCGGCATACTCCGTTTCAAAATACTTTATTCGCAAGTCGTGCAATTGGAT
>JAPUUO010000066.1 GCA_026967815.1 Candidatus Bathyarchaeota archaeon | reverse complement strand
TGGTGATTCGTGTGTTTGAAGGTGAAAAGACTATCATATTTTGGATTGGTTTGATTATTTTGGGCCTGGCTTCAGTGGGTCTTTTTGGAATATTATGGATGATTGCAATCTGGGATGGATATAGGGACATATTCAGCTATTTCAAATATCAAGTTCCCCTTGTTGTCGGTGGAATTACATTCATGCTAATAGGGCTCTACATGATGAAGTCTGGTGTAAAGAAGCGAGCAGAGTAGAGGATATCAAAAAAAATGCGGTTCTTCTTGATTCTAGCAAGTTCTTCTGTTCAGCTATAACTTTTCCACATCACTTTTTATTTTCATTTCGAGGCACATTAACAACTTATTTTACAGGTGTAATAGGCGGTTTCGGATCTTTTTCTTTCTTTCCCAGCGGGTTGAAACCTTTCTCATTTTCTTCTCACATCGCTTGCAGAGATAACCGTTATCAGACTCTACTCTACATTCAGAACAAACAAGGGTCTCGCAGTGAGGGTTATGACAGTCCACTAAATCATCACTAGTTTGACCACAAATATGGCAATTCCCCTTCATTCCGATTGTTCCTTCTCATAGGCTGTTTTCAGTTGAAGTTGCCTTAATAATTTAGGCCCAAAAGCTTTCGCTAGAGTAAGGTTGATAAGCAGTCTTCTAGAAACCTAAAAGTCGCCTAAATGGTGACGGCCACATGAAAATTTTCGTTTGTCTCGAAGTTGGTCAGGGCGGAACTGGTGTTTTTGTTCCAGAATGTTCTGGATGCTGGGTTTTCGGTCGAACTCCCGAGAGGGCGCTAGAAAAAGTGAAGGTTGGCATCGAGGAGTGGTTTGAATGGTTGAAACGACACGGAGAAAAGATACCAACCGAAGCAAGTAAATTCGCTGTAGAAGTTGGTGAAATCCTACGAGTGAATTATAATCCGGTGGAAGCGGGAAAGCCAGAGCCTCTTTTCTGGTCTGAAGTGGCACCAATTAGAAGCATTGAGATCGCACGTACAATTCGTTTGCTTGGGTATTCCCGAAGCGACTTGTTCAATCTGGTTTCTGGTTTAGGTAACGAAATTCTTGATTGGCAGCCATCTGGCAAGCCGCGTACTATAAGGAACACTCTGAAACACATTGGATTTGTTGAATGGTGGTACATCACGAGACTTGACGTAGAATTGCCTGCAGAGTTTCCGAAAGATGTGTTTAACCTACTCAACTATACAAGAAAAATAGTCACAGATTACTTACAAGATTTTCCAAAAGAAAAAAGAAGTGGAGTTTTCCAGCCAAAGAGAGATGTAGGTCGCAGGGCGAAGATATGCAACTTGTGGACTGCAAGAAAGGTGCTTCGAAGACTTGTAGACCACGAAAGACTACACACAAGATACATTGAAAAAGTTCTACGGATGTATAGGAGCTAAAACTGAAAACGTTCGTTTATGTGGGTGTGGTTAAATGTATGCTGTAATAACCTGCTATAAATGCGGAGAACTCCTGCTAGCTCAGACTCGGCAAAAGACCCGAAATTGTCCTCACTGTGGGTTCAGATTTAGAGTAGAAAAATCGAGGAAAATCGCGTATGCCAAGTCTGCCCGAGAAGCGTCATTACTTATACGCGAATTGAAAACCAGTCTGAAAGGAAGGAAGTATTCAACCCTCAAGTAATCGCTTTTAAAAGCTGTAATCCTTGGTCCAATAATCGTTGCACCATTTTGTCACTGGTTGATTCACTGTAAATTCTAATTAGCGGCTCGGTTTCCGAAGCTCTTATCAGAAGCCAGCTTCTGCTATCGGCGAAGTGTAACTTTATTCCATTAACAGCTTCCACACCTTTGTATGTGGTGATTCTTTCGACTTGTAGGCTGCAGATTTGGCGTGGAGGACGAAGCTGGAGTTTTGGAATGAGGTTCATGCGGTTGGGTTTTTCGTAGGGTAGGTCTATCCGGTCATAGTGGATTTCGCCGAATTCTTTTCTCAATTCAGTCAAGAGCTGGTTAAGGCTTTTTCTTTCCATAGCCATGTCCTCTAAGACGAACAAGGAAGAGAGTATGCCGTCGCGTTCGGGAATGTGATTTTTAAATCCAAGGCCACTGCTTTCTTCTCCGCCTATGAGAATGTCCTCTTTAAGCATTATTTCGCATATGTTTTTGAAGCCTACAGCTACGTCGTACACTGGCAACCTAAACTTTTCAGCTATTCTCGGCACAATGCTGCATACGGAAGCGGTTTTTACCACGCCGCCTCGCCAGCCTCGGTTCTTGTACAGGTGGAGCAGGAGCAAAGCGAAGACTTCATGAGGTGTGACTAACTTACCTTTTGAAGTCACCACTCCGGCTCTGTCTGCGTCGCCGTCAGTGGCAAAACCTACGTCGGCATTTGACTCAACAACTGTTTCCATCAAAGGCTTGAGATTCTGAGCCATGGGTTCGGGCTTGATTCCGCCGAAAGTTGGATTCTGCTCGGCGCGTATGGTTTTAACCTCACACTTTGTGGATGACAATAATCTTTGGACGATTCTGTTTCCTGCTCCGTGCATGGCGTCAAAGATTATTTTGAAGCCGGTGTTGCCTATGAGTTGTAGGTCCACCAGCTTCTTTGTGTGCTCAACATAATCGCTTTCGAAATCTACGCTCTCGATGTTACTTTCAATTTCTGTTTCATTGTGCTTCGGTGTATTTTTGAAAAGAAAGCTTTCGATCTGTTTTGTGACTTCTGTGGGTGCGGGTCCTCCGTGTTCAAGCTTGAATTTCACGCCATTGTAGATCGACGGGTTGTGGCTAGCGGTGATGACCACTCCGCCGCCTGCTTTGCGGTTCTTGACTGAGAAAGAGATGATAGGTGTTGGCGTTGGCTTAGAGGCTAACAGAACGTGTATGTTGTTGCTGGCTGCAACGTCAGCCACGGCCTTGGCGAATCGATCGGACATGAAGCGAGTGTCGTAGCCAACAACCAAACCCTTTTCATGCAAGTTCTGCTGTATGAGATAATCCGATAAAGCCTGAGCCACGGCTTTCACGTTGTCAAACGTGAAGTCTTCTGCTATTATGCCACGCCAACCATCCGTGCCGAAGATAATTCGAGTCAACACCGCATCCTCCGTTTCTTTTTAGTTTTCGTGTTCCTTAATAAGGTGAACCTGACCTATTTAAAAATCAGTCAGCAATAGGTAATTGATCCAGAAAATCTTCTTTATAGCTCAGATATTTTCATGAGCTTCGAGAAATGGCTTTCTTCTCCGAAGAAAAGTCTTAAAATCTCGGATTTTCGCTAGTATGTTGTCGCGGACGAGCGGATCTAGATGACGGTTGAAATTTCGACATACGAATCAAAGTTTCAGGACGCAGTGGTTGACCTATGGAAAACATGCAATCTGATTACTCCACAAAATGATCCCGTTGAAGATATAAGGAAGAAAACCAGTTTCCAACCAGAGTTGTTCTTTGTAGGCTTGCTGGAAGGCAAGGTCATAGGATCTATCATGGTGGGCTATGAAGGCCATAGAGGCTGGATGAACTATATGGCGGTAAATCCTAAATATCAAAGACAAGGTTATGGGAGAAAGCTGGTTCAAAAAGCCATTGCTGAACTGAAGAAAATAGGTTGCGTAAAGATCAACTTGCAGGTTCGCCGGAGCAACACTTCAGTAATTGATTTCTACAAACATCTTGGGTTCCAAGAAGATGATGTAATCAGTTTAGGCATGAGACTCAATTGAGCACTAACACCTTGTTCTGAGGCCTAAACCACACAAAAAACTGTGCGCGAGAGTAAGGAGGAGATCTAGATCGAAGAACTAGAGCAGATCAACGAAGAAACTAGGAAATCGTTTGACTTAGCCGCTGAGAGATACTATGAGCTCTTCAAAGATGAAATGAACCAGAAAGAATCTGATCGAGTGATTCTAGACAAATTCGCAGCCAATTTTGGTTCTGAATCGATAATATGTGATATGGGGTGCGGTCCCGGGCACATCACTCGGTATCTTTTTGATAAAGGGCTAAGTATTTTCGGAATAGACATATCTGAAAGGTGCATTGAAATCGCACGTAGAGAGAACCCGCGAATGCGATTTCAAGTAATGGACATGGCGAGATTGGACATTGCAGATGAGTCGATTGATGGAATAATAGCTTTCTATTCGATAATACACACTCCAAAACGATCAGTGAAGATATTGTTTTGCGAATTTAATAGAGTGCTTAAGATGGGTGGCAAGATCCTTATTGTGGTGAAGAAAGGCAGTACAGAAGGGTACGTTGACGAGTTAGTAGGGTTGAAGACACGCCTATATTTCACGAATTTCACCGAAGAAGATTTGGAGACCTATCTGCGAACCTCTGGATTTGAGCTGATCTCTATGGAAACTAGGCAACCTTACGATTTCGAGATTCCTGTTGAAAGAATCTATGCTGTAGGCACAAAGCGCGCGCGCTATATATGACCTCCAAAATAGATATAGCTGGTTACAAAAATGGCGTCTGTAACGCAAGAAGCGAAACAAAAGGCGATTGCCGCGGGTTTCGTGACAGCCGGTGTATCAACTCCCGACATGCTTCGTGACCTGCCCTACGGTTGGGTAGGCAAAGTCACTAACTTGCGCCCGCCCGAAGAGATACTGCCCTCAGTAAAATCAGTGATACTGCTGGTTCTGCACGCATGGGACAACAGAGCTTTCAGTTTCGCTATCGACCCGCCTAACTGGCGAGGTTATGGAATGCATTCGCCAGATGAACAGTTCGAGAGCTACTATTTCGGCTCCGAGATCATGATGAATAAAGCATGGCCTGTGGTTGACTTCCTCCGAAAGAAAGGTTACGATGCCACCATTACGTCACGCATCCCGCTGAAACCTGCGGCTGTCAGGTGTGGCTTAGGCTGTCAGGGGAAGAACACTCTGCTGATAACTCCCCAGTTTGGGCCTAGGGTAAAGCTGATATCAGTTTTGACGACGGCCCAGCTTGACTCGGACGAGCCTTTCAAGGAGAACTTCTGTGACAAATGTGAAAAGTGTGTTGCCGCTTGCCCCACTAAGGCTTTGGAACCTTACAGGCTGAAGATTACGCGTTGCATGACCTATTCCGTGGAAAGCCCTTGCTCACCCGACGTTCCGGAAGATGTAAGGAAATTGGAGAGACAATACGTTCAGAGACCCACCCCAAGAAGCTACATGGAATGCACCATCTGCGCCGACGTCTGCCCAATCGGAAAATCTCGGAAACCAGTTTAATCCCCTGTTTTTGCGCTTGTTACGCACACAAGCAGATTTAAAGAGCTGATTCTTTGCGTTTTCTATGCTCAATACGAGCGAAATTTAAGCTAGAACGTCCTTTCGCGCGTGTCCAATCTCAACACTAACTTGGCTCATGGGGAATGCTCTCAAAACACTAACTCAAGAGCAATATAGTAATAAATCAGTTAGGTAATTGCTAATCTCTTTAGAATCAAGAACCTACCCTTGAAAAGCTCTTTGGAAGGAATCAACCATGAATGGAAATGAAACAATAAAGAATTTACTGCAAGGGCACAAGACCGTGGCCGTTGTCGGTGTGTCCCGCGACGCAGCCAAAGATAGCTATCAAGTGGCTGAATACTTGAAGTCTCATGGGTATACTATTGTGCCAATCAATCCCTTCGCTGACAAAGTTCTCGGAAAAAAATGTTACAAGTCATTGCTCGACCTGCCAGATGACTTGCAGAAAACGATTGACATTGTGGACATTTTCAGACCGCCCGAGGCTGTTCCGTCGATTGTGGACCAAGCGATACAGTTGCGCAAGATCCATGGAAAGCCCGACGTAATTTGGATGCAACTTGGCATTGTTCACGAAGAGGCTGCGAAGCGTGCGGTGGAGGCTGGCTTTTCAGTGATCATGAACAAGTGTATGATGATTGAGCATGGGCGTCTCAAGACCAGTGGAGCTGACCCTGAACTGGAGCGAATCCGAGCGAAGAAAAAGCGAGAAATCATGGAAAAGGCAGTTGGAGAAGCAACTGAGAAGAAGGATATTTCAAGTTCGCCGATCACTATTAGCGATGGCGATTTTGAGCAAGTAGTGCAACAGTATCCGTTACTAATGATTGATTGTTGGGCTGCGTGGTGTGGTCCCTGTCGCATAGTGGCGCCCATTGTCGATGAACTGGCAGAAGCCTACGCTGGCACAGTAGTCTTTGGGAAACTGAACGTGGATGAGAATCCGGAAACTGCTGTGCGATTTAACGTAATGAGCATACCAACATTGCTTATAATGAAAGACGGAAAAGAAGTTGACCGCATAGTCGGCGCGGTTCCAAAACAATCCATAGAAGCAAAACTGCGTAGATACCTGTAGCCCGTCTTTCTGCGGTTTCAACGCAAGTAGTTGTATCCCTCACTTGTGCGTGCACTATTTACGTTTCAAGGGTTCGTAGTATGGAGCCCTTCTGGTAACGGCCGTGACAAAAAGCTGCTGTAGTTCGGTGTCGTCAGCGCCTGCACGCAAAGGCGTCAATACGTTAACCAAGTTATCATTTCGCATCAGACAAGGCTTTAACTTGCCATCGCTGGTCACACGCAACCGTGTGCAACGAGCACAAAACTCTGTGTTCTCAATTGGATGAACAACCTCAACCTTCACCTTTGGCAGAAAGTATACCCTACGATTCTGCATGTTGCCGCGAGTTCTCACTTCAACCGCATCTTTCTTAAGCTCGGCTTCAACGCCGTCGAGAGCAAAGAAGTGCTGAGAATAGAACCGGTCATCGAGGTTAACCGGTTCCAACTCCATCAACTGCAGAATCGTTTCGGTGTGACGGGCAAAACCGATCATCTGCGGAATCTCATGTTCATTAACTCTGTTCAAAACAAGCATATTCACCTTGACGGGATACAGACCAGCCTTAACGGCGGCTCGAACACCCGCCACAACGTCGCGCAGATTGCCATTGTTCAACGTGCTGTAGGTCTTTTCATCCAGCGAGGGAAGGTTCACGTTCACCCGCACTAACCCTGCCTTGCGAAGCGGCTTTGCCAACGAGACGAGGCGGCTTCCATTTGTCGTCATCGACAGATCGCTCAGCCCGCGTAGTTCTGCGATGCCCTTCACGATATCCAGAATGTCAGGACGAAGAAGCGGTTCTCCCCCTGTCAATTTTATACGAGAAATGCCAAGCGAAACCGCAATTTTGACTATTCGCACAACTTCATCCGTCGACATCTCGGTCGAAGAAGAACCTAGAGTCTGCCCCTCGCGGTGACAGTACACGCAGTTCAAATTACACTGTTGGGTAAGCGAAATCCGCAGATTGAGCGCAGGCCGCCCACACTTGTCAAAGAGCATTGCAGTGACTACCCTTTCCCTAAGGCGTGGAGAAGAATATGCCCCGCTTCCGGCAATATAAGCTTTTCAAGACAAAGCCTGACGGCCTGCGGCGAACCGGGAATGCAAAAAACAGCCTTGCCTTGCATAATTCCAGCGGTCGCCCGCGTCATCACCGCGGCGGAACCGATGGCTTGATAGGAGAGCCAGCGAAAAACCTCGCCGAATCCGTGCAACTCCTTTTCAAACAGAGGCGTAATCGTTTCTATAGTGACATCTGAAGGGCTAATTCCGGTACC
>JAPUUO010000065.1 GCA_026967815.1 Candidatus Bathyarchaeota archaeon | reverse complement strand
ATTGGGGATGATGACGCCGTCCCAGACCGACCTTTATGCAGGTATGAAGAACTCATGACGGACAGACCCCCTTTAGACTTCTTATTGTATCTATTCGATCTCCAAAAGCCTCGCAATCATGTGCAAATGAGAAAAACGATGTTATCGTCGATTCATAAATCTAATATAAGCTCGAAAAGTTACAAGTCATTATGAAACCGCTCTACACGATTAGCACAAGTTATTCCATACTAACATTCTATCACGAAATTGGAAAGCTGAACCTCGAGTGCAACCGACATTTTCAACCTTGCCTCTAATACTAGGTGAGTGAATGAATGGAAATCGAATGCAAGAAAGCCGAAGTGAAAAAGAACCTAAACATGAAGTGTGAGTACGAAAAAGGCGAGATAAGGCTCTTCGATACCAGAGTTGCTTTGACAAATCTTCTTCCAGCTTGCAAAAAAATAGATAAAATATTCGGTTCGGGAGCAGAAGTTATCGTTCATTGCATAGCTTCTGAGCAAGGTCGTCAACTCTGCAAGACAGCGATGACTAATAACCCAAGCACAAGCAAGAGAGATTTGCTAGAAGAAGTGGTTGATATACAAACCCGAGCGGGATGGGGAATAACACACCTGGAAATCATAAAGAATAATCCTCTAAGAATCGAGGTTACGGTGAAAAATTCACCAATCAAAGGCTTGCAAGGTTCACTGAAACATTTAATAGGTTCTTTCTGGACAGGCGTGCTATCCGAGGGCTTTAGCCAACAATTGAAATGTGCAAGTTTTTCTTATGATGAAAAGGAGGACACGCTTCGCTGTATAATTACATCTTGAATAACTGCATCGGCACAATAGGCTATCACAAGTCTTGACATGGTTGACAAAAAAATGTTGGAAACTTCAAAGGAAAAGCGGGATGAAATCTACCGTGACTCCCGCTTTCAACTATTCCTTAACAAGTTTTTGAGCGGAGAGCTTGACAAGTTAAACCCTGTTTACGACCCCAAGCATGGATACCGATATCCACAAGTAGAACTCATAATGGGCGACCCAACCAGCACAGACGAGTTTCTGAATCGTCTTTATGAAATAGGGTTCCTCACAAGAGAACTCTATGACAAAATTATACATTGCCCAATGTGCAATTCAGCTAACGTCTCCACCATATATCGCTGCCCCTACTGCAGAACCTTTGACATTAAAAAGAGCTCGTTGATTGAACATGTTTCATGTGGATACATCGATTCTGAGGAACGTTTTTACAAAAAGGACAGACTTGTATGCCCAAAATGTGGCACAGAATTAACAAAGCCAGATGTCAACTATCGAAAAGCAGGAATCTGGTGCAGTTGCAATGACTGCGGCAAAAGCTTCGACATTCCTGTTCCATCTCATTATTGTCGCGAGTGCAAAGCAGACTTTACGTTTGAAGACGCTAAGTACCGAAACACATACTCATATAGTCTCAATGAGGCTGTGATGAAGGAAGCTGGTACCCACTACAAGCTGGTTGCGCCAGTAAGAAAATTTCTGCAAAAGCGTGGTTTCCATGTGGAAAGCCCTGGGTTCTTGAAGGGCAAGTCTGGAGCAAGTCACATTTTCGACATCATAGTTTCTACCGATGAGACTGCTGAAGAACTATTAGTAATCGACATCGTCTCGTCTCCAACAGAGGATCACGTTTCAGAGCAATCAATTATTTCCATGTTTGCCAAAGTTTTCGATGTTACTCCAGAGAAGGCATGCTTAATTGCGATTCCAAAGATGAGCGAAAATGGGAGAAAACTTGCTGACCTTTACAAAATCAAGTTGATTGAAGCAGAGGATCAAAATGTTGCAGTTAACGTCTTAGAAGCCAGTCTAAATCAGGCTTCCACTGAATAAACTGCTTTGTTTCCTCTTTCCGTTACAACTTTAACTACGTAGGAATTGTTGGTCAAGCTGATGTCAGCTCTAATGTACGAAAAAATTTCTGCGGAATTCACGATAGCGTCCATGTCGTAGTGTTGGTGTAAAGTGGAATTGATGATCCATAGAGAAACCATGTGCAATGTTACTGAACCCCCATTTCTGAAGGTGAAACGCGTCCCGTTGATTTTGACTCTGACACCGAGAAAGTCTATTTCTACTGTCGTTTGGTTGACATCTGCTTGGCTATCTTGCAGTTGTACATACATAGTGCCGCTGTCGCTTACGTAGCTACGCCACTTGCTTGTTAGATTCAACGCATATGTGTCCCAGCCACTCGAGGGCGTTTGTCCCGAAGTCTTGTTAAAACCCGAATCGGTGTAGGCCGCAGCTGTCCAATCAAAAGCTTTCAAGTACCAGTTTTCGCCTGCGTCGTCAGCCCGCCATCTCAACTGGATTTCAACCGTTTGAATGTAATCCAAGGGATACGTAGACAGATCTAAAGTGAAAGGGCCATTCATGTCAAAACTGTAGTTCGGGTTAGCGTTATAGCTTACAACGACCCACACAGAGGTCATCCTGACTAGGGCAACACCAGATTCTTCACTTGTAGCACCTGCCTCCAAAGACGCTATTTCTGGCCATGTCCAATCCGCTCCTGTGTAAGGGTTCACATTGTATTGCGTATAGTTGTCTTGGTAAGAAGTTGAAAGTGCAATGTCGCTGCCTTCGTGATCTGTGCCATAAGTTCGCATAAGAGTTCTAATTATGTTACTCCCCGAAACAGTAAGCCTTGCCCGAACATAGACGCGAATCCAGTTGATGGGTCCAGAACCAGCAGGGGTTTGCAGATTGAAAGAGTCTTTCTTCGTGGTTGCAGCGTTGTTCTCCACATAGGTACCGTCGTCGTCTGGCGAATCTTCGTCGCATAAACTCCAATGTGAGCTACCAGAAGGATACTCGGCTGGCCATTGTGCATATTGTCCTACGGCGTTGGGATGAAGGGTTTCCAGTTGATAGTCCCTCAAGCCTTCTTTGAAGGTTTCGTAAACATCATTTGCTGTCTCAGTGTATTGGTAAGAGCCGTTTACGAGATTACCTTGGTTCACGGTAAATTCGCTTTGAGCTACGAACCATGACGAATTCGTGACCTTAGTGACTTCAGTTATACTGAAATCTTCGTTCATTTTTTCCCAGTCCAACTGGTTCATTTCGTAGCTCCAAAGAACAACATTGGACACTATGACAACTATGATCACCAGGCTTAGCACTATTGCTATAACGGTGCTGGCGCCACGCTTGTTATGCTGAAGTCGGCGACCTATAATAGTCCACAATTTTTGTCCCTCTACTTGATACTATATTTAGGTGATAAACAGCGTAAGCGCTACAAGCACAGGTTACGTTTAACCAGCCATGTTCCCCTTCTTCCATCGTAAGATCTGTAAACGACTGTGAAGTATAATTCACATAGACCGCTGCAATCCTGATAGATACCTTACCTGTATTTCGAAGGTAAATCGCAATTTCACTCGACGTAAACCATACATCTTCAACAATGAAGCGTTCAGCCATAATATCACGAAGATTTCCAGTAATAACATAAGATGCAGTTATAGCAATGGACATACCAGCCACAGCAATAAGCATCAACAAAACATTACTTAAAACAGGGCTCAGCGCTCTCACATTTTTCAAAAACCTTTTCATTGCCGTCACCCTTACACCAAGAATTTGAGAGATAGATAGCCTACTGCAAGAAGAATCGTACTATGTTTCAAGCCAGCACTCATGGTCCCTTCACCCATTTTCCCAGCTACAAGTCCTCCGAACAAGGCTTGCATGAAGCTCATGTGGAAGAACAGCGTCCTTGTTTCTTCGGGGGATAGAAGAGCAAATTGAAGCACAGAAAGCTCCCCCATTTGAATGAAGAAAGTTTTGAAGAGCATAATAATGGTGAACAGAAAAACGAAGAAGGCTACATAAACAATGGCAACGTAAGGTCTTGTTTGAGCCCGCCGTTCCCTTTCAGCCATTAAAGTTGACTCCACAAAATTTCCCAAAGGCTCAAATATTTTCTCTAATCTTCCTCCAGAATGACTCGCCTCGACTATTAATGGAACAGCCTGCCGTGTCAACCCTGTATCTACTCGTTTGCCAAAAGACTGCAAAGCCTCTTCAAAAGACATGCCCCAAGACATCTGAGAAGCCATCTTTTTCAACTCCACAGTTAAAGCTCCGTAACGCCTCTTGGATGCGTCCTCAATTGCTTGAGGAAGTGCTGTTCCAGACTCTTGAGCTTGAACAATGCTTCGAAGAAGGTCCGGCAAGTGTGTGTCTGCTGAATTTTTCCATCGGTTATCTACGTAATCCAATATTGCTGAAGGAAAAATTGCAATAACCACAGCGAGCAGTAGATACTCATCAAATAGGGGGCTGCCCAAAAGCGTTAGAAAAGCGGTTGCAATCACAATTATCGCTAGAGAAACGGACACAACCCCCGCAACTTTCTTCTCCCAAACCTGAACCTTTGGCATATTTATCGCCTTGGAGAAACCATATCGAGTATTATTAAGAAGACAATAGACCCCAATGGTATACCCAGATAAGTTAGAAGATAGAGCAGAAATCGTGGGTCTAGCAATCCCTGACCGCCACCGCCAAGCATGGCCATTACAGCAAACATAACTACAAGAATAAGAGGACCCGCAACCAGCAGCACAACATAGAACTCAGCCAAGACTCCAAGCGTATCAGCAAATTGGCGTAAAGCGATTTTTCTGAGTCCCACATAATGCCTAAACCGCTGAGCAAGGTACTTCGCCATGTTTCCGCCAGAATGCACGGTTGCAATCAAGCCTTCAAGCAAGTCTTTAAATTTGGCTGACGGTGTTCGTTTAGAAGCTGCTTCCAACGCAGAGAGAACATCCATTCCCAGAAGCTCCATATCCCGAACGATTGTTCGAGCTTCACTAGAAATGGCCAAAGAAACGTCAGCTTTAGCTAAAGAACGAAAAATATTGGCTACTGGTACCCCCGCACCTGCAAGAATAGCCATGTAACCACTTATAAATGGAAGCGCGTCTTCTAGGGTTCTTTTTAGGCTATCCGCTCGTAGAATTGGATATATGTAAAAGCCAATTAAGGTTAGAGCCATAGTGAGTAGGCTTCCCCCGACCCCGAAGAGAATGGAAGACACGAAAGAAAGCTTGAAAACGAAAAACAGAACAAGGGGAATTGAAAACAAGGCGACTGCTGAAAGAATCGCTGTGGACAAGACGGCTAGGCTCACATACGCTTTGAAATTCGCCTTCATCCCGGACTTTTGCAGGTTAGTGTCTGCATCCTTAAACAAAGGCAGAAACATGGCAGTTCTTTTTCCGAGGAACCGATATGCGAACAGCCAAGGGCTGGTATGCTTGTTTTGAACGTCCCTATTTCTGTTTATTAATCTATTAGGAATAGAAGAACTGAAGTTTTTCATCTTATCAACGCTTTCATGAACCTTCTTACAGATTTTTCTAAACTTGTTTGTTGTCACTTTGCTTGCATCCTCGCCTTGCGGAACATTCGACCAGGGTCAGCATAGTAATCTCGAATAACGTTGGCTACCTCAGTGTACCTGCGAATGTTTTGCTTTGCCATCCATTCTAAGACCGTCTTTCTTTGTTGAAGTTCAGCTTGGATATCCTTTTCTTCTAGTCCTTTTCTTTTCATGATTTTTTCTAAGATGAAACTGTCCCCAGAAAAAGAGAAAGAGTCTGTTTTAGGGTTCCATGTGAAAACTTCATGAGTTTGGATGTCTTTTGTTTTAGGGTCTAAACCTACTACCTCGGTTACCGTTCTGATCCTTCTAGCTGGTTTTCCTTTAACCTCAACTCTTGACTGCACTAGGATATCATCAATCATGGTGAGCATTTGTTTCGGAATGTTCATTGGCTCAGATTCTAAACGCTGAAGTACCGCCGTTGAAGACTCAGCGTGTATTGTACCTAAACCCAGATGCCCTGTAGCCATTGCTTGAAACAACGTGTAGGCCTCCTTTCCGCGAACCTCACCCACAATGATAAAATCAGGTCTCTGTCTCACTGCCGTCTTCAGCAGGTCAAAAAGCGTAATGGTGCCCGCGTCTTTCTCTCTAGCTCCCACACGCACAACTGATGGAATCCAATTTTCATTGGGCAGATTTAATTCTGCTGTGTCTTCTACGCTGACGATTTTGAGTTCAGGCTTGATAAACATTGAGAGACAGTTGAGCGTTGTAGTTTTTCCGGCTGCAACTCCGCCCGCAACGAGGACTGATGCCCTGTTTTCAATTGTATACCAGAAATAGGCAGCCATTTCTGAGGATAAGGTGTTGAATTTTATCAGGTCTGAAACAGTAGGTGGATCTACACGGAACCTGCGTATAGTGAATGTTGAGCCTCTCCGTGTAATTTCACTTCCGTAGGTCAACTGAATCCGGCTTCCATCTGGAAGTGTTGCGTCAAGCAAAGGTGTGGCGATTGAGATCTGTCTTCTGGCAAGGTATGCAAGTCTTATTGTAAAGGAATTTAGTTCTTCTGTGGTCTTGAAAACTAGGTTTGTAGGCAAAGATTCGTATTCGCGGTGCCAAACGTAAATGGGAATGTCAACGCCGTCTGCAGAAATATCTTCGATCAAGTGATCCCTCATCAGCGGGTCGATTTTGCCATAACCAATGAAGTCCCGTCTTATGTAGTACAGGAGTTTGCTGACAGCTTCTCTGGCAACATTTACGTGATAATTGGTGATGACTTCTTTAACCTTATTTTCTAGATACTTCTCCGCTTTTTCTCGGGTTTCCAAATCTTTTAGACTTACATCCACTTCTTGCATTAAGGTGGACTTAATCTCCTTGAGAGCCTCTTCTTCTTTCTTCAAAAGAGTCGGCTCAATAATCTCATATCGTACTTTTTGTGTAAGATGGTCTCGTACAATAGCAGCGAACACGTATGGTTCTTGAATGGGATAAACTTGGCGAAAAATTCGTGAAGTTTCCCCTTCTTTGACTGTTTTGGGCAGTACTTTCTTATGCTTCACGCTCCCCACTGCTCCATCGGATCTGTAGAGTTTCGCATTAGGCTCTCAAGAAAATAGTGTATCAGGAGACTTAATAAACTATATGAACGTTGAATCACTCTTCACCAAGTTTTTTTGAAAAAAAAGAGAGGCTCGAATTGATGAGAATTGGAGCATTCTTTTAAGTGTTTGGTTGTAAATTATATCTAGTCTCGTTTGGTGGTTATGTTGATGGAGAAGTGGTTTGCGAAAAGGCGTAAGTCTAAAGTTTTGGACATAGCGTTTAGACAGATGACTTTGGCTATTGACACCGTGACAGATTTAAGGAAGGCTATTACTGCGGCTTCAAAGGGTAAAGTTAATGAGACTAAGAGTTGTGTGGAGCGATTGTTTGTTGTGGAGAGGGAGATCGACGATTTAAGGAGAGCGGTTTTTGCGGAATTGACACGGGGAAGTCTTTCATCCAAGGATAGGGAAGACATAATGCACTTGGTTAAGCGATTAGACGTAATGGCTGACTTCGTTAAGGATTCAGCTCGAACTCTCCTCATTTTAACTCAAGCGGAGGTTCCCGAAGAGATATGGAACCTTTTTGTTGAGATGGCAAGAGACCTCGTAGAGTGTGCTTCCACTTTGAGAAAGAGTATCGAAAAGCTTGGAACAAACTTGGCTGAAGCAAGGGCTTT
>JAPUUO010000064.1 GCA_026967815.1 Candidatus Bathyarchaeota archaeon | reverse complement strand
CATAACCATGCTTTACCGGGTTAATGTGCACATAATCAACATGACGCTGGTAATCGTTATCATCGCGTATTAAATGCTCCCAATAATGCCGTTGCCAGATACCTCGTTCACCTAATGATTTTCGCACAGGTGATAGATACTCAGTTTTGGGTAATGAGCGAGAAAAGCCGGACTTTATTAAACGCTAACGCAAGCTAAAATCGGAGTCAATTTCTGGCAACGTGAAAATACAATGCATGTGTTCCGGCAACACCACCCACGCATCAATATGAAAAGGGTATTTTTGCTTTACCTTTTTAATCACTTTTCGTAGGAATTCAATTTCACGCACCAGCATGTCATTATTGTGACGTTCAAGCAGGTTAATCGTGAAAAACCATGTTCCGCCCGGAGTGAATGCGAGTTTGTAATTGGGCATATCCCTTCGCCTCGATTATTGGATTATCAACGAGTTTATAATCATGCGTACGATTACGCTACGCTAATCGTACCTACAGGTTATCGCCTTTATAATCCGGCAGATTAGTTTGAATGACTTTCATGAAGCCCAACTATGTTAGTTACCTTAAAGACGTTGGGTTACGGCAAAAAGAGCCTAACCCAACCTACCTGTTTCTTTATGTTTTTCTCTGCGTCTCTGCGGCTATTCCGGGCTTCCTGCCCTGCACCCTTCGGGCCATAAAGCAGCTGTTCAAATTTGATCCTGTCAAATTTGTCTGCGGTGAAAAGCTTTTACTCTTTTCCCTGCAACTGCTTAACTACCCCTTCATTCTCCAGCGTCGAAATATCCTGCGTGATCTCTTCGCCGCGGGCGATGTTTCTCAGCAGGCGGCGCATGATTTTTCCGGAGCGGGTTTTGGGCAGGCCGTCGGCAAAGCGGATGTCGTCGGGTTTGGCGATCGCGCCGATTTCCTCGCCAACCCAGTCGCGCAGTTCCTGAGCCACTTTTTTGGCCTCTTCGCCCACCGGCCTCTCACCGTGGCAGATGACAAAAGCGACGATGGCTTCGCCCTTGATTTCGTGCGGGCGACTGACAACCGCGGCTTCGACTACGCGTTCATGTGCCACCAGGGCGGATTCGATTTCCATGGTGCCGAGGCGGTGGCCGGAGATGTTGACCACGTCGTCGATGCGACCCATGATCCAGAAGTAGCCGTCTTTATCTCTTCGGGCGCTGTCACCGGCAAGGTAATATTTGCCGCCGAATTTGGGGAAGTAGGTGTCAACATAGCGTTGCTCGTCACCCCAGACTGTTTGCAGCATGGAGGGGAAGGGTTTTTTGATCACCAGATAGCCGCCCTTGTTGGCTTCGGTGATGGATTCGCCCTCTTCATTGACCACGTCAGCGGCAATGCCGGGCAGCGGCAGGTTGCAGGAGCTGGGTTTGATCCTGTTCTTACTATTGGGTACGCTTTTAGCTTTGAGAGTTATATATAAAAAACCCCATGTAACGTTAAAGCTACATGGGGTTCGTTTTCTTTAATATAACTTTTAAAACTTATGGTGTTGGATCGTCCATGCCATGGTCATCCATGATACGGGTCCAGATAGGGCTAGCAGTGATGAAATCATAAATAAGATCACGAGCTCCCATTGCATTTGTAGAAAAATCGCCAGCAACTTTAGCAATAAACAAAGCGCCAACTTTATTGCCTGAAAGAGGTTGTGGGTTTTCTTCTGTGCCACCTAAAGGCACGATATTTAGGTTGCAGCCAAGTGCAGCCATCTCTTTCTTAATATATTTGGCTTGATGATAAAAGATGATTCCTGCATCTGCATAGTCATTACACAATGCATAAGGAATGTCACGATGCATGATGCGAGATGAAGCTACCCAACGTACGTCTTCGTCTTTATATACTTCTAAGAACTTTTCGTGATTGAATGTGCTAGCAAGGTTTTCAGTCTTCAATTTAGAAAGATCCTGGCTAAAAATATTGTTAAATATTTCAGCAGCATCGTCATGACAGGGTAGTGAAGGATTATTAGCTATTACATTGTATAGAGTTCCTGAGAAATTATCAAACGAACCGCCTTCAGAAGAACTAGAACCTGGAGGGTTTGGAGTTACTAAACGTACGTGTTTCTTTAAATCGCAGATACTGGTTATTTGATGCTCTTTATCAGCACGAACCAGCATAACGTTGCCGCGGTTTACCATAAATTTTTGACGAGTTGCAGGATCTACCAGGCCTTTGTTTACAAGATTATTCATCTTGTTGCCTGGGCCCATAGCTAGCGCAGGAAGTCCTATAAGATCAACATTTTTAAATTGTAGGCTCTGGGCAGGAATTTGCTCTTCATTGATTGGAGGAGAAGTAGTCCAGCATACAGTTGTACCATAGAGTGCTGAAACTTGTTCTACTAAGCCAACATGGCCCAGGTCTGGACGACCATACATGGCATCTTTTAGTGCCATATGATAGTTGCCGGGAGTTGAGATATTAACGTCACAGCTTACTTCGCCATGCATATCATTCAATGCATTGGCATCGCCCTGCGTTAGAAATGGTACGCTGACAGGCGTTTCTTGGGGCCAGTTTACAGATCCTATGTGTTTAACTACGAGTGGGTTGCCAGTAACTGGCGGCACCGCGAACGCAGATGCGCTAGATAGTGCAAAAGTGCTGGCAGCGAAAAATTTGATTACATTAGTCATATGATTATGCATCCTATTAATACTCCATTTGATTGTTGTTGCTCTTTTCTTAAATCTATCCGTAGACAGTTATCCATTTTTGCATAATTAACGACACGTAAATTAAAATTAGTGTCTACTTCAATATATAGCAATTGTCATCATGAAGCAACCGCCTTTTACATAAAAATAATAATATACGTTTTAAAAGTATTTAAGGCTTTAAAAGGTGACTAAATAAAAGTTTTATGGAAATTTTGTTTGTAAAAAAAGGCGGCGCCGTGCATGATTGAGGCGTAAAAGGTTAACTAAGATCGTAGGTCATTTTCTGTCTGTGTGGAGAAAAAATATATTGACTCTATGAGTTTAGGTAGATAATGTACGCGCAAAATGTTAAAAAATGTAGGCTATCACTAAAAATAACTTATTAACTTAAATAGAAGTACGGAAATATTAACTTAAACAAAAATACGGAAATATCTATGAAAAGAATAAGAGTGTCACAATATACTGATCTGGCATTGAATTTAGGTGTAGGTGGAAAATTTGTTATTGCCACAACAATAAGTCTAATGTTTCTTTTATCAATTAATGCATACGTTGCTCTTAATATGCAAGGCCGCTCTCTAGATAACCTGTTAGATGCTTCAGCTAAAAATATTACTCAAACTACAGATTTACAGATAACAGCGAGTCAATCCTCCCTGGATCTTAAAGTTAAAAATCTGGCAAAAATGTTGTCAACAATAGCACCTGCCGCAATCGCGGAATTCGATTTATCGCTCTTGCTTGCTTATGCAGATGTGGCAACAGAGGATCCCGATATTTCTTATGTTGCATTTGAGAACATTGATGCACTGACACTTGCTCAGTCTGGTGATGAAGAAACAATAGATAGTCCGAACAAAGTTAACTTACCGATTATTTCAGACGGGGTGCCGTTAGGTAAAGTTATTGTTTTATACAATGATAAACGAAGTGTAAGTGATATACAGAAGATGGAAAAACAAAGTGCTAAAAGCCAGCAAATGATGCAGGATACCAGAGATGAATCAGTGAGTGCAGCACTTGTAAAAATGATTTTTATGCTTTTTATTATATTGGCATTCGGTGGAATAATAGTTTACGTAATTGCCCAGCAAATAACCAAGCCATTGGGGATTGCGGCCGATGTACTGAGAGATATTGGAGAAGGTGAAGGAGACCTGACTCGAAGATTAAGCTTTGACGGACACGATGAAGTTGCTCAGGTATCGAGTTCATTTAATACCTTTAGTGAAAAAATTCATGCTCTTGTTATTAAAATAAAATATGCGGCTGAATCGATTAATCAGGTATCAGTCGATATAGCGAATAGTAACGGCGACTTGTCTAGCCGTACTACAGAGCAGGCAGCACATCTTGAAGAGATTTCAAGCAGTATCACCGAATTGACTTCTGGGGTCGGGAAAAATGCAGACGATGCAGATAATGCATATGCCCTAGTTCTTAAAGCAGCAGATGATGCAGTTGAAGGAGGTAACATGGTAGAGCAGGCTGAAATGGCTATGAAAGAAATTGAAGCATTTAGCAGTGATATTGTGAATATAATAGGTGTTATCAATGAAATTGCTTTTCAGACGAATCTACTCGCGTTGAATGCGGCAGTTGAAGCTGCGCACGCAGGTGAGCAAGGTCGTGGTTTTGCTGTCGTTGCGTCTGAAGTAAGAAGCTTATCGCACCGAAGCGCTGAAGCGGCAAAAGAAATTAATACATTAATCAATAACTCTGTAATGAAAATAAGTACAGGTACTCAGTTAGTTTATGATTCAGGCTTCCAACTTAAGAAGATCATTTCAAATGTGAAAAAAGTTTCAGAAGTGATTTCAGAAATATCAACTTCCAGCAGGGAGCAAAGCCAGAGTATTGATCAGGTAAATGTCGCAATGAGAGGAATTGATGAAATGACGCAACAAAATGCGGCATTAACAGAGGAAATGTCTGCGACTAGTGTGAGCATGGGCGAACAATCTCGATCGTTAGCGGCATTGATTTCACAATTCAAGATAAATGATTCTGTTCAATTTGAAAATAGTACAAAATTAAAAGCTGTTAAAACTATCAAAGAAAACGATAATCAGATACAGGTACAGCTGCAGCAGGCGAACTACTAAAAATAAATGAGTATAAAATAAAAAAATGACTGCAAAAAAACTATAAACGAAGCTGGTTTAATTAACTAGGGATAATAATATGAAAATAACAATTATATTTACTTTATTGCTGACAGTATTTTCTAGCCAGATAGTTTTGGCAGAAGATATTAACTTAGGAGTCCTGGCTCCACGAGGAGAGCTTAAGGCTCTTCAAAAGTGGACTGATTTTGGGAAGTATATAAGTGATTCTACAGGGAAAACAGTAAAGATTATTGCGCTTGCACCACCTAAGGTGCTAAGTGCGGCTAGCAACAATGAGGTTAATTTTGTACTCAGTCATCCAGCGCACACAGTTGCACTGAAAGAAAAATACAGTGCTCAACAATTAGCGTCGATAAATAAAAATAGTGGTAGCCAGTTTGCTGGTTTAATCATAACGCGTAAAGATAAGAACATTAGAACAGCAGAAGATCTTCGCGGTAAAAAAGTCATGTCGATGAAGTTTAAGGTGGCGGCAGGTGCTTACATATTTCAGACGTATCATCTGAAGTTAAAAGGGATTGATGTGCATAAAGACTTTGCTTCGATGATAGCGGGTAAGAAGCAAGATGATCTTGTTTTAGCTGTAAAAGCGGGAGTTATCGATGCTGCTTTTGTAAGATCAGGTTTGCTCGAGTCAATGAATAAGGAAGGAAAAATAAATATTGATGACTTTTATGTAATAGACTCAAGAGAAGATAAAGCGTTGCCATTATTGCACTCAACTGTTCTCTATCCAGAATGGTATCTTACAGCTTTGAATGGTGTCGACACAGAGCTTGCGAATAGCGTAAAAAAAGCGGCTTTAAGTATGACTTCAGACTTGCCTGCATCTAAAAAGGCAAAAATTAAAGGCTTTATAGATCCGCTTCCACTTGATAACATGATTCAAGCATTAAAGACTTTGAACATCGCACCATTTAATTAAATAAGATTCATCATATTATTTAGCACTGGTGACGGATGTGCCAGTACTGGACGATGGTATGAATAGGCTGGTCTTAATTAATTAAAGAATCAATAAAATAGGTGCAAATAATTCACGCTATTTTAAGATATCTAATTGTTATCTCGAACACATGTGAAAGATCCCGGCATGTTTTTCAGGGTAGTGTTCAAAACTGGGGGAGGTTCCCTTCCTCACGCTCTTTGTTATATTCGTTAAAAGTTTTTTTGTTTGCTGTATGCAGTCTTTATACTCAGAACTAGATGCTGATTGTTGACATTGATTAATTTGATACTGCTGCATGCCTTGATAAGCCTGACTGTAACTGCATCCAGTGACGATGGTTGAGGCTACGATGATATAAAATATATTTCATATTGTTTAAGGTTGTATGACGGCAATTAAGTTTAAGTGTTCTGACCCCTTGATCGGAGGCGGGTTATACAGGGAGAAAAGCAAAAACGATAAACGCTTTTTTATACTCAGCGCTTCTGCCATTGCGAATGTTTAATTTTATTTTGACCCTAATTATTTCTAATTATTCTAGCGTAACCGGAAGAATGTTAATTGCTCCCTGTATAGATATTTATTTTTCTCTGCGGCTATTCTGAGCTTCCTGCCCTCCACTCTTCGCCAGTCATAAAACGGCTGTTCAAATTTTTTCCAGAAAATTTTTTTTGCGGTAAAAAGCTTTCACTCCTTTCCCTGCAATTGCTTAACCACGCCCTCATTTTCCAATGTAGAAATATCCTGCGTGATCTCTTCGCCGCGGGCGATGTTTCTCAGCAGGCGGCGCATGATTTTTCCGGAGCGGGTTTTGGGCAGGCCGTCGGCAAAGCGGATGTCGTCGGGTTTGGCGATCGCGCCGATTTCCTCGCCAACCCAGTCGCGCAGTTCCTGAGCCACTTTTTTGGCCTCTTCGCCCACCGGCCTCTCACCGTGGCAGATGACAAAAGCGACGATGGCTTCGCCCTTGATTTCGTGCGGGCGACTGACAACCGCGGCTTCGACTACGCGTTCATGTGCCACCAGGGCGGATTCGATTTCCATGGTGCCGAGGCGGTGGCCGGAGATGTTGACCACGTCGTCGATGCGACCCATGATCCAGAAGTAGCCGTCTTTATCTCTTCGGGCGCTGTCACCGGCAAGGTAATATTTGCCGCCGAATTTGGGGAAGTAGGTGTCAACATAGCGTTGCTCGTCACCCCAGACTGTTTGCAGCATGGAGGGGAAGGGTTTTTTGATCACCAGATAGCCGCCCTTGTTGGCTTCGGTGATGGATTCGCCCTCTTCATTGACCACGTCGGCGGCAATGCCGGGTAGCGGCAGGGTGCAGGAGCCGGGTTTGGTGCTGACTGCGCCGGGGATGGGGGCGATCATGTTGGCGCCGGTTTCGGTCTGCCACCATGTATCGACGATCGGGCAGCGCTCCTTGCCGATGACGGTGTGGTACCACATCCAGGCCTCGGGGTTGATGGGTTCACCGACGGTGCCGAGCAGGCGCAGGCTGGAGAGGTCGTATTTGTTGGGGTATTCATCACCGAACTTCATCAGCGCACGGATGGCGGTGGGGGCGGTGTAGAACACGCTGACTTTATGGTCTTCAACGATGTTCCAGAAGCGGCCGGCATCGGGCACCACCGGCGCGCCTTCGAACATGACCACGGTCGTGCCTGCGGCCAGCGGGCCGAAGGCGACGTAGCTGTGGCCGGTGATCCAGCCGACATCGGCGGTGCACCAGAAGATGTCCTGATCCTGCAGATCGAACACCCACAGATTGGTGATGACGGCGTTGAGCAGATAACCCGCGCTGGAATGCTGGATGCCTTTGGGTTTGCCGGTCGAGCCGGAGGTGTAGAGCAGAAACAG